>OZ239628.1:0-470000 GCA_965195345.1 uncultured Thiomicrospira sp. | reverse complement strand
CTACGTATTTTAAACCCAACTTTCCGATGGCTTTAGCAAGGTTTGCTGGCTCATTTTCATCCAATTGTTTAGGTCTACCGTGAGCCACATCACAAAAAGGGCATCTGCGAGTGCAGATATCACCCATTATCATGAAAGTTGCCGTGCCGTGACCAAAGCACTCGCTTAAGTTAGGACACGACGCCTCTTCACAAACGCTATGCAAATTAAGTTCACGCATCATGCTCTTGATTTTACGCACGCGGTGAGCATCTTCAATCTTAGGAGCTTTTGCTTTTATCCATCGAGGCTTAGGCAACCGAAATGTTTCAGGGTCATGCATGTTGCGCAACTTGCTTGCCTTGTATTCCCCTTTAGACATAGATGACTTGATATCTCTCAAGCGAGGAATATCAACAGATATTTTTTGTCCTGTCACGTTTTTTTCCTTCTAAATTCCCAAACTTGATCATCTGACACTTTCATTTCAAAAGAATAGCCTTCAAAATCAAAATTTTTCAAATCTTCAAGTTTACGTACTTCGTTTTCTGCCGCCCAGCGCACCATCATGCCACGTGCTTTTTTGGCAAAAAAACTAATAATTTTATATTCACCATTTCTCCACTCTTTGAATTTAATTTCTATCACTGGTCGCTTCAACACTGACTTATTTACAGATTTAAAGTATTCATTGGATGCAAGATTGACTACTGCATCATCGCCCAAAGCATTAATTGCTTTGGATAACTTATCACCCCAATAAGCATATAAGCCAATTCCTTTTCTAGTTTTTAGGCGTGTTCCCATTTCAAGGCGATAGGGCAGAATACGATCCAGCGGTTTTAGCAATCCATACAGCCCCGACAGTATGAGTGTTGTAGACTGTATATACTCAACTTGCTTAGGCGTACATTCTTCAACTGATAGCCCTTGATACACATCACCTTGAAACATATAGACTGCTTCTCTGGATTCTTCGCCCTCCATACCCTCATTCCACCGTTGATAACGGTGGTAATTCAATTCGCCTAATTTATCGCTGATGTGCATCAGAGCACTCAGTTCTTTTGGTTTTTTCCGACGCAATGCTTTTGCCAAAATATCAGCTTCTTTAATAAAGATTGGCTTAGCCTCATTGTGAGGCAATATTAATCCATCGCAATTAAGTGATTTAGCTGGTGAGAGTAAAAAATGCATTTCTAATTAACAATAAAAAATTGAATACTGGCTCCTATTGTACAGCTTGTAATTTATTTACGAAAAGAAGTAAGGCGTATTTCTACGCCTTACTTCAAAAATCGAACCAAATCAAAAACTACTGGCGTATGCCTTCAATATGCAAATCAAGAAATACATGCGTTGATGCAGGTCCTAAATCTTTCTTAATATTAAAATCCTTCATCGCAAATTCAGTTGTCGCTGAAAAACCTGACCTATACCCACCCCATGGGTCTCTCCCTTCGCCTATTTTTTCAGTCTTCAACGTCACTAATCGCGTTACGCCATTCAATGTTAAGTTCCCTTTCATTTCACCAGTACCGTCTGAATTTTCTTTGTAGCTTGTACTTACAAATTGAGCCTCGGGATATTTACTCACATTTAAAAAATCCTTTCCACGCAAATGCTTATCTCGAGCAGCGTGATTAGAATCTATGCTGGTTGTGTCTATAACAACCTTAATTTTCGTTGCTGATGGGTTACTCGCATCGTAAGTAAAGTTTCCACGAAATTTCTTAAAATCCCCAAGCAACCAGCTGTAACCCAAATGTTTCACTTTAAAATTGATGAAAGCGTGTTGCCCTGGAATGTCAATTTTATAATCATCTGCGTGAGCATTCAGCGCAAAAACAAATACTAAAGCCGATAATAATTTAATTTTCTTTCTCATAATAATTCTCCTTGTTAAGATTAACGTTTCTAATACAAAATTTCCTCAAAACATGCAGGCTATTGACCAAGCATCCTTTTCAAAGTCCTATCTTTTACGATGAAATGATGCCATAAAGCAACTAGTGCATGCAAGCTAACCAATACTATCAATGTCCACGCCAAAATTTCATGCACTGACCCCGCCAAATCTTCTTGATCAGGAATACTAGTAATGGTTGATGGAATATCAAACAATTGAAAAAATGATATTGACCGTCCATCAGCGGTAAATATCAAATATCCAGAAAACATCAACAACAAAAGAATCGCATACAAACTGCGATGCCCAATCTTCTCAAAGATCAATGTCCATCCTGTATTCAATGATGCTGGCTTTGGCGACAACCTCAACCAAATTATACGTAGTAGGGTGAGAGAAAATAAAAAGATGCCGATGCTTATATGCAACTCAGGAGCCGTTCTATACCAACTATGATAGTATTCAAGATCAACCATCCATATTCCCAGAAAAAATAGCCCCAAAACACTAATTAGGCTAATCCAATGTATAAAGAGACTAACGGATCCATATTTTTTATCGGTATTCCCAATCTTCATAATACAACCATATTTATTTTAAGAGCTTATGGATTTTTTAAATGAAACTTACAGCCTATGCCTTAATGTAGTTGAACGTGCTTAGTGTAAATATCCTTATAAGTTCTTACATTTATTTAAAAATAACTTGTTATGCACAGCATTATAATAGTTGCTCATTAAAGAAATAAACAGGCATAATAAGAAATATTTGTTCTTTTTTTAGAAACAATTGGAGATATATGGATCGGTTTAAAAACATGGAAACATTCACACGTGTGGTTGAGTCAAACGGCATTAGTGCCGCTGCTGACAGGTTGGGGGTCGTGAAGTCGGTTATTAGCCGACGACTTAGTGAATTGGAAGGGCATCTCGGTGTTGAACTTTTTCACCGTACCACCAGACGTATTAATCTAACTGATATCGGAAAAGATTTTTATAAACTTGCTACTCGCATTTTAGAAGATGTCCGTGAAGCTGAACTAAAAACATCTCAATCGCACGCCACATTAAAGGGTCCGTTAAAAATTGCCTTGCCATCTACATTTGGGCTCATGCATGTCAGCTCCGCTATCACCGAATTTTCAAAACTGCATCCTCAAGTTGAATTCGAATTAGATTTTAATGATCGAGAAGTCGACTTAATACAGGAAGGGTTTGATTTGGCTATTCGAATAGCTCATTTGCCAGATTCAAGTTTGATTGCCCGCCGTTTAGCACCTATTCGAACCACTATGTGTGCAAGCCCCTCTTACCTCAAAAAAATGGGCACACCGCAATCTTTATCAGAATTAAAAAATCACAAGTGCCTTGTGTATAGTTTATATCGTGACTTTCAACACTGGGATTTGACAAACAGGCGAGGCAAAACAATAAAAACAAAAATACAGCCCATTCTAAGAGCCAATACAGGTGAATTCCTTAATCAAGCCGCTATTGAAGGATTGGGAATTATTATTACACCAACATTCATCACCTATAAAGATATAGAAGATGGCAAACTAATTCCCATTTTGCCAGAATACAGTCTACCTCAACTTAATGCATATGCCATTTATCCTCAAACGCACCATTTATCTCAGCGTATGAAGACATTTGTATCTTTCTTAATAGAACGATTTAAGGGGGGTCCCTATTGGGATGATTTTTTTAAAACCATTCGAATTAACGATGAATCATAACTAAATTCACTCCCAAAAATTCTTCAACCCCAATGTTTTTTTAAGATGACAGAATGATTGGTAACGATTTTCATGTATTAATCCTTCCTTAACGCCTGCTAAAATCGCACAACCGAGTTCTTTTCCATGCTGGCAATTTCGAAATTGACACTTCCCAAGAAAAGGCTCAAATTCTGGCCAAGCCTCCTCCATATTATCGGGCATCACCAAATCAATCTCTTTGATCCCAGGCGAATCAATTAAGCCTCCTTGCAAATCATCCTCAAAGTGATGTAAAACCGAATTGGTAGTCGTGTGTTTACCATCTGACGAATAAAGCGATAAAGATTGCGTTCTTACTTGCGCATTAGGAATCAAGGCATTTGTTAAACTTGATTTACCCACACCCGACAAACCCACCAGCAAAACAATCTTATCCCTAAATCCATGTAAAAGCGCATCAATATTTTCTCCATTAATCGCGCTTCCTGTCCACTCTGCATAGCCACATCTATCAAACCGATTATTGAATTTTTGTTCAAAAGAAGCAAAGCTTGAAATATCTGATTTATTTTTAATCAAAATTGGCTTTATATTCTGCACCCATGCTATAAGCAACCACGCATCAATAAAAAACCAAGGCGTAAGAGGTTCATGGCTGACCACTATCCCCAACATATCTATATTGGCAGCAATAGGAGGCTTCGCCTTATTACTCTTTATACGCTCTACAACATTTTTCCTTGGAAGAATCTCAGAAATAATATCATCCTTCACATGTACTAAATCGCCGCAAACTGGACGCATACTACGTCGATGCTTCAACGTCTGACGAACACCCGTTTTTGGATTTTCACACAATGCTTCAAAACCAAAACTAGCAATCACTCGTTCAAGCATATATTTCATCAATTTTTATAGCGCAAATGAAATCATTCAAACTGAGCCCATTCACTGAATGGGTTGTATACCGAACTTCCACGAAACCATAGCCAAAGCAAACTACTGGATGATGGCACTCTTGCACTGAAAGCGCTCCTATCGCGGCTACAAAGTCCAATACAACACTGTACTTCTTCATCAAAAATCGACGTCTTATCGTTTGATCTTCAATACTCCAATCCATAATCAACCGATGCAATTGAGCCACTCTTGCCTCGTCAAGCGCATCTTCCGTCTGAGCAATTGGTCTGCATTTTTTTTTCACCAACTCTTCTCGATTCATAACCGCATCCTTACTTATACATTTAACGTTCAAGGTCAAGCTATTCTAATGCCGAAACCATTTTCATAACGTACAATTAGTAACATGATTTATCACACAACGTTTAAAACATTCAAACTGAGCGGTGCAGACACAGACACGTTTTTGCAGGGTCAATTGAGCAACGATATTAGAAAAAATGGAATCAACGCTTTTTGCTCTCCTAAAGGAGAAGTATTAGCCATATTTGTATTAATCCGAGATGCTGATTTTGTGTATTTATTAAGTCAAGACGAAAACATAGACAGCACCATTAAACGTTTGAATATGTTTATTTTGCGTTCTGATGTGAAAATAGAAAAAAGTCATTTCCACGCTGTAATCACCGACAGTGCTCCAGAAACGTCTTTACATCTTCAACTTTCTGAAAATTGCTTCATTTCTCTACAAGAAAATCCACCTGAAAACGCATCAAATGCCACACCGATCCTAATGCAAAACGGTTTTGTCAGGCTAAGCAATTTAAGCAGTGGAAAATACGTTGCTCAACTTTTAAATTTGGATATCCTCAATGCATTAAACTGGCAAAAGGGTTGCTATGTTGGGCAAGAAGTAATTGCTCGACTGCACTATCGTGGAAAAGTAACCAAACGTTGCTTTCTTATTAAGACTGAAGAAAACCTAATCGGAGGAGAAAATATAGAATTGCAAAACGCACAAGGGAAGCCTGTGCGTGGCATCGTTTTACAAGCACATGATAATATGAGCATTGCGCTCTTTAGCAACAAAGGCTTGGAACAACCACTAAAACTAAATAACTTAACTGTACATCTCACATCATTTCATGAAGATTAAATACTCCCCCCTACTACTTTTCTTAATAATTGCCCCCATCAGTGCGTTTGCTGATAAAAACACGCTCATGTACTATTACGATGGAAAAAAGAAGTTAGAAGTTTATATGAATACTGATCAATTCATTGACTTCAGTCGCAATGATGATGTTGCAGCGTCTCTAAAAAATGAAGCCGTTCTGGTGAATTCCATGAGCAATGGCTTTCGAATTTGGAAGCGCAACGAATCAGCCTCTATGCAAAAAATACGATCTATTGCCTCAACAAACAGACTTTCCGAAACCTTTTCTTACGACTCGAAAGGCGGGTCCTCTATGGGATTGCCAGGAGGAGTCATTGTACGGTTTAACAAAGACTGGAATGAGGCTAAGATTCTAAATTGGCTCTCTCAAAAAGGATTTCGTGGGAAAGGGCTGATCGCCTCACTCAATATCTGGTTTATTAATTCCGACGCTGGTGTTCGTTCCATTCGGCTTGCCAATGAATTATACGAAGCGGGTGAGGTGGAATCGTCTTTGCCAAATTGGTGGAGAAACCACATCACCAAATAATCTACTCTTTCGTATAAGCCGTTGCATTTAATTTGGAATATCTTCAGGGCTATTAATATTGGTGATTAGTGCCTTCGCATTGTCGCCATAGCAATTGACTGAACAATCCACCTTAACAACCGTTTTAGTTTCGAGAAAATGTAAGATCGCTCCGCCACCTTCTGCCAACTGTTCTCTTAAGTCAGGCAATAATTTAATCGACCAAAGCCCCGTTGCATGCTGCGCACGTCCACCTAAAATAGGCATTACCACATCAAGCATGTCCTCGTTTTTTGCACCATTTACCAACTCATCAATGAGTGCATTGGAAATACACCAAGTATCAACGGGCAAAACAAACAACCAATCTGCTTCTTGAGATTTCGCCCATTTCAATCCTGAAAAAATACCACTCAGTGGTCCAAAATTAGCATATTCATCATCGATAATCAACGGCAATCCTAACCGCTTATAATCCTGAAAATTTCTATTACAATTTATAGCAGATTTCACTACGCTTGATTGTTTGATTAGCCATTCAATCTGATGCTCAATCAGTGCTTTTCCATCAATAGAAATCCACGCTTTATCATTCCCTCCAAAGCGTTCAGAAGTGCCACCTGCAAGAACTAATCCTACAATTTTTTCTTTGTCAAAATTGCTTTTCAACACCAACCCCTACATTTATATTTTCACTATGTATCTTTCTTTATGTTACTTGTTGAATTATACTTTGCGAAATTTTATAAAAACATGGAAACATTCACCACTTTAATTCAGCAAGTTGAACATTGCACCCTATGCGCCGCTCATCTACCTATGGGAGCACGCCCCATTTTCCAATTGAATCCTAAAGCAAAAATATTGCTGGCGGGTCAAGCCCCAGGAAAGCGCGCGCATGAAACAGGGATTCCTTTCAATGACCCAAGTGGTGACCGTTTACGCCAATGGTTAGGTATCGATCGAACAAGCTTCTACGATCCTAGTATATTTGCTATTTTACCAATGGGATTTTGCTACCCTGGGACAGGTAAATCAGGCGATTTACCACCTCGACCAGAATGTGCCCCTCAATGGCGCATGCAATTACTTGACAAACTACCAAATATCAAACTATCTATAATCATAGGTACTTATGCCGTTAATTATCATTTCGGCAAATCAAAAAAAAATTTAAGCGAAAGAGTTCGACAATGGCGTCTTCTTGCTCCAAGTCAATACATTCTTCCTCATCCTAGCCCGAGAAATAGGAAATGGCTTGAGAATAGTCCATTTTTTGAAGCAGATGTTATCCCTCATTTACAACAACAAGTTCAAGTAATCATTAACTCAAAGGAATAATATGTTTGCCATCCCTCCTCCATACTATGCAGTTATATTCTCCAATACGCTTAGCAATAATCAAGGGTATCAAAAAACCGCTGATCGAATGCTTGAATTAGTGCAACAACAACCGGGCTATTTAGGGCATGATTCCGCCCGCAGTGATGGGTTAGGAATAACTGTGTCTTACTGGAAAGATTTAGATTCCATCAAAGCATGGAAAAAACACCCTGAACACCTTGAGGCACAGCGATTAGGTAAAGAAAAATGGTACTCAACGTACTCTACGAAAATTTGCAAAGTCGAACGAGAATACCGTCTAGATTAAGATCGGTAATAAAAAGTAACAACGTGCTTGGCTTCAGCAAAAAAAAGATAACGCTCAGCAATAATTCCAACAATAGAGAACAATTGCGCAACAATAATCAATGGCGTATTTACTCCCAAATATACGCATGCAAATGGAATCAAAAATACACCAAATATCGAAACAAGTCTGTATTTAACCCTGTGGTTTCGAGCTATTTCAAAACCCATCTCTTTCATTAGATAGTTTGCCGATGAGTGGGGCGGGTCGATTTGACGAATAGTACCCTTCAGTCCAATAGCGCTTTGTGCATCACTCACATTGCTTCTTTCAATAGATAAAAACCACCAAATCTTAACTGCTAATGCGACCGTTAGCACAACAAGCAATTCGTTTAAAAACGGAGGCAGCGCCATAAAAAAATAACAAAAGAACATAAAAAGCACGCCGCCTGTCGCTAAAGCATTTAACTGATAGCAAAATATCGTGGATGGATTTGACCATGCAGGAATTGGCTTAAGGGAAGCATAAATCATTGAGGTCGCATAGGTAGTTGACGCACATAATACAATAAGAATAACACTCAATAAAGGCACATACTGTGTCTGTTCGAAGTACATCGTAATCGCAAGCATGAACATTGGAATGTAACAAAGAATTGCTAGTACGCCTTCGCGAGAAAGCCAAGAAGTTTTCCATTGACTCAGCGCACGCCAAGCACGCTCAGGATGCCCTAAATGAAATAATGAAGAGATCAAACCAACAGTCGTTAATACGAAAGAAGCGACTATCATACTTATCACCATCATCGTATGATTGACTAATTCTCCACTCAGCAAAGCAAAACCAAGCCATATCATTAAGCCGTACCCAAGCCCTGTGAGCGTGGTGAATAATATAACAGAAGCAGCCGGATGCATGACTTCCCCTTAAAAATTAGCTGCGACGCGATCCGCCCAGCGATTCAACAAGCTTTGCTGGCTATCTGTAGCAGCCTCAAGCGCGATATCTTTTTGTTGCGTATTGGTTTTTTCTTGAGGAGGAAGGTAACGATTCACTGGCTGACAATTTTGTTCTGGCATCAAAGCATAACCTTGCCGATTTTCAACTAACTTAGCAATTTCAGAGTTTTCATCCCCTAAGTCTCCAAAATGGCGCGCGCCTGTTGGACAAGCAGCAACACATGCTGGAACACGTGAGCTTTCATCTAAATTTGCATTGTAAATACGGTCAACGCACAAAGTGCATTTTTTCATCACTCGATCATTATCATCAAACTCTCTTGCTCCATAAGGGCACGCCCATGAACACAATTTGCAACCAATACACGTATCGGCATTAACCAACACAATACCATCCTCCTCGCGTTTATAAGAAGCGCCTGTTGGGCAAACTGTTACACATGGTGCATCTTCACAGTGCAAACACGACTTGGGGAAATGCACCGTCTGTGAGCAACCCTCACGCTCCACTTCATAACTGTGCACACGATTGAACCAAACTCCGTTTGGATCAGCTTGCTGCGGATTGAAGTCAGTGAGTGGTGCCATATGTCCACTAGTGTTCCATTCTTTGCAACTAACAACACAGGCATGGCAGCCTACACAGCTGCCGAGATCAATCACAAGCCCAAGCTTACGTTTTGTTTTTTTAGGTAATTCAGTCATTTACGATCATCAGAATATGACACCCATTCTTTCATTGGTTTAGAGGGTTTCCCAGATGGAATGTCTTTGGTTTCTAACCCAAAGGTTGAGATAGTTTTGCGTGTGCCAATGCTCTTATTAGTTGGTGCGAAATAAGGCTCAATGATTCCATTTTCCGCATCGGTTGGGCTGCACTTTTCAATCTTCACTCTTAAATCGTACCATGCCGCTTGCCCAGTAACTGGGTCAGAATTAGAATATCGATAACTCCCTTCTTTAGGGGGCAATAACTCACTAATGAGATGGTTTAACAAAAAACCCTCTTTAAACTCAGGCGAATTATTGTCAAGCGCCCACGCACCTCGACGTTTACCAATAGCATTCCAAGTCCATACTGTATTGACATTGGTTCCAAGCATGGTTTTTATCGGGACTTTTATACGGCCATGATGACTGCTTAACCATATCCAATCACCATTTTGCAAATCGTACTTTTTAGCAGTATCGACATGAATATACAAATAGTTTTTATTGGTAATTTGCCTTAACCAAATATTTTGCGACCCCCACGAATGATACATATGCATAGGTCGTTGAGTAATCGCATGTAAAGGAAATTCTTCAGCTTCGACAATTGCCTGTTCAAAGGGCTCATACCACATAGGAATTGGATCAAAATACGTTTCAACACGTTGCCTATGCAATTCAGGCACGCTAACCTTGCCATGCCCTTGCGCCGCTAAACGAAACTTTTGCAAATGCTCACTGTACAACTGCAAAAGAATTGGATCACTATCTCCTATCCAACCCATGTCTTTTGCATACTCAAGATATGCTTTATTGACATGCTTATAGAACAACTGATCAGGCGGCAAATGATGCTGCCAAAAGCAACCATTCTCTATGTATTTTTCAATTTGTTGGCTATTACTTTCACCTCGCCCATGCGCACTGCCGTCACCTCGCCAACCAGCTAGCGGTCCAATACCAGGAGCACGCTCATGATTCACCATGTAATCAACGTAGCCACCAGGATAGAGGGGCTCACCCGCATCATTAACAAAGCCTGGTAAATTGAGCTTCGCGCCCAGCTCAATTAATACATCTTGAAATGGGCGCACATCACGATCAGGCTCAACAACTGGGACACGAATAGCATCCCCTGGACCGTGCGCACTAGAGATAGGTCTATCAAGTAATGAAATGCAGTCGTAGCGCTCTAAATAAGTAGTATCTGGCAGAATTAAATCGGCATAAGGAACCGTTTCGGAATAATATGCATCTGAATAAATAAACTTGGGAATTTTGTATTCTCCATTTTCATCTTTATCCGTTAAATAACGAAGCGTATCTTTGACATTCATGGATGAATTCCAAGCCATATTCGCCATATACATCATCAACACATCAATTTTGTAGGGGTCTCCTGCCCAAGCATTTTGAAGAACCATATGCATCAACCCATGCGATGCCATAGGGTGCTCCCAACTGTATGCCTTGTCAAGGCGCAATGGTTCGCCATTTTCATCCACGAGCAAATCTTCTGGACAGGTGGGGTTTCCTATGGGCATGCCATGCAATGCTTGAAACGGTTCACCTGTTGAATGGGCTGGTTTAGGTGCTGGAGGTATTGGCTTTGGATAAGGTGCTTTGTAACGCCAGCCGCCTGGCACATCAACACTCCCTATCAACATTTGTAATATGTGCAGCGCTCGACAGGTATGAAAACCATTAGAATGGGCAGAGATACCTCGCATAGCATGTATGCTCACAGGTCTGCCTATAATTTTATCGTGTTCGTTTCCTTGCCAATCGACCCATTTTTGATCAATAACAATTTCTTCTTCAAAAGCAACCCTTGCTATTTCAGCAGCAATGCGCCGTATGGTATCCCCACTAATACCCACTTTATCCGCTACTGCATCCGGTGCATATTCATCCGACAAATAACGTTCGGCAATCAACTCAAACGAAGGAATTGCACTTAAGCCATCATCTAAAGTAACACTACCTACAATAGTGGGTTTGGAGGCAGAATCAAATGCAACGACCTGTTGCGTTTGTGAGTCAAATACGCATGGTTTTCCTGCCTCATCACGAACAAATAACCCATTTTCTTCACTGCCTTGATTTTGATGCACCAACCAACAAGCATTGGTATAGCGCGCCAAATAGTTCAAATCAACTTTATCAGCACGCAGCAATTCATGAATTAAAGCAAAGATAAATAACCCATCAGTGCCGGGATTAACCGCCACCCACTCATCCGCTATAGCTGAGTAGCCGGTACGAACTGGATTTATTGAAATCGTTTTGGCATCACCACGTGCTTTGAGCTTACCCAAGCCAATCTTTATTGGATTTGAATCATGATCTTCAGCAACACCAAATAACATGAAATATTTAGTACGTTCCCAATCTGGCTCACCAAATTCCCAAAACGCACCACCCACTGAATACAAACCTGCCGCTGCCATATTGACCGAACAAAAACCTCCATGCGCCGCAAAATTTGTTGTCCCGAAACGCGATGCCCACCACCCTGTAAGCGACTGTGATTGATCACGTCCAGTAAAGAACGCAAGTTTATTAGGGTTTGTTGCACGAACACTTCCTAACCATTCACTGGCAAGATTTATTGCCTCTTCCCAAGTGATTTCACGGAATTCACCGCTTCCTCTCTCACCAACACGCAACAAAGGATTTGTTAACCGAGCAGGGGAATAATGATTCATTATGCCCGCTGACCCTTTAGCGCACAAAACCCCTTTATTAACGGGATGGTTAGGATTGCCTTCAATATAGCGAACCGTACCGTCTTTCAAATAAACCTTTATTCCACAGCGACACGCACACATATAACACGTTGTGTGCTTTATCTCATCAGCCACTTTAGGGCTTAAGTCAATCGTTTCTTGAACGGTTGCAAATGGGTTGAGCGACATGCCAACGAACTATAATTAAAATAGTCTTTAAACGTAATCTTTATACTTATCAAGAAAACGAATAGGCTTTGATAAAGCATCGCGGCGGAACGGATCTCCCAATTCACGGGTACACATGATCTCCAATATACAAGTTTTTTTCTCATTCATTTGCATATCGATGGCTTTTTTCAAGGCAGGACCAACATCCTCTAATCGATCAACCCGAATTCCTTCAGCACCCATTGCCTTAGCTACTTCAGCCCAAGAACCATTTTCAAGCTCGGCACCAGTAAAACGACGATTATAAAAATCAACTTGGTTTTTCTTTTCCGCGCCCCATTGACGATTATGGAAAACAACAGCGGTAACTGGAATATTATGTCGCACACAGGTAAAAGTCTCTTGCATACTCATGCCCCATGCACCATCACCAGCATAAGATATGGCTGGTCGTTCAGGCGCTGCCGTTTTTGCTCCAATCATCGTTGGAAACGCATAACCACAATTACCAAAACTCATCGCAGCGAAGAAACTTCTTGGACGATCAAAACGCAAATAGCTATTTGCCACGGAATTGATATTACCGATATCTGTAGATACCATTACATCTTTTGGCATTGCCTTTTCTAACTCTCGCAATACTTGTCGGGGATGCAAATAGTTTCCGGCCTCGCCCCCTTGTTCCTTTATCATGTCAAGACTGAAATCGTCTTTTTCATGCGTCCAATTATCCAACTCATCTTCCCACGATTTCTTTTCACGCGCTATTTCCTCAGATCGTGCAGATCGTGACTCGTCACAAACAAGTTTTTTATCAGCCAAGCGTGCAACCAATACTTTAGCGACTGCTTTCGCATCTCCACATATTCCAACATTAATGCTTTTCACCAATCCAAGCATTTTATGATCGGCATCAACCTGAATAATTTTGGCATTTTGAGGCCAATAGTCCATACCATGTTGCGGCAATGTTCCAAATGGTCCAAGACGCGAACCCAAAGCAAGAACAACGTCCGCTTTAGAGATCAAACGCATTCCAGCTTTTGAACCTTGATAGCCTAGAGGACCACACCACAAAGGATGACTTGCAGGGAAAGAATCATTATGCAGATAACTGTTGACAGTAGGTGCCCCTAAGCGCTCAGCCAATGCGATGCACTCTTGCACACCATCAGCAAATACCACTCCACCGCCTGAAACAATAACTGGAAATTTAGCAGAAGCAAGGAGATCAACCGCTTCTTGCAACGACTGTTCGCCACCATGTCCTCGATCAATACGTTGAGGCTTTGGAATTTCAACGTCGATTTCACCGTAGAAATAATCGCGTGGTATATTCAGTTGCGAAGGAGCCATCTCAGACATAGCACGATCAAAACACCGACCGGTAATCTCCGCCATACGCTTTGGATTATTCACGTGTCCCTGATACTTGGTAAACTCTTGAAACATTGGTAGTTGATTGGCTTCTTGAAAACCACCAAGTCCAAGCCCCATAGTACCTGTTTCAGGTGTAATCATAACAACAGGGCTGTGTGCCCAGTATGCGGCTGCTACCGCTGTAACGCAGTTACTAATACCGGGTCCGTTTTGACCGATGACCACACCATGACGTCCGCTAACGCGTGAGTAACCATCCGCCATATGCGCCCCACCCTGCTCATGAACAACTGGAATAAAGCGAATACCAGCTGGTGCAAAAATATCCATAGCATCCATAAACGCAGAACCCATAATACCGTAAATATCCGTCACCCCATTTGCAACCATCGTTTCAACAAAAGCCTCACTTGGCGTCATTTTTACTTTACTCATTCTAATCATCCTTAAATTTCTAAGTGTTTATTTTCGTTCCACATCCAGACACTTGAGGTTATCATTAAAATCCTCGTTTAGATTGTGAATTAATATGCGCATGAGAATGCAGGTCGCCCATTGTAACGAATAGATGCCATCTCAATGCAAAAAAGTCACTCCCTATGTTTATGCAAGCGTGTGTGTTTAAGTCGTATTCTTTATCTCTTTACTGGTAGGCAGTAGCTGAACCAGTACAACTGAAATAAATAGAATCGCACAACCAATGTAACCAACGAATGATAACGATTCACTTATCAGCAGTATAGAAAACAATGCAGCAAACAATGCCTCTGATGAAAGTAAAACCGCAGCATTTGCCTCTGTGGTATGGCGTTGTCCGATTATCTGTAGACTAAAGGCAATCGCCCCCGCCATAATCGCCGTGTACAACAATTCCACCATTGCGCCACTTAAACCATCTAAGTTCGCAACCATTTCAAAAGAGGCGCCTGCAAACAATCCATAAGCCGTAACACCAAGCAATCCTGTTATGAAAAATTGCATGAAAGCGAAAAAGAAAGGCGCATTAAATTTGCGCGACAAACTGCCTATTAAAATAACGTGTATAGCCCACATAATCGCTGATATTACCGTTAAAAAATCTCCAAAATTCAAACGGTCCACAGGACTATGATTCAATAAATAAATACCTATTAGAGCCCCGAAAGCACAAAACCAGATGTATTTGCTTTGTTTTCTACGAAGAACAAAGTACATGATGAACGGCACTAATACAACATATAAGCCTGTTAAAAAACCTGATTTTGTAACGCTTGTATAAAGCAATCCCACCTGTTGCAAGGTCATTGCCAGAAAAAAGACAACCCCAGTAACTGTCATTAGCATCCAATCGACTCTTGAAAATTCACATTGCAAGCGTTGCAATCGCCTATATTGAATCCAAGCAAGAGGAAAAGTTACGAGTGCCGCTATTAGAAAACGTAGTCCCACAAAAAGAAGTGGTCCGACATCATCCATTGAGGTTTTTTGGGCAACGAAACCGACACCCCAAATAACACCTGCCAATAAAAGCAATGCGTGTGCAGAGTTCTTTTTCATGCCTTAAAAAACAAAAAATTCAAATCAAAACACGTTGACTTTAAAACAGACATATTAGGTTATTTGCAGAGGAAATTTATTACCGGCATTTTACTGCCTTTCTATTGCTCATTTAGCCTGTTACTGTAAAAATCATACTGAATAAGCAAACAATAATCAAATTGCTCTTGCATAAATGCCTTTGAATAAGATATTATTGTTAGCTGTTTGGCAAAACTTTCAATTCCAAAGAAAATTTTGCTTTTTAAATTAGTACTACAATTAAAAGAGGATCTTACATGTTAAAAATTAAAAATATGCTCGCATCGCTTGTTATTGCTGCTGGGCTGTCTTTCAGTCTATCTGCAAACGCATTAGATGAATTGAACGTTGCTTACTTTCTAGAGTGGCCAACCCCTAATCAGGTTGCTCAAGTAGAGGAAACTTTCGACAAAAGAATGGGATTGAAAGTGAATTGGAGAGCCTTTGCCGATGGCAATGCTATGACTGCTGCCATGGTCGCTGGTGATATTGATATCGCTTTCTCTCAAGGATTTGTTCCTTTCGTAGTTGCGGTTAGCAAAGGCGTTGATTTAAAGCTCGTAGGCGTTGCAGTAACTTATGCAGAAGGTGACAATTGCGTTGTACGCAATGGAACGGGCATTACTCAAGCCAATGCTAAGGAATTAGAAGGCAAGAAAGTAGGAAGCCCTAATGGTAATGTGACGCACTATAAATTGCTTCGCACACTAAAACATCTTGGTGTTGATGCTAGCAAAGTGAAAATCTTGAGCATGCAAAACTCTGATGTCTTCGCCGCTTTGGCAAGAGGAGACATCGATATGGGTTGTGGCTTCGGTGGTTCATTAAAGCGTATGAAAGAGCATGGAACAGTGCTAATGACTGGTGCTGAACAAGAAGCTATTGGCTTAAAAGTTTTTGATATCGTTTCTGTTACAGGAAAATTTGCAAGAGAAAACCCTGAAATCATCAGACAGTTTATGCAAATTACTGAAGATGCCAATGTATCATACCTTCGCTACCCAGAGCGTTTTTATGATACGATTGCTAATGCCGCTGGTATGAGCCCAGCAGATACTGCAGGTTCTTTGAAGAATTTTGGATTTCCCACGCGTTCTGAGCAATTAAGTTCTAAATGGATGCTTGGTGGAATTCAAGAATTCACAAAAGAAGTTGCCGACTTCTTTGTTGAACAAGATCAAATGCCAAGAGCGCTTACACTCGAGGAGTACAGCCGTACAATTGATGATAGTGTCCTAGCAGACGTGAAATAGTTTTAACAAACTTTGAGGGTGGCAATTAATTTTGCCACCCTTTGTTTTGTAAAAATCAAACAAAAAAATTCTCGATTAAAAATCAGCTTTATGTGTTCGAACGCTGTTCAATTTTGTTCTTATGCGAACGCAATAGAGGTGATTTTTATGATAAAAACCAACCATAGCGGTTCTATTTAGATGGCATATTGCCAACTTATCGTAACGCAAAAAACATAATACAATCATCAACTCCAAAAAATTTACTTTGCAAAGAGTTGCCTCTGTAGGTCAGAATATAAAAAATATGACCAGAAGGGAAACTATTAAAGGAATCACATAATATGAAAGGATTAGCAGTTAAAAATTTATCTATGACCTATGAACTGCCAAACGGTGATACTGTTGAAGCATTGAAAGACGTCTCTTTCGACCTTAAAGAGGGTGAGCTATTGACTGTATTAGGTCCGTCTGGTTGTGGAAAAACCACTATGCTCAACATATTGGCTGGATTTCTTGCCCCCACTGGGGGCAGCATGATCTTCAATGAAAAGGAAATCACATCACCCGACCCTAGTCGTGGAATGGTTTTCCAACAAGGCGCGCTGTTTGAGTGGTTGAGTGTTGAAGACAATGTAGGGTTTGGTCCAAACATGTCAGGAAAACCCAAAGCGCAAACAAAAAAATTAGTTCAAGAGTGGTTAGACGTAGTTGGGCTTTCAAATTTTGGTAAAAAGTCAACATATGAATTATCGGGAGGCATGCAGCAACGTGTTGCTCTTGCCAGATGCCTTGCAAACAAACCAGACTTAATTTTAATGGATGAACCACTAGGTGCCTTAGACGCATTGACTCGTGAAAAAATGCAAGGTCTGATTTTGAAACTTTGGAAAGAGACTGGAAAAACAATTGTATTGATTACCCACAGCGTCGAAGAAGCAATGATTTTGGGTAACCGCCTATTCATAATGGCACCTCGACCAGGTCGCATTGAAAAGGAATACAACCTGCCTTTTGCTGAACAGGGGCTAAAAACGAATACACGCGACATTAAGAAACAAAGTGATTTTGTAGATGTCAGAGAAGAAATATTATCAATGATTTGGAACATGGAAGAAGAAATCATGGGACGAGTTGAGGAAGCATAAATGAAAAAAACTCTTATAAAACTGGGATTTATTGATCCAAACACTACTCGCAAAACCGTCACATTCGGCGATGCTTCAGTGGTTGCTGCTAAAGGCTCTCGAGGGTGGACTTTTTTATCCATTGGTTCGTTATTGTTTTTATGGTTTTTAGCTGGGAAATATGGTTGGGTCAGTCCAATATTTTGGCCATCAATACCTTCCGTATGGGATCAATTTGTAAAAATATCTGTCGATGGATTCAGAAACTTTACTTTAGCTGAGCATATTGGTTTGAGTTTGTTTCGAGTCTTAATGGGATTTGCAATAGGCTGTGCTATTGGCATCCCCCTAGGATTCGCTTTAGCACTATCGCGCGTCATGAATCGATTGTTCGACCCAATCGTTGAATTTTTCCGCCCTATGCCTCCGCTCGCGCTTATCCCCTTAGTCATTCTTTGGTTAGGCATTGGAGAGTCGGCAAAAGTATTCCTTTTGTTTCTTGCAGCCATTTGGATTATGGCATTGGCGACACGCTCTGGTGCTCTAGCAACAAAGATTTCTAAAATTCACGCCGCTTACACATTGAACGCCACAAAAACACAAATTCTGTTCAAAGTCATTCTTCCAAATGCACTGCCCGAGATATTTACAGGAATGCGCGTTTGTATGGGCGTTTGTTGGGGTACTGTTGTCGCCGCAGAATTGGTGGCAGCTGAAGCAGGTGTAGGCATGATGATAATGGTCGCAAGTAAATTCCTTTCCACCGATATTGTAGTGCTTGGGATCATTTTAATTGGATTGATAGCTTATATGATTGATTTGTTTATGCGTTACTTAGAAAGAAAGCTCATTCCATGGCGCGGAAAGAATTAATTAGAACAACGATTAGTAAAAAAACCTTATTACTTTAATGGAGAAAACAAATAATGACTAACTATGTAGATTTGATGAGCAACTTCGGCGACGCATTTAATAAACATGACGGTGCCGCTCTAGCGTCTATGATGACCGATGATTGTATTTTTTACACCCTCGCTGGCGACCATTCATACGGCAATGAAATCGCTGGAAAAGAGGCTGTTCGCGCTGCTTTTGAAGGGGTCTTTGCTACCATTAAAGACGCGCACTGGAAATCATTAGATTGTTTCGCTAGTGGTGATGTCGGTCTATCACATTGGCTTTTTACTGGAACCAACCCCGACGGCAGCCGTATAGAAGCACAAGGTTGTGATATTTTTTCTTTTGAAGATGGTAAGATTGCGACAAAAAATGCTTTTCGCAAACAATGTCCGACCAAATGAGCGCTCCAGCGAACCATCCTTATAATCCAAAATACGACCCTTTAGTTGACTCAACCCCCGGTAATGGGGTAGATTATGCCCCGACTTATTGGGTAGCCACTGCCGGTGAAGCTCCTGAATTAGACCCCCCTATCGATGGCGATGTCGATGCAGACGTTGTAATTATTGGTTCAGGCTTCACAGGACTGACAACGGCAATGTTCTTGGCAAAGAATCATGGTATTAAAGCAACCGTATTAGATGCAAACCATTTAGCTTGGGGCTGTACTAGTAGAAACGGCGGACAAGGTCAATTCAAATCTGGCAGGCTCGGACTTGGCCAGTGGGTATCTCGTTGGGGAGAAGAAATCGCAGTTGGTATGTATGAAGACCTAAAAGAGGGTTACATGCAGTTTCGTGAATTGGCGTATCAACCTGAAATGGACTGTCAGCCTCAAGGAGACGGACATTTATTATTGGCACACCGCAAATCGCTCGTTGAAAAAATACAAACCGAAATTGAAATACATAACCGCGTATATGGGCAAAAAAGCAAGTGGCTTGACCAACAAGAAGTAAGTAGCGAATACGTTAATGATGCCCAATGTTTTGGTGCTATGCTTGAACCATACGGGGTTGGTGTACATCCGCTGAAATTGGCTTATGGCTATGCAAAAACGGCACGTAGCCTCGGTGTCAAAATTCATCCTCACTCTCCTGTAACAAACTGGTACAGTGAAAATGGCATCCATTACCTGCATACTCCTAAAGGCATTGTTAAGACTAAAAATGTAGCTGTTTCTACTGGCGGTTATACCAGTGCCATGCTCAACCCACTGCTTGCTTACCGGTATATGCCAATATTATCAAACTCGGTTGTAACTCGTGTTCTGACTGAAAACGAGATACGTGAGGCAGGATTACATACCAATTTAGTTATCACCGATACCCGAAATTTGCGATTTTATTACCGCTTGCTTCCAGATAACCGACTACAGATGGGAACACGCAGCGCGATCACTGGTAGTGATGCAGACAATAAAAAACATTACGATTTACTGATCAATGGTATGGCCAATAAATTTCCTGCACTTAAAAATATTCAGATTGATTACTCATGGTGGGGATGGGTTGATGTCAGCCATGATATGATGCCTCGTATTTTTTCTCCTGACAGTGGTATTTTCTACTCTCTTGGCTACGGCGGAAACGGCGTTGCTTACAGCGTACATGCAGGGTTGCGCATGTCTGATATGATTGCAGGCGTTCCAATGCCTAATTTGCCAACATACACGACACCATTGGAAAAACACCTCTTCACTCCCTTCAGACGTATTGGCCAACGCTTGTTCTACCAGTATTATCAATTTCTTGATGTGCTACCTTAAACGATAATTACAGTGGGCGATGCAGTAGAAAAAATTTATACGCGCGTTAAAGA
This sequence comes from uncultured Thiomicrospira sp., assembly GCA_965195345.1. Lineage (GTDB taxonomy): Bacteria > Pseudomonadota > Gammaproteobacteria > CAKMZV01 > CAKMZV01. Next base: position 449,587 of record OZ239628.1, on the reverse strand, counting down.
GGCTTCAACCAAGCGCATTGTTTTCGCTGAAGGTGAAGACTTAAGGATCATTGAAGCTTCCATTGAAGGCTGGGAATCTGACTTATTCGAGCCTGTCCTCGTTGGTAATTCATCAAGAATTCGTCAGCACGTCCCTGCTGAGATTGAAGTCATAGACCCCTCTCAAACCCCTGATCTAAGCAAGTTTAGTAATGATTTACACGCCCTTAGAAAACACAAAGGAATGTCGCTTGACGATGCTCGAAAGAACATACTTGACCCTCTAACATACAGTTACATGCTCCTCAAAAAAAACGCTGTTGATGGCTGCGTGAGTGGTGCTTGTTATACTACTCCAGACGTTGTCCGTGGTGCATTGCAAATTATCGGAACAGCTGAAAATGTCTCTCAGGTTTCGAGCTTCTTTATTGTGCTCTTACCTGACAGCCACCCGCTGAAACAAAAGCAATTTATATTCTCCGACTGCGCGCTTGTAGTCGATCCGGATGTTGACCAATTAAAACAAATTGCCAGTGCAAGCGCCCTAAACTATCAAACACTTTTTTCTGAAAATCCCCGTGTTGCAATGCTCTCTTTCTCCACGGCAGGAAGCGCCACACATGACGAAGTCAACAAAGTTGCACAAGCGACCTCATTACTTAAAACGCAGCACCCTGACTGGGAAATTGAAGGGGAAGTTCAGCTTGACGCAGCAATTTTGTCCACAGTGGCTCAACAAAAAATCTCAAACCCGCAACTTAGTAATCCCGCCAACGTACTCATTTTCCCGAATTTAAATGCAGGAAACATTGGCTATAAAATTGCCGAACGGTTTGGAAATGCGCTAGCCATAGGACCTATTCTTCAAGGGCTTGCTCAACCTGCAAACGACCTTTCGCGTGGCTGTTCAGCAAAAGATGTTTTATTAACAGCCACTTTGACTGCGCTACAAGCAAACCAATGAAAACAACAACAATCAACGTCCAAAAAACTTTCAATATCGAATCAGATTGGCAGATCAATGCGCTAATAGAACGTTCAGAATTTGTCCCTGATATTGACGATTTGTATCACTTTGACCATCAAACAACACTTTCCATCTTAGCTGGTTTTGAATACAACCGTCGCGTATTAATTCAAGGTTTGCATGGAACAGGCAAATCCACCCATCTTGAACAAGTTGCAGCACGATTGAACTGGCCTTGCATGAGAGTAAATCTTGACGGCAACATCAACCGTCTTGATTTAATTGGCAAGGATACTTTAAATGTTGTTGATGGCAAAACATCTACTCAATATCAAATGGGAATAATCCCTTGGGCATTACAACAGCCTATGGCATTAATATTTGATGAATACGATGCAGGAAGACCTGAAATCATGTTCATTATTCAACGCCTCCTAGAAGCAGATGGTAAGTTCACCCTTCCTGATGGCAACAAGGTTATTACTGCACACCCCCAGTTTCGCCTTTTTGCCACTTCAAACACGCTTGGGTTGGGAAATATTTATAACCTTTATCATGGAACGCATCGACTGAACCACGCTCAGTTGGATCGTTGGAATATTGTCTCATCGCTAAACCATCTATCGCCCGATCAAGAGTTGCAAGTTGTGAAGGCAAAAGTATCTGGTTTTAGAGAAAACAGTGCCCTTGATGAAACTCTAAAAGGCATGATAGCAGTAGCAAACCTGACACGTCAAGGATTGAAAAATGGCGACCTTACAACACTAATGTCTCCAAGAACAGTTATATCTTGGGCTGAAAACCACCTTATTTTTAATGATTTAGCCATTTCTTTTCGCCTAGCATACCTTAACAAATGCGATGAATCCGAACGCTCTATCGTAGCAGAATACTATCAAAGAATGTTTAATCAAGAGCTTCCTGAATCAATGCTGTCGATACTATAAAATAGCACTTATGGGCAGTAGCCAGTTCAATCAAATAAATTCTGCCACCCTGCGAGGGCTTGCAAATAACCCTTATTTGCATATTTTTGATGAAGACATTTATTTTCAACAACAGCGTCGCGTTTACAATTTTCACTTAAAAAAGCCTGATAAAAGTGGGAGCTTCGCATCCTTGCGTGGGCGTATCGACGCTATTGCATTACGCGAGCAACTTTCTAATGCCGACCTTCACCAAGAAATGGCTCCACAGTCTTTAATAGGTCAATGGTTATTTGATTGCTTTGAGCAATTGCGTGTTGAATCCATTTGTGACACAACCTACAAAGGAATGCGTTCAAACATCGAGGCAAACTTTACACGTTGGTCGCACCAATGCCATGCTGATGGATTTCTTGAGCAGCACATTGGAGTTCTGCTCTACTCCGTTATACAAATTGTTTATGCGCGCCTAAACGCTCGAGCTGTCATTGAAGAAACCGAAGGGATTATCGAAGAAACACGCTCAAGCATTGCCCCTCTAATTGGCATTGCACTCAGTAAAATGCTTGCCAATCGGCATGATCAACGCCTCTATGCAAAATGCGCGCTCACCATTATCCAAATCATTGAAGAAATGGTGTACCAAGAGCGAAATATGCGCAAGAATGAGAAAGATAAAGACAGCATCAACAACGCCCTACTGAATTGGTTAGATGTCAATGCTTTTGATGCAAAAATCGAACGACCAAATCCTAAAAGTAGTCTACAAAAATCCGTATCCCTTTTAGACAGCGCCTACCCCAATTACAAAATCTTTACCACGCTTTATGACTTTGAAAAGCCCATTGAAGAAATCGCTCGCCCATTAGCTTTGAAAACGTTGCGTGATGAGCTTGAACAACTCATAATAGCAAATCCAATCAACGTTATTCATCTTGCGCAACGTTTAAAGTCACTGTTTTTAAAGCCTGAAGTACCTCTGATGCACGATAGGTATGATTCTGGATACATTGATGGCGCTCAACTCGTACAAATTGCATTAGCAAAAGCGTCTGACAACGCATTCCTTCAGCCCATTACCCAACCCGAAGTCCATGCTTCCTTATGCGTATTAATTGACTGTTCTGGCTCCATCCGTCCACATAACCGATGGCTGGCTGGCTTTGTAGAAACAATCATCCGTGCTTGCAATATAGCAAACATCAAAACCGAAGTTATAGGCTTTACAACTAACACTTGGCAAGGTGGCAACGCTTTAAAACTTTGGGAACAACAAGGGAAACCAAACAATCCCGGCCGATTAAATGAACGCCTGCTCATCCAATTCAAATCTTATGAGCAATCCTACACTAGTAGGAAAACGCATATGGCAGGATTACTTAAAGATAACATATACAAAGAGAGCATAGACGGTGAGAGCCTCGATTGGGCATGCAAACGTTTAATCAAACAGGAAGGACAACGTTGCCTAATCATTTTATCGGACAGCTATCCTTCAGACACGTGCACACGACTGCAAAACCAAGATGACATCCTCAGCAAACACCTGCAACAAGTCATTCAACGATTCACCCCACTTCTTCCTATTCTCGGTGTAGGAATAGGAGAAGCATTGCCTTGGTACTACCACCATCAATTAAGCTACGACATCAATAAAAAAGTTAATAATTCCTCTTTCAACACATTAATTGCAAGCCTTCAAAAACTGCTAAAACAATACTCTTAAATAAAAAATTATCCCCATCTTCTAAACCTTTTCTAAATCGCCACCCCTATATCTGCACTTAAAGCACAACCTTTTATCGATCAACGCGTTCAGCTTTTGGAGATTTATCATCTCATCTGGTATAATCCCCTCCTTTTTATTTACGGGGTGTTGATTTATTCAACACTGTTAAGTGCACAAAATACTTTAAGGATTATCCACAAATGCCAAGCATAACTATCCGCGAAAACGATTCTTTTGAGTCAGCTTTACACCACTTCAAACGCTCTTGCGATAAGGCAGGAATCGTTGCTGAATCAAGAGTTCGTGAATTTTATGAAAAGCCTACTTGGGCAAAGAAGCGTACCAAAGCAATGGCACGCAAGCGGCTTCACATTCGCCTTGGTCGTGAACGTGCTATGTTGAGCGGTCGATAATTAAGAAAGCTTGCACAAAGTTACAGGTCAGCAAAAAACCATGTCTTTAAAACTGCGATTAAATAACGAGATGCATGAAGCCATGAAGGCTGGAGATAAAATGCGCTCTGGCACAATTCGCATGATAAACTCAGCAATCAAACAAAAAGAAATTGATGGTCGTTTGCAATTGGATGATGGTGGTGTACTGGACATAATCAATAAAATGAAAAAACAGTACTTAGAATCCATCAAACAATTTGATGCAGCTGGTCGAGAAGATCTAACGATAAAAGAACAGTCGGAGATGGAAATTGTTGAATCGTTCCTTCCAAAACCTTATACGCAAGAAGAAATAAAATCCAAAATAGACGATCTAATGAAACAAGCCAAACCCGAAGGCATAAAAGATTTGGGCAAAGTAATGGGACTGGCAAAAACTGCTTTAGGCACGCGCGCCGACATGAAATTTGTTAGCGAAGAAATCCGCAAGCGCCTGAGCTAAAACCTCAAATTAAACCCGAAAACTGCATTCAATTGCTATCAGAACGGTAGCAATTTTTCAGAAAATCAAGCCCGAAGCGGGCTCAGTCCAAACTCCGTCAAAACCTTACACAAGCTAATCAACGGCAATCCCATCAACGCACCCGGTTCGTCTTCCACGATTGATTCACAAAGCGCCACACCTAATGTCTCCGACTTAAACGCTCCTGCGCACTGATACGGTTTGTCTGATTGCAAATAATACTCAATCTCATCGGCAGTCAATTTTTTAAATTGAACATAAGTATTAGCCAAAAAATTACGCTCCTCACCCATATAACAGACGCTCATAGCACTTAAAAAGCGCAAACGACAATTTGATGCCTGTTGCAAATAAGTTATCGCAACTTCATGGTTGCCAGGTTTACCTAAGTGGATTTGAGCGTCCACATCAAGATTAACCACAACCTCATCACAACCTACAACCAATGCATGCGGATTTTCAGTGCTGATTTTCTTAGCTTTTGAGCGCGCCAACCGAACAACAAAATCCTCTACTAGTTCATTCGACAAGCGGCTCTCATCAATGTTGGGGCTAATACATTCAAAAGGCAACACCAAACGCTCAAGCAACTGCTTACGTGTGGGCGATGACGAGGCAAGAATAAACGACTTGTTCTGGTTTTCAATCATAACACCTTCTCCATAGCATCCAAAAATGCATCAATATCATCGCTGCTGTGTGCCGCGCTTAGTGTAATACGCAAACGCGCTTCGCCTTCGGGAACGGTTGGAGGGCGAATGGCAGGAACCCAAAAACCTTGTTCACGTAACTTAAATGACAATTCCAACGCATCTTCAGCGCACCCAACCAATATCGGCTGAATCGGTGTTTGTGAATCCATCATAACCCATTTTTGTTGAAGCAATCCTTCACGGAGATGCGATATATTTGCTTGCAACTTTTGCCTTAAAGCACTCCCCTCATCACTAAAAATCAAATCCATGCTTTTTTGTGCAGCACAACTGAGCGACGGAGGCATCGCTGTAGTAAACATCCACGTGCGCGCTACTTGCCGTAGAGCATCAATAATTTCAGCCTTTCCTCCAACCAAAGCACCACTTACGCCTGCTGCTTTTCCAAGCGTTGCCATATACAATAAATTATCTGGAATCTTATGGTCGCCCAGTACCCCACGCCCACCACCAATAACGCCAAAGCCGTGAGCATCATCAATATAAATATTACAGCGCGTGCTCAATGCTAACAATTCGGAAGTATCGACGCTATCACCATCCATTGAAAAAATACCATCGCTGACAATCCAATTTGTTCGCCTGTCATCAAAATGCTTTTTGACCCAAGCAAGATCAAGGTGCCCATAACGATGTACCTTTGCTCGGCTCAAGCGTTGCGCATCGATAAGTGATGCATGATTTAACCGATCGCTATAAAGCACATCATCACGCATAACCAATGCACTCATCACCCCAATATTTGCCATATAACCCGTAGAGAACAACAAAGCATCCTCAACGCCTAAATATTGAGAAAAAAGTTTTTCAAGCGTCCCGTGTGCCTCACTATGCCCAATAATTAGATGCGCAGATCCTGCTCCAAGTCCATATTTTTTAACGCCATCTTGCTGGGCTACTATGAGTGCTTTGTGATTTGCTAAACCAAGATAGTCATTGGAACAAAAACCCAAATATTCTTTCCCATCATGAGTGAAACGTGCGTTTTTTGATGCAACAGTAGCGTACGTCTGTCGATACAAACGTTTCGCCTTGCTACTGTTGACTATATCCCTTGCCCGCTCTAAGAGAGGTGCCATTTACTTTGAAGCTACACGCGCTTCTTCGAGAGCAGCCTCGCCGCTTTGAATGTACATCCCTAATCGATTAAGTAACTCTTTGTCTGCTTGGGTATCTGGATTATCCGTGGTCAATAATTGGTCACCATAAAAAATAGAATTTGCCCCTGCGAGGAAACATAAAGCCTGCGTTTGATCACTCATCTCATTACGCCCCGCCGATAGACGAACACGTGACTTAGGCATTAAAATGCGCGCTGTAGCTATCACTCGAACAAACTCAAAAGCATCCGTTTTATCGCGCATATGCGCCAAAGGAGTTCCCTCAATAGGTACCAACAAATTAATCGGCACACTCTCTGGATGATGTTCTAAATTGGCAAACGTTCGCAATAATTCAGCGCGATCTTTGTGTTCTTCGCCCAAACCAATAATGGCACCGCTACACACTTTCATCCCTTCCATACGCACTGCTTCCAAAGTGTCCAATCGATCTTGAAAAGTTCGCGTGGTAATGACTTTAGGATAGTACGCCTCTGAGGTATCAAGATTGTGGTTGTAATAATCAAGTCCTGAATCATGCAAAGTCTTTGCTTGTTCGGGGGTCAGCATGCCCAACGTTGCACACACCTCCAATCCAAGCGCTTTCACTTCGCGCACCATGTCTGCAACGTCGGCTAATTGACGTTGTTTAGGATTACGCCAAGCAGCCCCCATACAAAAACGAGTAGCGCCAGCTTCTTTTGCAGCTTTGGCTTTTTCAACCACCTCAGAAACAGCCATCATCCGTTCCTTTTCAACATCGGTCTGATAGCGCGCACTTTGCGCACAATAAGCACAGTCTTCGGCACAACCGCCCGTTTTAATACTGCATAAAGTACTTACCTGTACTTCATTGGGATCAAAGTGTTGACGATGAACTTGCTGGGCAAGGAATATTAAATCAGAAAATGGTTTTGTCATGATTGCTCGAACTTCTTCGATCTTCCAATCATTACAAACTTCGCCCCACTTGCGATTAGGGTTTATAAATGTTAACATAGCTCTTATTATACTTGGAAACGCTTGCTCAATTTATCCGCTACAAATGGATCAACAAAAGAGGACACATCGCCTTTAAGACCCGCTATTTCTCGAACCAACGTGCTTGACAAGAAGGTATTATGCTCAGCAGGCGTAAGAAATATAGTTTCAACATTAGAGCTAAGACGGCGATTCATTGTTGCCAGTTGAAATTCATATTCAAAATCTGAGACGGCGCGTAGTCCACGTATTAGCACACCCGCCTGATGTTGTTTAACACAATCAACCAACAAACCGCTAAAACCTGCTACCGATACGTTGCTCATTGAGCTGCACACATGCTCAACCATCGCTATGCGCTCTTGCAAATCGAATAGCGTCTGCTTTTGATTGTGTTCACTTACTGCCACCACCAAACGTTTAAATAATCGAGCACCGCGCTGAATTACATCTACATGACCATTAGTAACAGGATCAAAAGTACCAGGATAAACTGCTATTATTTCTTGACTCATAATCGCATTTTACTTACTAACACTCTTTAATTTCTCTTTTTAAACGTAATCATCTCTGTTGATTAAGACAACCTTCAATAATTAAGATGTATAACCGTAGTGGATGACTCCTTAAAATTGAAAACAGCATCTTCAAAAGATGGCGGTCCAAAGTTGCCTTCCGCGTCACGACTGGCACCAGCCCCTTCCGTTGGAATTCCTATGAAATTAGTATCCATCGAGCCATCACCGTTTTCATCATGATAAACGGCGATGGCGTATTCCCCGATAGGTAATGACGGGAAAAAAATGCGCGTTTCTCCGCTTTGAGCTTTAACTCTTTTCTTGAGAAAAGCAAAGTCTGTATCCAACCAGTTGTCTTTGTCTCTATAGATTGCTATAGCAATCTCTCCTTCATTGGATTCTACTTTTTTAACAACCACCGTCAGTGCTGTTTGCTCTGCAAGCACCCCTGTTGATAAAAAACAACCGACCAACAACCAACACTTGAACCCTCGTAACATAATGTCATCCTGTAGTAAAGTAGTAGAAAATATATAAAGAGGAATTGTACCCTCTAAAGCCATTACTATACCAAGCAGTGTAGAATTCAGCATGCAAGAGTATTTGATGAATATTGAAATAAAAAAATGCAAGTAAGAATTTTAAAAGGCAATTATGGCAAATTTAGATTGGCATGCTGAACGCGCAGACCTCGCGCTTTTAGCACAACTCGACAGCGTAGCAGATAACCAAACAATTGATTTAAAATCGGTACGTCAATACCGCCTACAGCGTGTCCGTAAAGAAATGGCATCTCGTAATATTGATGCCCTTATACTTTCAGATTCCGTCAACATTCGATATGCAACGGGAACAAGAAATATGCAAGTATTCTCAGCAAGAAATGCACCGTCTCGCTATCTATTATTAACTCAAAACGAATCCATATTGTATGAGTTTACTGGTTGTATGCACCTTGCAGATGGCTATGAAACCATTAGCGAAGTACGCCCAGCCTTAACTGCAAGTTTTGTTGCTGCAGGTTCAGGCATTACCATACGTGAGAAAACATGGGCGAAAGACATAATGCACACCATCGGTGAATTGGTTGGTAAAAACCCCATAATCGGTATGGAAAGGATGAATGCTGGAGTAACATTGGCAATGGCTGAAGAAGGTGCACAGTTGGTAGACGCCCAAGAATCCGTTGAAATGGCAAGAGCAATCAAGTCTGATGAGGAAATGAAATGCGTCGTCGCCTCGCTGCGTGCTACAGAAATCGGTGTTGGCAAATTGCGTGAATCTATTCGACCGGGATTATCAGAGAATCAATTGTGGTCTATTTTGCATCAGACAATAATTGCCCTTAATGGCGACTATGTAGAAACACGATTATTGAATTCTGGAGAGCGCACAAATCCTTGGTTTCAAGAAACATCACCCAAAATCATTGGCGAAAATGAATTAATCGCCCTTGATACCGATGTGGTTGGTTGTCACGGATATTACGCTGACTTTTCCCGAACCTTCCATGCAGGACCTAATGATCCGACTGAAGATCAACGCACTCTTTATAAAGTAGCCTACGAACAAGTTCAACACAATCTTAGCATTTTAAAAGCAGGCATGACCTTTCGAGAGTACGCAGAAAAAGCTTGGGACATCCCCCCAAAATATCATGCTAATCGATATTACTTGTCGGCTCATGGTGTGGGTATGACTGGCGAATTTCCATATCTATATCACCACAGTGACTTTCCCAATGCGGGCTACAATGGAATACTACAAGCAGGAATGACCATTTGCGTAGAGAGCTACATCGGTGAAGAAGGCGGACACGAAGGCGTCAAGTTAGAAGAGCAAGTACTCATCAAAGAAAATGGGATCGAGTTACTATCGCAATTTCCTTTTGAAACGAACCTGTTAAACTCATAGCCAAGTCCACAATATACAACCATTAATAATAGACACTATGAAGAAAATTCATGTTCATGACAAAATGCAACAAGGATATTATTATATTTGCGTTGAACCCAGCGGTAAAAATTTTCAGTCTGATTTCACCCCCGAACTAACCCCCAAAGACATGCTATCGTTGGGGGTGTTTGGAGGGAAATATTTAACTGACTGCACCGAAGAGTTTCCTGCACATTGGTTCGCCAACGCAAAGCTCAGTCCCACTAAAAAAGACATCCGCTTAAATTATTTTGCTATTGATGCCTCGCAGCCTCTATCTGTTTGGATGAATAAAGGCTGGATACACCCTCAAGACCCTCGTGGATGGTTTCAATGGTATTGCAGATATTACTTAGGTCGAAGAACCGAAATAGAAGACATGCACCAAATAAACCGTTGGCGTGCTTTTAAACGCCACATCGGCGCATTAAAAAAATACTGCGAACCATTTGATCTCAATTGTCGCAAAAAACAAAGGCAAGCACTGTTGCATTGGGCTTACGACTCACGAAATATTTAGAGCAACGACTGGCGAATAATCATCACTTCGCATACCTTTGTATGAATTCATCAATACCACCATACTTCACTCGCAGTTTTTCCTAGCATCAGTAGTCAATACTTACATACAAACGCTCGTTAAATGGGGGAACGATTTCTTTTTAATCAGCTCTTCAAAGAACCGTTAATTGAATCCGCATGAAATATGCATATAGTTTTTTAAACATAATACTTTCACAGCAACACATTCAGCGCATATTGACCAATTTTCAGACATGGATATCAACTGGGCAATTTTCATCGCCGATTGAAACGTTGAAGATTTTTTTGATATCTTCGCAATCATAAGTTTAAATGGCAATTCCTTTGGCGATGAAAATACCACAGAAGATGGAGGTTCTACTATTCCTATGAAATAGCCCAACGACTACACTACCAATTTGGATGGTGAGATTATCACGCAAATACTATGACTATCACACTAGAGTTCAGTAGCTGATCGGAATCGTAGTGCAACCAAAAATGACGTGACGTTAATACCAAAATATATGAACAACGCAAACATGAAGTTATAAAAAAAAGTATATTAAGATATCAATATTGAAAATGACATATTTGGTGCTAATAAGAATCTAACCGCACATCACAATAAAGGTTGAGGGTATATCATGCTTTTTGGTACTCCAAATTCATGCCTCACTTCCGCTTCCAATTGGCACATTTCCACTACCGTTAATGAATGTTTATTGTGTTTTTTCAAAGCATTCGGAACGCATCAGTAATGTTGACATGTTCCTCAATACAAGCTCTTTGCTACTACTACGAAAAAAAGACACATAACACAGTGAGATTCTCCCATAAAAAAGGGGCGACAACTAAAAGCTGCCACCCCAGGGGGATGTTCAATGCCTGACAATGTCCTACTCTCACATGGGAACTCCCACACTACCATCGGCGCTAAGACCTTTAACTTCTGAGTTCGGTATGGGATCAGGTGGTTCGATCTTGCTATGGTCACCAGGCAAACTGGTACGAGCACTTGCAATGCAAGCCCTCATTATTCGGTAAACGCCAAGTCCACGTTAAAAATTAATCTTTTGAGATTAGTGAACTATGTAGCCTCAAATCACTAAAGTGATTTAGGTGTTACATAGTCAAGTCTATCGGGTAATTAGTACTGGTTAGCTTCACACATTACTGTGCTTCCACACCCAGCCTATCAACGTTGTAGTCTTCAACAACCCTTAAGGGATATCTAATCTTGAGGTAGGCTTCCTGCTTAGATGCTTTCAGCAGTTATCCCTTCCGAACATAGCTACCCGGCAATGCCACTGGCGTGACAACCGGAACACCAGAGGTTCGTCCACTCCGGTCCTCTCGTACTAAGAGCAGATCCTCTCAAATATCCAACGCCCACAACAGATAGGGACCGAACTGTCTCACGACGTTCTGAACCCAGCTCGCGTACCACTTTAAATGGCGAACAGCCATACCCTTGGGACCTGCTACAGCCCCAGGATGTGATGAGCCGACATCGAGGTGCCAAACACCGCCGTCGATATGAACTCTTGGGCGGTATCAGCCTGTTATCCCCGGCGTACCTTTTATCCGTTGAGCGATGGCCCTTCCACGAAGTGCCACCGGATCACTAAGACCTGGTTTCCCACCTGCTCGACTTGTCAGTCTCGCAGTTAAGCATCCTTATACCTTTGCGCTCAATGCACGATGTCCGACCGTGCTGAGGATACCTTTGCGCTCCTCCGTTACTCTTTGGGAGGAGACCGCCCCAGTCAAACTACCCACCATACAGTGTCCTCGATCCCGATAAGGGACCTGAGTTAGAACTCCAAACAAACAAGGGTGGTATCTCAAGGGTAGCTCCACGCCAGCTAACGCCAGCGCTTCAAAGCCTCCCACCTATCCTGCACATGTTTGTCCAAAATTCACTGTAAAGCTGTAGTAAAGGTGCACGGGGTCTTTCCGTCTAGTTGCGGGTACACGGCATCTTCACCGCGATTTCAATTTCACTAAGTCTCGGGTGGAGACAGTGTGGCCATCGTTACGCCATTCGTGCAGGTCGGAACTTACCCGACAAGGAATTTCGCTACCTTAGGACCGTTATAGTTACGGCCGCCGTTTACCGGGGCTTCGATCAAGAGCTTCGCGCAAGCGCTAACCCCATCAATTAACCTTCCGGCACCGGGCAGGCGTCACACCCTATACGTCCACTTTCGTGTTTGCAGAGTGCTATGTTTTTGCTAAACAGTCGCAGCCACCTGGTTACTGCGGCCCCCATCAGCTCAGAGCGCGGGCTCATCACCAATAGGGGCGCACCTTATCCCGAAGTTACGGTGCTATTTTGCCTAGTTCCTTCACCCGAGTTCTCTTACGCGCCTTGGAATTCTCATCCTGTCTACCTGTGTCGGTTTTAGTACGGTCTTCGCAACCTAGTGCTTAGAGACTTTTCCTGGAAGCAGGGCATCACTCACTTCTTAACCTTGGTTAATCGTCATCACACCTCAGCATTGATTCCCCGGATTTTCCAAAGGAACCTGCCTACATGCTTAAACCACAATCCAATAAGTGGCTGAGCTAGCCTTCTCCGTCATCCCATCGCAGTTGCAAATGGTACAGGAATATTAACCTGTTTCCCATCGGTTACGCGTTTCCGCCTCACCTTAGGGGCCGACTTACCCTACGTCGACGAACGTTGCGTAGGAAACCTTAGACTTTCGGCGAGGGAGATTCTCACTCCCTTTATCGTTACTCATGTCAGCATTCTCACTTCTGATACCTCCAGCCCACCTCCCGGTGAACCTTCAACGGCTTACAGAACGCTCCTCTACCCCGCATGATTAAAAATCATGCAGCCGTAGCTTCGGTGTATTACTTAGCCCCGTTACATCTTCGGCGCAAGCCGACTTGACTAGTGAGCTATTACGCTTTCTTTAAAGGATGGCTGCTTCTAAGCCAACCTCCTAGCTGTCAATGCCTTCTCACATCCTTTCCCACTGAGTAATACTTTGGGACCTTAGCTGACGGTCTGGGCTGTTTCCCTTTTCACTACGAACCTTAGCACCCGCAGTGTGTCTCCCGTGCTGAACTTGTCGGTATTCGGAGTTTGCCATGGGCTGGTAAGTCTTGACGACCCCCTAGACCATAACAGTGCTCTACCCCCAACAGTTATACACGAGGCTCTACCTAAATAGATTTCGAGGAGAACCAGCTATCTCCGGACTTGATTAGCCTTTCACTCCAATCCACAGCTCATCCCCTCATTTTTCAACATAAGTGGGTTCGGTCCTCCAGTTGGTGTTACCCAACCTTCAACCTGGCCATGGATAGATCGTCCGGTTTCGGGTCTGCTCCCAGCGACTATGGCGCCCTATTAAGACTCGGTTTCCCTACGGCTCCCCTTTACGGTTAACCTTGCCACTGAGAAGCAGCTCGCTGACCCATTATACAAAAGGTACGCGGTCACACCACAAGTGGTGCTCCCACTGCTTGTACGCAAACGGTTTCAGGTTCTATTTCACTCCCCTCAACGGGGTTCTTTTCGCCTTTCCCTCACGGTACTGGTTCACTATCGGTCGGTAAGGAGTATTTAGCCTTGGAGGGTGGTCCCCCCATGTTCAGACAGGATTTCACGTGTCCCGCCCTACTTGCATAACAGTTGAAGTGTTTTTGTGTACGGGGCTATCACCCTGTATCGCCTAACTTTCCAGAAAGTTCCACTAACACAACAACCGCTTTAAGGCTGTTCCCCTTTCGCTCGCCACTACTCAGGGAATATCGGTTGATCTCTTTTCCTCCGGGTACTTAGATGTTTCAGTTCTCCGGGTTTGCTTCTGCACCCTATGTATTCAGGTACAGATACCATAAATGGTGGGTTTCCCCATTCGGAAATCTTCGGGTCAAAGTGTGTTTATCAAACTCACCGAAGCTTATCGCAGATTACTACGTCCTTCATCGCCTCTTACCGCCAAGGCATCCACCGTTTGCGCTTAACTTCTTGACTATATAACCCCAAATCACCTTTCAGTAATTTGAGACTCTACGTCACTATTTTTTCTAACTAATAACTAATATAAGTTAAACTCGCTGAATTAACTTTCACAAAATTGATTTAAATTTGAAAATCGCTTTTGATCCGTGTTCTTGGCTCTACCAAATTTTTAAAGAACATCTCTCTTCATGAACCTAAGTCCCTTTCAAGAGAGGCGCGCATTGTATACACATACTCCGCGCTTGGCAAGTGTTTTTTCACTTTCTTTTTAATTTTCTTTTACGTAAAATTTCAGCACCTGAAATACACCTGATTTTTATACCAACTTTACAGCAGAATAAATGAGAATTGTTGCTCTTAAGCTACCGCTTATAGTGCCATTTCAGTAAAGTGACATTTAAAATATTAAATGTCGGTTATGATAAAAAATCACATCTCAAGCAAACGCTTCAAACAAATCAAGCTTCATTCTGTTGGCAGTTGAAACAAATCCCGTGCAACTCTATTGCTTTATCAATTAATTGGAAATCAACGGTGGAGACTGCTTCTTTTAACATTTTAGTCAGCATCGGTTGCATATCAATTTCCCTAACCTGATGGCAACGGTCGCAAATTAAAAATTGAGACAATTGATGTGCATGCGTACAACGTATGTGCGCACACACAAAGTACTTATTACTACTTTGTAGTTTATGTACGAGCTGTGCGTCAATTAAAAAATCTAAAATTCGATAAACAGAAACAGACGCTATTACCTTAGCAAACTGTTTTTGATAAATATTGATGATGTCATAAGCCGAAAGTGGCTTATCTGATTGCAGAATAAGTTCTAATATTTCAGATCGTTTATTTGTAAACTGCAACCCTTTATCTTGACAATGTTGCTGAGCTGCTTGAAGTGTTTGGTTTATTAGTGTTTGACTTATTAAAGACATTGGGCAGTAAAATTCAACCGATAATTCCAACCATGAGCAGCCACCAAAAACAAACTTCCAACGACGGTAAATACGGTTTCCCATACTGGAGGCAACAGTAAGGCAATCATTATGCCAACCAAACCTATAATAGCCATTATTAAGGGAAAGTGGTTGCGATGTTTTTTATAGCAAGCAGGGAAGCTTAATAACGCGAATAATGCGATAGGAATAATGAGGACAGCGTGCAGATGCACGTCGTGATCCCCCCCATGAGCTAACTCAGCAAGAATCGCCACACCGCCAATACTTGCGAGCAATGTAATCAAACAATGAACCAAACAAAGAATTGAGCAGGAAATGCCCCATAAGTCTCTTTTCATAGCGCGCCTTTTGAAAAAGTAATGTTACAACGTTACATTATATGTCAGCCAACACAATTTTTCAAAACGAACTTCAACTACAAAACCTTACTACATCAAAACTTTCATGGTAAAGCCATGTGTACTGCAACAGAAAAAACTGTTATCTCTATCCTTTACTCCTCACTTGGCGGGGAATTATCACAATTACCTTTTTGAGCTAACCCATATTGACTCACCAGACCTTTGCCCACAGCTTCATGAATAATTTTCAGATTTGCCCCAGCCGTGAAAAAACCTACCTTTACATACTGTTCTATAAAGTAAAGCATTCCCTTTTTCGTAAGAAGAACTAGTTTATTATATCCTGACTTTGATTCCGTAACAATTTCATTCTCTTTGTCTCCCTCGACTTCGTGATAAAGAAATGTCTCAGGCGCAATTGCACCGATGCATTCATTATTGATCCACACGTCTCTTGTAATACCTCTTCCAACGAATTTATCTCCACGATAAACATAAATCCCTGCCATTCCAGGGCTGGGTTCATTGAGTTGTTGTACTCTTTTTGCTTCTTCATTTGTTGCCATCGGAACTGTTGCTGAACAACCTGTTAATAAATAAAATATGGCAACGCCTATAAATATAACATTTTTCATTGCGTCCTCTTGAGTAGCTAGTGGGGATATGATGTTGCATCATACATAGCTTAACATGCCATACATATAAAGCATGTTATAACGGTTTTTTTTGTGACTAAACGATGAATTTATTAGTGGCAACTAATCCTATGATTGTTAATGCTGGGGATTGAAAATTTTTGGTGCCATTTGTGGCAATATCGGAAAGGTTGCTGTAGTGAATTCTTTCATTTTCAAGTGTCCCTTTCTCAATAATCGCCAACGGATGATCTAAAGAAGCACCGAATTCGATCAATTTTTGACATACTTTTGGGAGAGTTGCAAGGCTCATATAGAGTGCTAATGTGTGAGTGCATCGTGCCAACTGTTGCCAGTCTAAATCATCTAAACCATCATCAAAGGTCGTTAAATATGTCAGCCTATCAGATACTCCACGCAACGTTAGGGGTATTTTAAAGCGTGCAGCACATCCGTTCGCCGCACTAATTCCAGGTATTACTTCAACGTCTATGCCATGTTGATTAAGCTGATGCAACTCTTCTCCCCCTCTCCCAAAAATAAATGGATCCCCTCCCTTAAGGCGCACCACCATATCGCCTTTGTTTGCATAATCAACCAATAGTTGATTGATTTCTTCTTGCTTTTTATAATGATTGCTACGCGCTTTCCCAACAAACACTCGTTTTGCTTCACGTCTCGAAAGGTCTAAAACGGCTTCACCCACTAAGCGGTCATAAAGGATAACGTCAGCTTGCTGAAGAACACGATGCGCTCTTAAAGTCAACAGCTCTGGATCTCCCGGCCCTGCTCCGACTAAGAACACTTTCCCTTTTTGGGTTTTTACAACATGGTCTTTTTGTGAAGCATCAAAAGGGCTTAGTCGTTGCTCAACTTGTGCTGCAAATTCAACCTTATTATTAGCCAACAAACCACCTTCAATTGTTTGGGCATAGAATGTACGTCTGCTTCGCACATTTGGGATAGCGCTTTTGATCCGCTGTCTCAATTTTTGTAAAACCTCTAATACAATTTCGGCATTTTTAGGCAAAGACTGTTCAATACGGGTACGCAACCAATTAGCAAACACAGGCGCAACACCACCCGTAGAAATTGCTACGGTTAACTCCCCTCGCTCTACAAGTGCTGGAAAAATAAAATCACAATGTGGGATACTGTCTACTACATTGATAAGCTTGTGGTGGTGTTTCGCCCATCGATACACTTCGTCATTGATAGTTGCATCGTCAGTCGCACAAATAATAAGATTGGCACAACGAATATCCTCCTCACATACGGTGCGCTGTTCAAATGAGGCACCCTTATCTTTTAAAAGCGTTTGCAAATCCTCTCTGATTTTCGGGGCTATTAATAATATATTTGCCTTAGATTTGAGCAGCAGGCGTACCTTTGATAATGCAATATCACCGCCCCCGACGACTAAAAGAGAAAGCGCATCTAATTTAAAGAAAAAAGGAAAGTAGCGCATTATTGAGCTATACCAAAGGAATGATTGTTCTGCCTGCTAACGAGGGGTCTACCCATTTCTCACGAATAGCAAAATCACCAAAATGCTCCCCTGCTCGCCGCTTTTTAGCAAACTGCTCAATCAAGCTCTCTAATTCATCTAAGATCATTGTTTCATCGATGTTTTCTCGATATAGGGCGTTCATACGTGAGCCATCAAATGCAGCACCTAAATACATATTGTAGCGATTCAATGATTTACCAATAAATGCTATTTCTCCAAGCCAAGGGCGAGCGCACCCATTTGGACAGCCCGTCATACGAATATTGATGTCATCTTGTAATAACTCGTATTTCGATAATATAGGCTCGATTTTTCCAATCAACTCAGGCAAGTAGCGCTGTGCTTCTGCCATTGCTAATGCGCACGTTGGTAGCGCAACGCAAGCGATGGCATGGCGGCGCATAGCACTGATGTCATTTGCATTCTCGTTGACTTTATATTTGGCTAAAACAGCGCTAACTTTTGCTTTATGCTTTGGTTGAATTCCTCCCAATATGAGGTTCTGATTGCCTGTTAGCCTAAAGTCACAAATCCCCTTATCTGCAATCTCGCGCAAGGCTTTCTTCACTTGAGAAGTGCCTGTATCATAAACTCGTCCATGCTCTATATGTAATAGAAGATAACCTAACCCTTGCGCATCTGTACTCCAACCATAATGGTCGCCATTGTGCTCGAATACAAAAGGTTTAATCCCAGTTAGAGAAAAGCCACAGCGTTTTTGAAGTTCTTCCTTAAACCACTCCACGCCCAATTTATCAATGGTGTATTTCAAACGAGCATTCTTGCGCACACTACGATTGCCGTAATCACGCTGTATAGTCATGATGTTTTCACATACTTTCAAAACTTGATCTGGTTTGCAAAAACCCATCGCTGAGGCAAGTCGTGCATAAGTGCTGTCATCCGCATGAGTTGTGCCAAGCCCGCCACCAGCAAAGACATTAAAGCCTGCTAATTTACCTTTATTGCCTATTGCCACCAATCCAATGTCATTGGAATAAATATCCGTATCATTAAAGGGTGGAATAGCAATAGCTATTTTGAATTTACGCGGTAAGTAGTGCTTGCCGTATATTGGTTCAGATGTTGGTTCAACACTTTCACTCTCTAACGATGCTTGTTCCTGCTTCGCACCATCAATCCATATATCATACCAAGCGGATGTTTGCGGTAAAAGATGAGCGCTGATGGCGTCTGCCCAAGGTAACGTCTGCGCATGAATGGAATGTTCATCTGGAAGCGAAGAACACATAACATTTCGATTAACATCGCCACAAGCGGCAATCGAATCCATGCTTGCGGCATGCAAATCTTGCATTGATTTTTTCAAGTCAAACTTAATAATGCCATGAAACTGAACGGCTTGGCGAGTGGTTAACTTTATTCGCCCATTCGCCCATTTATCCGCTATATCATCCGTTGCCACCCATTGTTTAGCAGATAAAACGCCTCCTGGAATGCGAACTCGTGTCATGAAAGACCACGCTGGTTCGAGTTTTTTCTGTTGTCTAATCAACCGCTGATCACGATCATCTTGAATATATGTACCATGAAACTTAGTTAGTTGTGCATTATCTGCAGAGATATTGGCACTCACTCCCACTGCCAAATCTTCAACAATAGTTCCTCGCAGATAATTACTTTTATCCTTGATTTTCTCGTTCTCACTTGGATTCTCAACCAATTGATTTAACGTTAATTTTTTCTTGTCCTGTTCTGATGAATGATTCATAGTTTAATACACATCTCTCTTGTACTGTCCTTCCGCTAACATCATTTGCAAACGCTGCGTTGCTTCTTCCTGACTTACTCCGCCCCATTTTTGTAGCACTTGCATTAGTGCTTGATGCACCATAGGTGCCATCCCATCTGCGCTACCACAAACATAAATTACCGAACCTTGCTTGATCCAATCAAATAACTCTTCTCCATTTTCAACCACTCGATCTTGCACATAGCTCGATGACTCGCCATCCCTCGAAAAGGCAGTTGTCAATTTACTCAATCCACCTTTTTCAAGAAGCTTCAACCATTCGCTTTGATACAAGAAACTACTTCTGAAATGTTGCTCACCAAAAAACAACCACGAAGGCGATTTCAACCCGAGCTCTTGGCGTTCAAAAAGAAAACTACGAAACGGTGCCAATCCTGTACCAGCACCAATCATAACAATTGGTAATGCGGTGTCTGTTGGCAAACGAAAATTTCGATTCGCCTTCAAATACACGCGTGCCTTATCTCCCTCTTTCCAACGAGCAATGCTTCCAGAAATCAATCCAAATCGATGATCTTCGCCAAACTCACGCAAGCGTACTGTTAGGTGAACTTCATCCTCATGCATCGCAGGGCTTGAACTAATGGAGTATAGACGTCTTGACTGTGCTTGCAATGCATCTACAAACTGTTGGGCATTGGGAAATGGAGAATGTCCATATACTTGCAGCAACGATAACCAATCATTTGTGAAAATAAAATCGGACCGTATAGTCGCATCTTCCAATTGTTCACTTAAAAAATCTTGCGGATATTGTTTTACCAAATTGGTCAGTTGACGTTCTGTCAAACGATATAGCTCCGCATGATGCGTAAGAATATCTACCAATTCGCCCTGATTCTGACCAAGTTGAACAATGGCTTTCGCATCAAACTTAGTAATATCTAATAATTGCTCAACCAATTCTGGCGGATTCTCAACCAATACTCCCAGACTATCACCTGGCTTGTACACTAAACCCGGAGCTTCAAGCTCAGCGTGGAAAACTTTTTTATCCGCCTCATCAGTGCATAGGTTGATACAGCTAATAACCTCGCAGACAACAGGAGAATTGGCATCGACAACCACCCCACTTTTTACGGGCATTGTTGTAGAAGCATGAGCGGTTTTGTTTTTATTAAGATGGCCTTCGAACTCTTGCAACCAACCATCTACTGCCTCTTGATAGTCAACATCACAATCAATACGAGGATGCAAACGAGTCGCCCCGAGTGCATGAAACCGTTCATCGATCCAAACACCAAAAGAGCAAAACTGATCGTAACTTTTATCTCCAAGAGCAATCACCGCATAATGTAAATTAGCAACATCTGGAGCGCGCTTTCCGTTCATTTGATCAAAGAAGGCAAGTGCTGAATCAGGAGGTTCGCCTTCACCATGCGTGCTTACGATAAACAACGCATGGGTCCATGCAGACATTTTCTTTAGTCGAACTTCTGAAATATTTAATAACTCCACTGAAGTATTTTTGCCACTAAAATCTGCGCCCACCTTCTCTGCAACTTCTTGCGCATTGCCCGATTGACTTGCATAGACTATAACCAGCTTTTGCGTCTGTTCTGTCGATAACGCCGCAGCCTCTAATCCCGCAATTGATGGAGTGTTACTTGACAGAAGTCCTTCCAAAAAACCACTCAGTCGTAACAAATTATCGCGTTCAAGGACAACAACCCGTTGAATTATTGCTTGATATTCAGACATCTATTTATTGCTCAGATAGTTAAGACGGTTGCTTAACAAGACGTAAATAAGGACGCTTTTCATCCCACCCTTGTGGAAATAATTTCTGTGCATCTTCACTGTTTACGGAAGGTAAGATGATGACATCATCGCCTTGTTGCCAATCGACTGGAGTCGCTACTTTATAGTTGTCAGTAAGCTGCAAACTGTCAATGGCACGCAATATTTCATCAAAATTACGCCCTGTGCTTGGCGGATATGTGAAGGTCAATCGCAATTTTTTATTGTGATCAATAACAAATACTGTTCGTACAGTGAACGTATCATCGACATTCGGGTGAATCATACCGTAAGCATTTGCCACTCTACGATCATGATCCGCCAGTACTGGGAAATTCATTTTTTGATTTTGAGTGTCCGCAATGTCTTCAAACCATTGTTGATGATTCTTTGTTGAATCGACCGAAACTCCAATAATTTTGGCATTTCGTTTATCAAACTCTGGCTTCAGATATGCTGCCCTTGCCAATTCGGTGGTGCATACTGGAGTAAAATCTTTAGGATGTGAAAATAAAACACCCCAACTATCCCCAAGCCATTCGTGAAAATCAATCGTCCCCTCAGATGAATCCTGACTAAAATCAGGAACTACGTCTCCTAACTGTAAACTCATAACAAGCTCCTTTTAAAATAATGTTATCCATTTGAAAAAATCGCATTAAACACGATTACAATACTAATTGAAATATAATCATGAAAATAAAAATATTTTTCCTTTTTCATCGACTTATTCGATGATTGATTTACCAAATGCCTTAAATGACGAAAAAAAATTCCCAGAAAAAAATCGATGATTTTGATAAAAAGATACTGGAGCATCTGCAAAAAAACAGCGCCCAGTCTACTGCCAAATTAGCACAGCATCTTAATTTATCTACGGCTGCGGTTTGGAAACGTATTAAGAATTTGGAGGATGGCAGTTATATAGCGTCAGAAGTTGCTTTGCTTTCATGGGAAAAGCTAGAGCTTGAAATTGAAGTTCTCATTTCGCTTACGCTTAAAGAACACAGTATTGAATACATTGATCAAATAAACGCATTCGCCCAATCTTCAGAAAATGTGCTAACTTGTTTTCGCACAATGGGCGCAACCGATTTTGTGATACATGCTGTTTTTAAAGACAAGAAGGGCTACGATATTTTCTACCACAAACTTGCTGGATTACTATGCATCAAATTGGTTTCTGCAACCATGGTTCTCGAGCGCTCTAAAGACACAACCGCACTGCCCATTTCGCATCTTTAGAGCGGTCAAATATCTGCAAGAATGTCAGCTATCGTCCTGTCCTTGCTCAGTTGCTTGATACTGAAATCGTGCATATCACCTTTTTCTCCATACAATGCATTTATTACTGCACGCTCAAAATCGCCTTGCTGCCTCTCTTCTTTTCTCTGTTTTTTATGGTATGCTTTGGGGTAGAAGTGCCAAGGAGTATTTAATCCATTTTGCCACTTTTCGCACATTTCTTGCAACGTCTGCTTGGCATCCTTGCAATCAATGGAGTCAAACACTATTGTTTTCTTGTTTTTCTCCCTAAGCAGAACCACTCCCATAGGTTTTTCTTCACCTGTTGCGCACAAAAAATTATGCCATACATCTGCCTTCGTTTTTATGTATGCTTCCAGATCAGTAGCGCCAGTTATTAGCCAATAACTTTCACTATCCTCACAAAAATCACTCCCATAACAACACCAATCACTTAAGCGAACTTTCTGCAAAGGGGTTGTTTGCATGTTGGTGCGACTCTTCAACCATTGCTCCATATTATGAAATATCTTTTTTAAAACTTCAACATCAGGAACAAGTTGCTCCTTAGCTCTAATTTCTAATGCTTTATTAGGGCTGTGCATAAGCAGATCATGAACACGCATCAATTCAGCCGACTTAGATTCATCCTTTTCCCATTTAGTTCTATCAACTTCTTTCGGCGTAGAGTAAATATCTCTTATCCCTTGATGACTTAAATAAGCTCTTAATGGGTTCTGCATAAACTGAACGAGCTTATCAACATGAAACATTCTATTAATTTTTAGGATTTTCTTAACTCTGGGCGTTATTGCACAATCAGTTTCTAAATATTCTGATGCGAGCTTTCTTTTTTCAGGGCATTTATTTATTTTCCCCACTAACTGCTCAATTGGCATGAGCAAACTGCTTTGGTGATTACGGCTTCGGATAAAAATCAATTTTTTTTGCGCAACAAGAATGGTATTAATGAGTTGTTTGGTTAACGTCCCCATAAGCGTGCTGTCGTCAATTCTAGGATTTTTTTGCATAAGGTCCACTTCACCCCATATGCTTTTATCAACATTTTTTGCTCCTAAAACCACCATTATTTTGCTAGGGATAGCATGCGCCATACTTAACGGCGCACAGCGAATTCCACCATTATTGCGTGGAGAAGCACTAAGTTTATCGCGTAGTGCATAATCCTGCAAACTTTGCACAGCTACTTCCCAATGAATATGATTACTTGTGCTTTCTGATTGCCATTTCCCCAATAATAAACTTAGACCATTCATTTTGCCTGAAAAAGCATCTTGGCTAACTTGTGTAAGGTATTGATTCCAATGGGCTGCATCTCGTATTTGATTGAATTGACCGTAATGCGTACGTAATTTTTCTATATAGGCGAATATCGAGCGCAACAACGGTATCTTTTTTAAAGATACTAAACCTGACAATCGTTTCCCCGAATCTAAATCATCTCCTTTTAAAATACTCGAAGTAAGGACAGAAAATGCATTATCCCAATCAAGACCACTCAACCCATCCTTTCCAGTTAAAGGCCCTTCACGGACGCCAATTTGAAACAACGCTTCACAAATATCATCTATGTGTTTAGGTGTAAATGACTCTGTTTCTCTTAAATTTTCGTTTAGTTTTTCTAAAACCGAATCCGATTTCAAAAACACTTGCCATTTCCATAAAAGTTGAACAGGCGAAACCATAAAATCCAATAGTTGAAGAAGTGCAACAGATACTTCATCAAGTGAGTTGTGTACAGTGCTGTGGGGGACATCATGAAAAACTGCTGAAATGAATGGAGCATATTCTTCATAGTTAGCCAGTGCAACGGTGCATTCGTGCAAGGCTATGGAGGGGTCTTCAGCAAGCTCAATTTCTATTTTTTGTCGCGCCAGCTCAATTTCATTGACAATTGAATCGGTTTCAATTATTTGCAAGGAATCATCAACGTACTCAATCTGCAAAGGACTATCTTCCAGTAGCGTATGTTTTAAATAACCTAATTGTTTGCTGTCATCGAGTGTTCGATAATATTCTTCAATTGAATCAGTCATTCCAATCAATCGATCCAGCAGGCGAGCCGATTGTTGCCCCCAGTTAGCAAGCAAAGGATTGCACTCTGGGGGGGGTAATTGCGTTTTACTTTCCAAACCCAAACTCTTCTCTAACCACCACCTTGGCGAATCTCCCCAATACTCTTTACAAGGATTCAACCAAAATACATGCACATCAACAAATGTATCGACTGCCTGTAATATGTTACAAATCGGAAGCATTTCTGGTGTGATTATTACAAAAAAACGCTCTCCAAAATGATTTTCAAATAATCTGCGCATTTCGCTTCTTTTTTGCATTGCAGTATTAAGTATTTCTTCGTGCTGCTTAAATATAGGAATATTGTCATCCTTTGTGTCGATTGCTAAGCGTTGCCACAATTTACTTTGCCAAATTTCTTCCTTACCAAGCCCCAGCAATTCGCCCCTCTCCCAACGCTTCAGCCAATCTACTCTGTACGTTTGATAATCTTGAAAAAGGATACTGATTTTTTTTGCTAAACCCCAACGTTTAATTTCGCTGCTTGCTTGATCATGCCAATAAGGTTTTACTTCCTTCTGATCAACCAGCAGGTCATAAATCCTCCATGCAAGTTTGCGTTTTTCAAAAGAATGCGTAGGAGCTATCTGCATGAGTTCTGCTAATTCCCCAGAAAGCGTTCTCCAATAACGCATACGAGTATTTGCGATCGTATTTAAGGATTGACTCAATGCCTCAATCAGCCATTGCTCAGTGGCAAAATCCTCAACTACAAAATGAAGCGGTGTGAGCGGTTTCTTTGAATTTCCACTTAATTCTTGAGCAATAATTGCTGGGAAGGTACTTGGACAATTTGAAAAGTGAACTTTCATTAGCACATCATAAAGTTGTCTTAATCCCTATTGAGAATACCAATCCATAAGATTTTCAACAACTTCTTCTGCGTATAGATCTCTGAAAAAATGACCGGCACCATCTATCACAATTGTTTTATGAAGTGGTGCTTTAAGCGTCATTCTTTCTTTTAATCCAGGAACGACTTCATCGCTACTACCAGTAATTACAAGCGTGGGATTTTTAATTTCCCCAAGCGCTAACGGCGTGTCTTTTAGGAGATCGCGCCCGTAGTAAGACACCAAACTTTTTGCAGAGACTCTGGAATCTTCACAATGCAAAAACGCATCCGTATCGAAAAGCGCATTTGGGTTTCCGTCTTCGATTTTTTCCTCTGCGATTTTAAGCTTATTTTCAATCGCTGGGCTTCGTTTACCAGAATCCATCATAGGGGCAAGTGTTGCAACATGGCCATTGTGCTTAGTATTATTACCATAGTAGTTTATTATTTGATTGCCTCCACGTGAATGCCCCAACAAATGAATCCGTTTCACTTTGTGCAATTTCAACCACTCAACCCAATGAGCGATCTCTAGAGCTGCCGTCTCATGTTGATGATAATGAGCTTGTTCGCATGAGAAAAAACCAGTGCGATCATTTTTTGACAAGGACAAAGTAATTGCCAAAGAATTCATACCCTCTTCAGCGAACAAGTCTTGAATCGTTTCAATCACTTCCATTTTGCTATGCCCTAATGTCCCATGCAGTATGAGGACGACATCACTGCCCTCAAGACTTTCTCCATCAGCTTGCACTAATTCTCCGTTTAGCTTTAGGTCTCTAAACGTTGTTTTAACTGAATCTGCAAAGGCTCCTGTTGTCATAACAATCAACAAAAGGGTAATTATTTTCTTCACTTTGTACACTCCTGCATTATTCTCATAGGTTTGATGTATTACTGTAGTATTCGCAAAGAAACTTGCTTGATCCTTTGCAACAGACAACCCGCGTCCATCGACGCTTGATTGTTATAGCAAGCCCAACCAAAGTCATTACGCCCACTCATAGAAATATAAGCGATTTGTGAACGCTTAGTTAAAAACGTTTCTCTAAGAAACCATTTTACAATAGCAAATGATTTTTTGACGAATGATTCTTGTATGCACTGTATCGTTACCTCGCGAACGATAGCAATGAAAAGCAAGCGTGCACGGAACAAAATAACTGACATTTCATCTTGGTAATGGTACCAAGTTAGGAAGGAGGTTAGGAGAAGGTTGCCAACTTTTACCCTTAAAAGTTTATTGCGTGAACAAACGTTTCCTCAAGCAATAAGCAAAGATAGATGTAATCGTTGTTTATGTCACACTAATGCAACAATAATCGAATGCTTTGTTTAGATCAAACTAGGTGATAGCTTAAATATAAAAAGGATGTTTAGCATCCTTTTTTCAAGACTTTTAGGCTTGTTGCCCCATTCCTTTTAGGCGAGAGCTTAAGCGCGAAATATCTCTTGAAGCTTTATTTTTTTTAAATATGCCTTTATTTGCTGCACGCGCCACTTCCGATTGAGCTTGTTTAAAAAACTCAGCGGCTTCCTCTTTTTTCCCCTCAGTTATAGCCACGTCGACTTTCTTTAAAAAAGTACGCACTCGTGATCTCATTGCCATATTGTGTTTACGTAAACCAACGCCTTGTCGTGCTCGCTTTATAGCAGATTTAATATTTGCCACCCGTTACTCCAGTCTGTGCTTTGTTTGTTGCGCCCTAAATAAAATACAGTGAAAATCTTTTGGGCTGTAAAATGAAAGGTCGCGCATTATACCAACTCCATGCGTGGAGTTGGCATTAATATCCAATACTTAACAAGTATCTTAGTCAATGGTACATACTCGACCACACCCCATCGCAGAAGTTCATAGCAAAACTTCATAGAATGCTTTTTAGCAGCTCAATAAATTTCTTAGGTTGTTCAGCATGCAACCAATGCCCTGCATGCTCTAATGT
The DNA here is from genome assembly GCA_965195345.1 of uncultured Thiomicrospira sp. GTDB lineage: Bacteria > Pseudomonadota > Gammaproteobacteria > CAKMZV01 > CAKMZV01. The sequence goes on along the minus strand of OZ239628.1, from coordinate 422,232 downwards.
ATGATGTCTTGCATTGGGAAAGTGCTTGGAAATTTTCACGCTATCGTCATTGGTAATATAATCTGAGTCTCCACCTCGAATAAAATCCACTTTGCCCGTAAAAATATCTTCTCCTGCAATACCAGCAGCCGTCCACTGCTCTGCGCACCGAGTAATGACATCAAGATTAAAACGCCATTTCCATCCTTTTTCGTCCCGCCATAAACTTTTTAACAAAAACTGTCTTAGCGCTACCGTTTCTATGCCCTGAGACAATTCCTCATCCGCTTTCTTTCGCGATTCAAGGGTGGACAAATCAATCGCATTAAGTGCACCAATAATCTTATTAAAGCGACTATCGGTTTTTTTGGGCGCAATATCAAGAACGATTAAATGTGCAACCCTCTCAGGATTATCACAAGCGTACCGCATAGCTACCTTCCCGCCCAATGAATGCCCAATTAAAACTACTTTTTCATCAATCTCAATGAGACTTCCTTCAAGAAGAGCAGACATTTGAGTAAAGCACATGTTGTCTATTCTTGGTGAAGTACCATGATTTGGCAAATCTGCGCAATAAACTGTCCAAGAATCTTTCAGAGTATTTGCAACCGCCCGCAAATTATCACCATCTCCAAATAAGCCATGCAGCAAAACCAAAGAATCTCCTTCACCGTACTTTTTAAGTGTCAGTCTCATCGGTTTGTTTTTTTCACACTTACCAGCTGAATACGTCGTCCATCGACCTTAACAATGCGAAACTGATACCCATCAAATTCAATCTTTTCACCCTGCTCTGGAAATCGCTCAAATCGCTCAAACAATAACCCAGCAACCGTATCAGAATCCGATTTAAAGTCAAATCCAAGTTGCTCGCGAAATTCGGCTAATGGTGTAAGCCCCTTCGCTGTGTATTGGTATCCATGGTTTAAAATCCAAATCCCTTTCATTGGATCATGCTCATCCTCAATATCTCCGACGATTTGCTCTAAAACATCCTCAATTGTGACCAAACCTGCAATCTCATTATGCTCGTCAACGACAATTGCCATGTGCTGTTTTGAGTCTTTGAACTCACTCAATAATTTATCAAGAAATTGTCCTTCAGGAACAATCTTGGCGTCACGCACCATTTTTTCTAATTCAATATCTTTATTAGATTGCCAAATACTTGCAAGTAAATCCTTGGAAAAAAGAATACCTGCAATTTTATCTCCAGACATAACAGGATAACGTGAGTGTTGCGTTTTAATAACTTCATTAACCACTTCTTTGAGTGGGGTCGATGTTTGGAAAACTTTCATTTCAGGGAAAGGAATCATCACTTCGCGCACGCGCATCTCATTGACTCTCAAAACGCCTTCAATCATTCCGCTCATTTGAGAATCAACAACCCCTTCTCTCACTGCATCAGAAAGCTGCTCGCGAAACAAAGCAGATCCTTCAGGCTTTCTATTGATCAATGATCCAAACAGGCTAACAAAAAAACCGCGCCTTATTAAAGGCTCTTGCTCTATATTACTCATTCCCTTTCCATGGATCAGCAAACCCCATACTTTGTAAAATTCTACTTTCTTCTGTTTCCATAATATTTCTCTCTTTTTCATTATCATGTTGATGCCCATATAGATGCAACAGCGCGTGAAGCAACATGTGAACCAACCTTTCTTCATAGGCCAGACCATAAGATTTCGCTTCATCAGCTACAACCCGTGAACAAATAATAATATCCCCAATTGAGGGCACATCATCTGTATGACTTTGCAACAATTGATCCTCTTCAGACACAGCAAAAGACAACACGTTCGTCACATCGTTTTTTGCACGATAAAGACTATTTATTTCTTGAATTTCTTTGGTTCCACAAAAGTAAACGTTGACGCTTCTATCCATTTGTTTTTGCTCAAATGGCAAATGATCAAAAATTTGCGCAGTCCAATTTAAGACTGCTCTGATCGATGGAGGCTTATCTGTCTCCGATGCATAGCTGACGTTCACTTTACCCATGCTTAGAAAATGTCATAGATTGTGATTTCTGATAATGATCAAAAGCATCAATGACTCTTTTGACTACTGGATGACGAACAACATCTGACGAATCAAATATTGCTGTCCCAACACCCTTTACTCCTTTGAAAATTGCTTGAATATCCTTCAATCCTGATAAATTTTGATTGGGCAGATCAATTTGAGAGGAATCTCCTACAACTACTGCCTTAGCATTATGACCTATCCGAGTTAGAAACATTTTCATTTGAGCCAATGTTGTATTCTGAGCTTCATCAAGAATCATGTGGCAATCATTTAGTGTGCGACCACGCATAAAAGCCAATGGTGCTATTTCAATTATATTTTTAGCGATCAATTTTTCAACTTTCCTCGAACCCAACATTTCAAACAATGCATCATATAAGGGGCGCAGGTACGGGTCAATTTTTTGACTTAAATCTCCAGGCAAAAAACCCAATTTCTCCCCAGCTTCAACGGCAGGGCGTGTCAACACAATGCGCTTTATGTCTCGACGCTCTAAAGACTCCACTGCTTTAGCCACCGCCAAATAGGTCTTACCTGTTCCCGCAGGTCCGATGCCAAATACAACATCTTTTTCGTTCATTAGCTCAATAAAGCGCTGTTGAGAAGTATTTCGCGCCTTAATAGTCTTATCTCCGGCTTGAAACGTTGCATATACAATTGGCAAAATTTGATTTCCTTTTTTATCAAATTGATTTAACATACTGAACATGCTCTTATCATCAATCTCTCCCTTTTTTGCTTCTTCATACAACCCTAATATAACTTTTCCAGCACGTATGCAGTCAATATCATTCCCTTGTATGCGCATTTTAAAGCCTCTTTGAGAAATACGAACGTCATAATGCACTTCCAAAAAAGAAATTCGATTATTCTCAACACCCCCTAAACACCGCAAATAATCATTATTCTCGGGGAGAAGTTGGATTTTATGATCGAGCATACGCAGTATGTAAAATGTATAGCAAAGCTATTCGAATGAACAGAAAGTCTGCCAAGACAGAATGGGAAAAAATTTTCAAAGTGAACTAATTAGCATATCAATGTGCAAATATTACGACAGAATGTACCAAGTTTCAACTCTTATCTGTAATCTAAGCTAAAAAAAACAAATTTTCATCGTGTTCGCACCGTATAATGCACGCCGTTCTAATTTTACCAACACATTAGTTGCATTATGAAAATTGTATCCTCATTGAAATCTGCAAAGAAACGCCACAAAGATTGTCAAGTTGTACGCCGCCGTGGCAAGATTTTTGTGATTTGTAAGTCTGACCCTCGATTTAAGGCGCGTCAGCGTTGAACACGAAACAACTTAATCGTTTCAGCTGATTATTGATTTCCAATTTCCGCATGTCTTACGGTGTTTTTTATCAAAAAAACCGAAAAGGCACACTTTAATATTTAAGTCCCTCTCCCTTTTGAGCTAGTTGATGAAAGCAAACGTTGAAAATTCCCCTAACAGTCCCATTGAAAAAACATTAACGATTGAGTTTCCTGTAAAAAATCTGCCTGCTTTAATGAAAGAGCGTTTGCAGAAAATCGGCAATCGTACTCGTATTGACGGATTTCGACCGGGTAAAGTTCCATTTTCATTCCTGCAACAGCGCTACGGGAAAGAAATTCGAGACGAAATCATTCATGATCAAATTGATCAAAACACATACAAAGCCATCCAAGAAAACAAGCTAAGTATTGTTGGCGCACCAAAAATTACTAGCATCGAAAATCTTGAGGATGATAACGTTAAGTTCGTTGTTACATTTGAAGTATTTCCAGAAATTACTCTCGCTAAAACAGCAACACTCAAAATTAAGCTTGTCAAACCAGTTGTTGAGGAGTCTGACATTGACGCCACTATGGATAGTCTTAAGGATAACAATACCACTTGGAGTGAGGTGGATCGTGCGGCGATTGATGGCGATCAAATAACAATTGATTTCGAAGGATTTAAAGACGACAAGCCTTTTGAAGGCGGGCAAGCAACCGATTTTAAACTTGTCCTTGGTAAAGGACAAATGATTCCAGGTTTTGAAGATGCTTTGCTTGGTCAGAGTAAAGGAGACAATAAAACCTTTTCACTAACCTTTCCCGAAACCTATCATGCAAAGGACTTGGCTGGAGAAAACGTTGAGTTTCGTTGCATCGTTAAAAACATCGAAGCCCCCAAGCCGTTTGAGATTAACGAAGAATATATCCAATCCATTGGAATTAAAGAAGGGACTGTTGAAGCATTACGAGAAGACATTAAAAAACGTCTTGAAAATGAAGCTGAACAACTCAGCTATCGCAACAATAGACAAAGTCTTTTCGATCTGCTGCTTGAAAAACACGACTTCCCCATTCCTCAGCATATGATTGATGAGGAAATAAAAAGCATAATAAAACAGATTCAGGACCGCCAAAAAATGTCTCAATCCCCCGTTTCAAGCGATGAGGATTTAAAGGAGCAAGGGGCAAAAGAAGATGCAGTCAAACGCGTGAAATTAGGATTGATATTACGTGAGTTAATCGTTCATCATGACATTAAATTGGACGAAGATTTGCTAAACCAAACCATTGAGGAGCAAATAGTTCATTATCCAAACCGTGAAGAGGCTCGCAAATACTTCACTGAAAATAAAAATGTGCGGGCTGATTTAGAAAATTCCGTTCTTGAAAAACAAATCATCAACGTTTTGATGGAAAGTGTCAAAGCAACTTTTGAACAGATTCCTCTCAGTTCGCTTAGGAATTAAACCAAATAAAACAGTAGTGTCTCAAGGATCAGATATGAACAAAAATCGACCAATTGAAAACAATACCCTTGTACCAATGGTTATTGAACAGAGTGGTAGAGGGGAGCGCTCATTTGATATTTATTCCAGACTTCTGCGTGAGCGTGTTATTTTTTTAGTTGGTCCAGTCACCGATGAAACAGCAAATTTGATTGTTGCTCAATTCCTTTTCCTCGAATCTGAAAACTCAAAAAAAGACATCCACTTCTACATAAACTCTCCTGGTGGTTCAGTCACTGCTGGTCTATCTATATACGATACCATGCAATACATTACACCTGAAGTTAACACAATGTGTTTAGGGCAGGCTGCCAGCATGGGTGCTCTACTATTAGCGGCTGGTACAACTGGCAAACGTTTTTGTTTACCAAACTCGCGCGTGATGATCCACCAACCTTTGGGCGGATTTCACGGACAAGCAAGTGACATAGAAATTCATGCGAAAGAAATATTAAAAGCCCGAGAAACCTTGAATAACATCATGTCTCACCATACTGGGAAAAGCATCAATCAAGTGAGCAAAGACACTGATAGAGATAACTTTTTAAGCGCAGAGGAAGCCAAAGAATACGGATTGGTTGACGAAGTTTTGTCAAAAAGACGGTAATTTAGCATCCTTAGAAATGCACCCCCCGCTTCAAATAATTCGTAAAGGGACAGTTGATTACGAAACTTGCTTCAAATCAATGCGCGAATACACGCTTACACGTGATGAAAAAAGTTCCGACCAACTTTGGATAACCGACCATCATCCTGTCTACACTTTGGGTCGCATTGGTGATCCAAAGCATTTTTTAAAGAAAACTACTCTTCCAGTAATTCAAACGGACCGTGGAGGAAAAGTTACCTATCATGGACCCGGTCAAATTATCATCTACGTACTCATCGATATTTTTAGGGCAAATATCGGCATTAAAACCTTAATCAACGCTTTGGAAGGTTCAGCCATTGACACTCTAGCACACTACAATATTGAGGGATTTCGCAAAGCCAATTTGCCGGGAGTGTATACTGAGGCAGGGAAAATATCAGCACTTGGACTGAGTTGTAAAAAACGAGGGACCTATCATGGTATCAGTCTTAATGTTTCTATGGATTTAAGCCCTTTCAGCTCCATTGCTCCTTGCGGGTTAAAGCAGAACGTAATCGACATGCATCATTTCGGAATCACAGAATCGATTGCTGTAATAGCAGATAAATTAGCACTAAAAATATCTCAAAATATTTTTCCACTGGAAAAATAAATCGTTGCAAAGGTACAACGATACGCTTTTATTCCTTTTCTTCAAGTTATGCACAAATTATTAACGTTTTTTTAACAATTTGTGATGAAATGAAAAGTTTTTTTACGTGATTTTTTACAACATTTCATCGGCAAATAATGCAAAATACTGACCTGATAGTCACGCATAAAAACCATCAATAAAATCTTGTTTTTGAATGCTGTTTTAGAAATATAAAAATAACTTGACATCTATAATATTTTCAAAGAAAAGCAAACCGTGAGGCTTTTTTTAAAACCGACCAACAAATAGGAGAACGAATGAGTGACATCTGGAACAGATGTGTTAGGCTACTTGAGAATACGTTAGAGCAACATGACTTTGAGCGGTGGGTCGCTCCCTTAAGAGCAAAGCTTAATGGAAATAAACTTCACATCATAGCTCCAAACGAACATTTCGCAGATTGCTTACATGCCAATGCTCATTGGGAAATACTAAAAAGCACGATTGACTCTGCAAGCCCCCAAACTTTGCACATACACCTAGAAGCCGAAGAAGATATTGAAGAAAACTCAATTTCTCGACTACAAGCGCGCGCTAATCATGCCGATGTCAATGAGCGCATTAAAGAAGCAGGATTGCAACCACAATTTTCATTTAGCAATTTTGTTACTGGCGAGTCCAATACTATGGTGTCATCTATTGCCAAACAAATTGCCGAAAACACTCAAGCGAGCATTTACAACCCTTTCTTTATATATGGTCGCTCTGGACTAGGAAAAACGCACATACTTTATTCAATTGGCAATCATATGATTCGCCATACAAACACAAAAGTTTTCTATCAGCACGCTCCTCGTTTTGTTTCTAACTTCATCGCTTCTCTAAACGAGAAGACAATGCCACAGTTCAAAAGGTTTTATCGTAGCTTTGACGTTCTTTTGATTGATGATGTGCATTTTTTCGCAGAAAAAGCCAGCACACAAGAAGAGCTTTTTCAAATAGTCAATCTTATGCTTGAAGGTCATAAACAAGTAGTCTTTACTTGTGACCGCTATCCGAAAGATCTGAGTGGATTTAGTGATCGGTTGCGCTCGCGCTTTGGAGCTGGATTAGCTATTGAGCTTAAACCACCAGAGCTCGAACTCCGTGTAGCCATACTTAAGGCAAAAGCTCGCGAAGTTTCCCTTGACCTACCAGAAGAAATTGCTTTCTTAGTCGCCCAAAAAATTCGTTCGAACGTTCGCGAACTTCAGAGCGCACTTGCGACACTCAAAGCCTACCACGACTTCAGTGGTAAACCTATGACACTGCTTAGCACTCATGAAGCATTGGATAATGTTTTTGCTTCACATTCGCGCGCTGTATCAGTGGACCAAATCATTAAAACCGTTGCCTCCTACTTCCGTTTACGCTCAACCGACTTACTTGGTAAAGTCCGCCGTCAACCTGTTGTTCGTGCACGCCATATGGCTATGGCTATGGCAAAACAACTCACCAATCTAAGTTTGTCAGAAATTGGAGATGCATTCGCTCGAGACCATACCACTGTTTTGCATGCTTGTCGTAATGTTGAACGATTGCGAAAAGAAAATACCAATTTTGAGAACGACTTTAACAATCTTTTTATAACCTTGTCCAACTAGACTAACCCATGAAACTATTATTTGAGAGAAAGCCACTCTATCAAGTGCTACAAAATATAGCAAGTGTTATTGATCGTGTGAAAATTTTGCCGATCCTTGGCAACGTAAAACTGCAAGTTGATGAATCTGGAATGGTCCTCACCACTACAGATACTGAATTGCAAATGGTTGCTCAACTACCAATGCCTGAAGGAGAGATCGCTGGAGGTAAATTTGATACGACACTTGGAGCTCAAAAACTTCTCGACATCGTGTCAAGCACCACAGCAGAAACCATCGCCATTGAATTTTCTGATACACAAGCGGTCATTCATACTGATTACGCACGCTACAATCTTTCAACCTTGCCTTCCGAAGGATTTCCGCAGCTAGACCTTACCAACTTTGATCAATCAATAACTGTTTCTAAGAAAACACTAAAAACACTTATCAATAAAGTATCTTTTGCCATTTCAACTAAGGATATCAGAGCGCCTTTGCGAGGCATGTTACTTGAAGCCCAAGGAACTCAAATCCGAGTAGTCGCCACCGATGGTCATCGTTTAGCAAGTGCGGTATCTTCTTTAGAAAAAGAAATTGATAGCGATTGTAGTATTATTATTCCGCTCAAAGCAGTCACTGAAATTAAAAGATTGCTTGAAGATGAAAAAGGAGACCTGACTCTTTCAATCAGTGACAATTTCATTTCATTTCAGCTAAAGCGCACAGAAAACCTAACGTTTGCCAGCAAATTAATCGTTGGTTCTTTTCCTTCCTACGCCGGTGTTATCCCTCAAAATAATGATTACACCTTCAGTGCTGATTGCGACAGCTTCTCAAAAACATTGAAACAGGCGACGCTTATTAACAAAGATTCTACGAGGCAGGTGCGCTTAATAGCCAAAGAAGACGACACTGCTACGATAACTTGCTTAAATGCCGAGCAGGAAAAGTCCGAAGTTGTCATGTCTGCTTCTTATGATGGTGAACATCTTGAAATTGCCTTTAATGAAGGCTACCTACAGCAAACGATAAGCACATTAAGTCAACCCATCATCAATATAAAAATATCCACGCCCACTGCCAGCGTTCTTATTGAAGAAAAAGATGATGATGTACACTTGCAGCACGTCATCATGCCGATGACCATATAACTCCTTTTTAGAATATGCGAGGGACACTTTTTATAGTATCTGCTCCTTCTGGAACAGGCAAATCCTCCCTTCTTGCAAGTGCTCTTAGTGAGTTGAACAATACGGTTTTGTCTATTTCTCACACGACTCGACCTATTCGCAATAATGAGACTGATGGCGAAAATTACTACTTTGTTAATGAACAAAAATTCTTAGAACTCATCGAACAAGATGCTTTTTTGGAATATGCTTATGTGTTTGGTAATCTTTATGGCACTGCACGAAGCACTGTGGAAAAAAACTTAGATAATGGTAAGCATGTTGTACTTGAAATTGACTGGCAGGGCGCGGATCAAATTCGCTCAAAGAAAAGTGATACCCAAAGTATTTTCATCATCCCTCCTAATTTTCAAACTTTAGCAACTCGCCTACGTGCGCGTTCTACCGATGCGATTGATGTCATATCACGACGTTTACAAGAAGCGCGTAATGAGATTAAAAACCATACAAAATACGACTACTTAATAATTAACGCCGATTTTAAAAGTGCTTGCGATCAACTAAAAGGTATCTTTAATAATTTGAAACATACGAACCCTAATCCAAAGGAGTTGAAGTCTATCTTGGATAGTTTTAAATAGCAATCATATAGCTTCCCTCTTACCCTTCTAACCATTACTATGCAAAAACCTGAACTCCTCTCACCCGCTGGAACTTTAAAGAACATGCGCTTTGCATTGGCCTTTGGAGCAGATGCAGTATACGCTGGGCCTCCTCGGTATTCACTGCGTGCCCGCAATAATGAATTTACTATTCCTAATCTTGCAAAGGGCATTGAAGAAGTGCATGCTCAAGGCAAGAAATTTTACTGCACCGTTAATCTTTTACCTCACAACTCTAAACTTAAAACGTTTGTTAAAGATATAGAGGAAATCATTGACTGTAATCCAGATGCTCTAATCATGGCCGACCCTGGATTGATAGCACTTACAAGAGAAAATTGGCCCGACATTCCAATTCACCTTTCAGTACAGGCCAATGCCGTCAACTGGGCAAGCGTACGCTTTTGGCATGAAGTTGCAAACATCGAACGTGTCATTCTTTCTCGAGAACTTTCACTAACCGAAATTGAATCTATTAAAGATCACTGTCCTGGAGTTGAACTGGAAGTTTTTGTCCACGGTGCCCTATGTATTGCCTATTCAGGACGGTGCCTTTTATCAGGTTATTTTAACCATCGCGATCCAAATCAAGGCACTTGTACTAATGCTTGTCGCTGGAACTATCAGGTCCATGAAGGCGTCAATGATGAACAAAAAGGCACCATCATCAAAGAAATTAGTCCACCTCCACAGAAAACGTGGTTATTGGAAGAGAGCAACCGTCCTGGTGAATTCCTTCCAATTGAAGAAGATGATCATGGCACATACATCATGAACTCCAAAGATTTGCGCGCAATCGAACATGTCCATGCACTAGCCAAACTTGGTGTGCATTGTTTGAAAATTGAAGGACGCACTAAATCACATTACTACGTAGCCCGTACTGCCCAATCTTACCGTCAAGCTATCGATGATGCTTGTTCAAACAAGCCATTCGACCCTAACCTTATCTCCGACTTAGAAAACTTATCTAATAGAGGTTATACCGATGGTTTTTTTCAGCGACATCATAACGCTGACTATCAGAATTATGTTGATTCACATTCAACCTCTCGTCAGCAACAATTTTGTGCTGAAGTTACAGATTACAACAATGGTATTGCAACTGTACTCACCAAAAACAAAATAAAGACTGGAGATCGCCTTGAAGTAGTCCAACCGCAAGGTAATTTTGATATTCATGTAGAGCACATTGAAACGGACAAGGGACAAAAAATTGAGGAAGCAAAAGGTGGCGGAGTCACTATAAAATTACCACTTCCCGAAATCAACGGCCCATTTGTCATGTTAGCGCGTTATTTGTAAGTTTAACTCCTATGCTTATCACCCACGGTTCACTATTCATCATAGCAATCACCATAATAGCGTTAGGTGTCGTGCTTATGGTTCTCATAACTAAGCTTCTTAAAATATACTTTGACAAAAACGAGCACTCTTCATGACCGAAACAATTCTTAATCTAATTTGGCTTTTTACACCTGGAATGCTTATATTAGCAATATTTTTGTTGGCTAAAATTAGTAAAAAAAGCGATCTTCTATCCGTTTCTATCATGCGCTTGCGCTTCGTCATTTTGATTGGGTTTTACTTTGCATGGTTTTTCACACGCGAAGACTTTGTATTTGACTTTGAAGATTACTTATTCACTTCGAGCATGCCATTAGCATTACTGCTGGGTATTTTCTTGGGTGCGGTTTTGTTCATGCTTTCATTTCACTTTTTCAAGTTACCTGTTTTTTGTGGCGGTAAAAACCCTATCGCAATTTTTGTATTTGTTGCCTTAATTCCTCTTGGTGAGGAATTACTATTTCGTGCAAGCATCTTTAATTGGTTCTATGAACTGCCCTCTTGGAAAGTCATCATAGTCAGTACTTTAGCTTGGTCTCTTTGGCGTTTCTGCCCAAGCAAAGAATGGTTGAGTGCGGCAATCGGTGGACTTATATTTTGCATCATCTCTGCTTTTACTCAACAAATCATAACTTCTTTACTTGCCCAAATTATTTTTCATAGCCTTATTGTTTACAATCAGCACAAAAAAAACATGGAGTAATATGTCAACTAACCACCCAGACAACAAGGAAACCGTCCCTAAAGTATACTTAAGCAGCCAAGAATTGCTTGATGTTTCTTACCAACTAGCCATTGAAATCCACAAAAGCAACTTCGTCCCAAACTACATTGTCGGAATATGGCGTGGAGGAACACCCGTCGGTATTGCCGTACAGGAGTTGCTACAATATCTTGGCATTAAAACCGATCACATCGCCATACGTACTTCTTCTTATACTGGTATTGCTGAGCGTGAACGTAATATCCGCGTTCATGGCCTACACTATATTATTGAAAACGTTAATGATACCGATTCTTTACTCATCGTTGACGATGTTTTTGATACTGGTTTGAGTATCCAGCAGGTGGTAAATGACATCAAACTTCATTGCCGAAAAAACACTCCCAAAATAAAGATTGCCACTGCTTATTACAAACCAAATAATAATCAAACAGTTATTGAACCCGATTTTCACGTGCATAAAACAACCGACTGGCTAGTATTCCCTCACGAATTAGTCGGCTTATCTGAAGATGAAATTAGAATGCATAAAGGCAATTTAATGGAATTAATCGATTCTGTAAAATAATAAGAATATCGCTTTTAAAAATCAACGTTAACTCCCAACTGAATGCCGCGTAGAAGTGTCCTGCTGTTCTCAATTCTAGATGGTCTAGAGACTAATATACCTGGTTTTCTAAAGCCAAATGTGAAGTTTAAATCTATAAACCATGCACTGAACCCTGTCTGAATAAGAGTATCATTCACGAAAGAAGAAGCATCATCTATAAAAGCAGATAGCCTTATCGAAGGGGAGGGATGTCCCCAATAGGGTCTATTAGTGTTTCGCTTAGTCGTCGCAATTTCAGTATGGATAGTTAGCAGTTGGCGCTCGGCAGTACTTCCATCTCTCCAAGGGAGTATATCGTACAAAAAGCTAAAGCGAAATTGCTTGCGTCGTGACAGATAGCTGTATTCAAAACGCACTTTAGGGTCGATATAAAAAAACTCATTCCCATTTGGATACAGTGCTGATATAGCACAATCATTTACAGACTCGCATGTATCGGAAAAACTTGGTAATGCTAACCTTTGCGGTATGGTATCCAGTGAGTATATGCTTATAAAATATTGTCTTCCATGCAATGTTAGAGCTAAATCAACATTACCATATATATGCTCGTTTGCTGTGTCAAAATTTCCAAATATATCAGCACTTTCTAACTGAACTACCTCATTGGTCGTGGATATAACTGTTCGAAAGTCCACCAAGTTTGAAGAAATAGATGCCGATTGTGCTTTAAAACGCACACCATAGCTGAATTTAATTATTGGATTAATCGTGTAGCGATGGCTATATCCTAAGCTGAACGTTCTGATACGTGCCAATGTATTATTAATGCCCACATCAGTATCAATAGCGTTCAAAAAATCTGCAGAATCAATGGTCGTGTTGCCCGCAATTAAGGCTGTTACTGCCGGCACATCAACATCAACGCCATTGATAAATCGCAATTGTTGATAGTACAAGAGACTATCATCATAACTAAGAGTGACAGCAGTTTTTTTTGTATTTGATCCTTTTCGAAAAGCGAGGATTGCGTTTGCATTACCACGAAGAATAGGTTGAGTAGTTCTAAGGAAATTATTTATTTGTGTTTCAAATTGATTAATAGAATTAACGCCAATATTAGAATTTATAATACCGTTCAACTCCATTAGAAGTTGATTCTCATCTATGGTGTTTTCTACTAGTCCTTGCGCTTCTCCATATACTTGCAACCCGATATCACTATCATTGAATAAGTAACTGTAGATAACTGCTGCTGATGGATTCTCAGCGGCAGGATTAAACAAAGTTCTCAATTGGGAAGGTTGAAAATTGCTCGTTGCTTTTATAGGGAAGGAGAGAAACACCACAAAAGAGCAGACCAGTAGAATTGGATTTTTTTTTCTCATACTAGAAAAAGTAAGAGCATTTATTCGGTTAAATATGAATCCCATACCCTTTCTTTGCATTTTAGAACCTGCTTAAAAATAGTCTCAATGCGTGCCAAAAATCAAAAAATATTATAAAAACTACTTTTCTGTGTTTTGATTTTCCTCTTTTGTTGACGATTCCCTATAACGCCGCTCCTTACGAAAAACATTAATCTCTATTCGTCTGTTTTTAGCTCTGTTAGCGACATTAGGTAAACCATCAGCCGTTTCATTTGAATATTTAGGTTTTGTTTCTCCGTAACCAGCTATTTTGAATTTATCATTGGGTATTCCCTGCTCTGTTAACAGCTTAAGCACATCAATGGCGCGAAAGACAGACAATTCCCAATTGGAAGAGTATTTCTCATTATTTATTGGCACATCATCGGTATGTCCTTCAATCTCTACTTGATAGTTAGGATATTCAATGTTTTTTATAGCCTTCGCTAATTGTTTTATTGCGAGGCTACCCGTTGCATTCAAAATAGCTTCTCCAGATTGGAATAGACTTTCACCAGAAAGTTCAATACTAACGCCTAGAGGTTGTTTATTTACAACAACCTTTTCTTCTAAATCATTTTTTTCGATAATTTTTTGCAATTCTTGTTCAAATTTTTGAAAAGGAAGCGTCTTTTTCCCATCGAACTTATTTGCTTTTATGGCTTCAGCAATCACTTCAAATTTAGATTGATCAACGACTGAAAAAGCGATGATTAGCACAAAAAAAACCAACAGTAACGTCACAACATCTGAATAGGTTATTAACCAAAGGTTATCTGTTCTATTGATAGACTTTTTTTTGCGTAAAACTGAATTCATGAAGCCGTATCCTTAGTTACGAAAAATCAATCTTCACAGAAGTTGATTTTAGGCTTATTCTTAACATTACTTTAATTGCAATTTAATAGGCAAGCTACTATTTAAGTAATCTTTCATTAAAATTGGACTTGTTTTTTTTTGTACCATTAGCATTGCTTCTAAATAAAGTGCTAAATTTCTGGATTTTTTCAATCGTTCTTCAGCTAAAAACCGAGCAGTTGGTTTGAAAATAAAGTTCGCTATACAAACACCGTACAAAGTAGTCAACAGTGCCAATGAAAGTCCAGCTCCAATATTTAAACTATTGACATCAAGATTATCCAACATAAGAATCAACCCTATAACTGTTCCAACCATTCCCAAAGCTGGAGCATAGTTTGCAAATTGAAACCAAACGTCTTCCATCAAACGCTCTTCTTCATCTAGTTCATCTGCAAAATTTGTTAGCTGTACTCTAAGTCCAACTTCGCTGTAACCCGCAGAAATCAGCTCTAATCCTAATCGCACAAAATCTGAATATTTTTTTTTTTGTTCTAACATATCATCAATACATCCGAATCCGTTTGTTTCATTAACGCGTTCTGCAATTGTAATGATTTCTTTTATTTCTCTGATCTTTGACTGATTGTCTGAGGCATAAATAAGACCTTTAAAAAAGCTTAAAAATGCCTTCAATATTGTCTCAATATTAAAGCTCATCAGGCTTGCTGCGAATGTACCACCCAATACCAAAATCACTGATTCTGCATGCGTAAAAAGAGCTGTATGCTCTGGAAAAACAATAATGCTGTAAGCTGCGTACCCTACCAAAGCCATTGCTATTAATCGACTAATTAGTGTTTTCATTTTTCTAAGTTATTAAGGTTTGAGGAGCTTCTTGACCCTGTGTTTGACTCTTCCGAAAGCCTTGACTCAACCTCTATAGAGGGAACTATAGACTCTTCTTGTAGCCCTGCTTCAGATGTTGAAGACGCTGTGAAGGTCTCTTCATCTGTTGGTAATTCAAATACTTTAGCTCGCAATAACTGCCTTGCTTTGGTGCTAATCATTTTTTTCGATTGCATAATCTTTGCTGCAGTTGGTGTTTGTATTTCACTCAATAACTGCTGAACTAATGCCTTTGCTCGATCAGGAAGCGCACTGAGTAACTGTTCTCTAAAAGCATCTTCCTCATCGTACAGTGCCGTAACCAACTCTTCTCGTTCAATTTCACGCAAAAAGTTTTTCAATATAGCCTTCGGAATTTTTGGAATATCCTCAAAGCCCATATACAATTTCTTAATGCGATAATATTGATCAGGATTTTGTTTTCTCAATTCATTCAGGAACGCTGTTCCATTCGCCAAATCCATGGACTCTATCATCTGCACTAGCGCTTCCGTTCCATCAATGTTAAGCTCATTTACTTCTGGAATGCTTTGAGCCTTACGAGCTAATTGATTAGCTATGTCATGAAATGAAGATACTGGAAGTGTCGTAAGTTTCCCCATTGCTATGGCAATACTTGCTTGTTCCTCAGCAGAAAACATAGCAAGGATTGCTGCCGAGCGTCGTTGATCAATTTGAGAAAGTATCAGTGCTTTTGCCTGCACATGCTCTTCATTTAGCAAGCGTTTCAATTTCTGATCATTCATTTCATTTAAGAAATCAAAAGGTTGGGAAATATTTTTATTAGAAAGCGACTCACTATCGCGTAAGCTTCTATGCACCTTTGCTGCCCATTCACATTGTTCTATCAATGTGCTTTGTTCAATAACTTCTTGCAACGCATTCGCGTTTTTTAATTCGCTTTCATTAAGCTGATCATATGCATACTTTGCAACCACGGCTGTGCCAAGCAATTTAATCAACCAAGCCGTAAATCGTACTTTTTCTATTGCAAGGTTAGGGTTATTTAGCGCATTCAGCAACAACCCTTCATGCAGCATGATATTACTCACTATGTCTTCATTAAGAATTTTCAATCGCTGTTTATGTTCGTGATCTTGTTGTTTATCTTCAAGAGATGCGGATTCAGGAGGGTTGATGTTCGTTAATGATGGAGGGTTAAATGGAACATCGCTGTGATGGTACGTTGCGATCGGCGGTTGGTGATGCGCGGTTCTTTTTTTGCGGAAAAGCAAAAACAATAACCATAAAAAGAGTAACCCAGCAAGCGCCCAAGGTAACCAATTGTTTTGACTCAGCTCACTTACTACTCTATCTAATCCTATTCTCCGACCAATATTATCAATATTTATAGACTCAGTTGAGCTATTCTGGTTAGTTGTTAGGGTATCTTCCTTTTTTTCAGTTTCTGGAAAATTTGTTAAAATAGTTGTAAACTGATCGCCCCTTATTAAATTAATTCTTGCTTTTTCAGAAACCAAGTGTTTGAGAAAACGAATTCTACTAGGTTCCAAATCAGATGGAAGCCATAGCTTGACGTCAATTCTGTCAATTAACACATGACTTTCAATGAACGTTTCACGGGTGGTATTCACAAATCGACCAACACTTCTCGGTTGACTTTCTGACGCTTCACTGATAGGCTCAGTTGATTGAATGACCTCAGTTATAGGTTGACTTCTTCTCGGCTGATTTTGCTCAGATCCATCGTCACTATTCGTCAAAAGAATTGGGGCTCCTGGCAAAGCATTTGAAATACCTTGGCCTCCATCGTCAGCAGGATCAATGTTTTGATTCGTTCTACCAGCATCAACTTCTTGCAGCTGTTGTCTCACAATTGTTTTTTTACTTTCAAGAGAAGGCGCTTCAACAGAACTCGGCTGATATATGGAGACAGTATCAATCGCGTATGTTTTTATCGAGCGCAATTCAGCACTCACTTGAACCAAAAAAGGAATGCTACCGAGCTGTAACCTGAGCGCACTGCTAATATTATTTTCCAAATCCCGCTCAAAAACACTCTGCTTTATGGCATCTACTTGCCCTGCTCGTTCAATCTCTTGTGCATGTACCCCCGTAACGGCAATCACAAAAATAGTGACTACATTTGCTATGATTTTTACAAAAAAACTTTTCATGGTTTCATACTCACAAATTAATTCTTAATTACGTCCCTATTTTTAATAACATTTCTCGAACGCCTGTAATATCTTTGTCTAATTCCTGCGACTTACTCCATGCATTGCGTGCCAATCCAAATTCATTAAGCTTATAGTGTATGGAACCCTTTAAAGCCCAAAGAAGTCCAGACTTCATGTCTTCTCGTAGCGCTCGATTAACCTCAACCAAAGCTCGACGATAATTTCCTTCTAAAAAATAGCCTTGTGCAGATAGGAATAATCGATCCGCAAGCTTTTTAGACTCGCCACTTACAGAGGTACTATTTTGGGCAGGAAGATGATCGCTCTTTTCTTTCTCAGGGGGAGCAAATTCTATCTCGTACTCGATGTTTTCATTTTCACCAATATTAAAAATAAATTCGATTTTTTCACCACCACTTTCTTTTCTAAAAAAAATAACGCCATTTTCAACAATTAATGACGAGGGTAGATTTTCCTTACCGTCTCCCTCTTTGATTGCTCTGCCCGCATCCAAAGTTTGTAACTCTTCTGTTGAACTGCAGCCTGACAAAAAAATCACTGCAGAGATGATAAATAATATTTTAAGCCCGTTCACAGTTTAACCCCCATTTCTAACAAAAAACCCGGACTAAGGGTATACTCTTGACCAAAATTATCTGTGCGTTCTGAATCCAACGGCAGCTCATAAATCCCTCGCAAATAAAAAGCATCACTCAGCTGCCAATCTACAGCAAGTGTGCCATTAAATCCTTGAACTAATATGAGGTCTTGCTCGAATCCTATGAAAAAATCAACGTCGCGTTTGGGCAGATTAAAAATGGTATAACCTATACGAGCACTCGCTGAAATGGCAAAATAGTTATTTGCTAAACCAGTGCTATACAGCACACGCCCCCCTAAATAATATTTAAGTCTGGTGAACGGTGTAATGCGTTCTCTATAACCAAAACTCACCACAACATTTTGGTTTGATTCTGTTACTGGATCCGTTCCTTCTTCAAACTGAATTCTCTGACTCATCAATGCTATACCTAATTGGCTTTCACCTTCTGACGCTTTGTTTTCGTCAGCTACTATTAACTCATTAATGTCTGCAAAAATCGTATCGGTCCAAACAATCTTATTGTTTGCATTGAGTAGGCTAACAGATATTCCTCCTTTACTGCCAGCTGCATTTGAGAAGAAACTCCATTTTAAAATGCCCTGTACTTCACCCGATTCAATTTCTTTTCGAATGCGTCTATTTAAGTTCTTCGTACTAATAATCAAGCGACTTTGTGTTATGGTGATTGTTTTTTTCTGCACACAAGAGTAAGCACATCCTTTGAATGATATATCTGTAGTTTGAACCATCTTTTTAAGCAGAGCGCTTTCTAAGCTATCGTAAAAATCAGGGCTATGTTGTCGCTCCCCTTTAGAATCATCATAAACAATATAAGCAGATTCAATTTTTGACTGTATGGCGCTCACTTTTGCCTTTTCCCATAATAGAGGATCAAATAATTGTTGCAATATGATCACCCTAAGTTCTTCGTCTCTTTCATCGTTATGATGAAAGAAAATTTTTTCTTTTTTAGAGGGAGTGAATTGAATATTCTTAATCGGCAAGTGAGAGGGCAGCACCTCTGGATTTTCTTTTTTTGCTTGTTCTCTTGGCTGAATAGTATTTGTTGAGGTTTCTGTAGCCTGTTCGTGTTCGTCGGCATTCGCGGGTAATGTCATGAAAGCAGATGACAATAAAATAACAAAGTATGCTCCCAAAAAAAGCATCTTTGAAGATTTAAAAACATCTTTCTTTATCTTATTACATGAAAAAAACATAGTATTAGAAAAGTAGTTTTAAAATCACAGATTAAAGTTAACCCTTCCCTCTATGACGATTTTATGGACATTAGTACGATGAATAACTTATTTTGATTCGGCACTCATCATTCTATTTAGTTCAGCAAATACATTATTGGTAAGATCAGTTAATATCTTCAAGCGCTTTTGCACAAAATGGGTGTAGTTTTTTTTCGTCCAACGAATGTAAAACTTGTTTCATGCTGGAGTTCCAAAAAGCATTAATATGCGTCGCCACCATCTTCACTGCCTCAGTCTCACTCATACCAAATTGATTTTCAGCTATTTGATTAGCGAGCGATACAATGCGATCGGGGTCAAATCGTGATTGTTTCATGAAATAATACCTTTTAGTTTCCTGTATTCACCCAACTTTAGGAATAGCCTGATCATGAGGACGAACTTCCACAGCCGTCACCTTGTACTCGGGACAGTTTGTTGCCCAATCTGAATTATCCGTAGTAATAACATTGGTATTGCTTTCTGGAAAATGAAAAGTTGTATAAACAACACCTGGTTCCATTTTTTCTGAAACGCGCACGTGCAAATAAGTTTCACCTGAGCGTGAAGTGACTGCAACGCGCATATCGTCAACAATACCTCTTGACTCCGCATCGCTTGGATGAATTTCTAATATGTCTTCTGGTTGCCACTTTGAATTGGCCGTGCGCCTCGTTTGTGTGCCTACGTTATAGTGATGCAATACTCGTCCAGTAGTAAGTAATAAGGGATATTTACGATTGGTTTTTTCACTTGTGGGCACGTATTCAGTATTGATAAAATGTCCTTTACCAAGCACAAAATATTCTTGGTGCATAATAGGCGTCCCTTCTGGTGATGCGTCATTGCAAGGCCATTGAATACTTCCTTTCTCATCAAGCAAGTCATAGCTTACATTAGCAAATCCTGGAGTAGTTCGCGCAATTTCATCCATGATTTCACTAGGATGGTTGTACTCCATTGAGTACCCCATTGCTTTTGCTAAAGCACAGATTACTTCCCACTCTGACATACCACCTAACGGTGACATGACTTTACGAACACGATTAACACGCCTTTCTGCGTTAGTAAATGTTCCATCTTTTTCCAAAAAGGAAGCTCCTGGAAAAAAAACATGTGCGTATTTAGCCGTTTCATTCAAAAACAGATCATGGACTATAACGCACTCCATGTTTTCAAAGGCCTTTATCACATGATGAGAGTTCGGATCAGATTGCACTAAGTCTTCACCCTGAATATACATGCCTTTGTACCAACCAGCAGTGGCGGCATCAAACATATTAGGAATGCGCAATCCAGGATCAGCGGACAATTCAACATCCCACTCTGATTCGAATAATTCGCGTACTTTAGGATCACCAACGTGACGATAACCGGGCAACTCATGAGGGAAAGAACCCATATCACATGCGCCCTGTACATTATTTTGTCCACGTAATGGGTTAACACCAACACCTTCTCGACCAATATTCCCTGTCAACATTGCCAAATTAGCTATTGCCATTACTGTTGAAGACCCTTGCGAATGCTCCGTAACTCCCAACCCATAGTAAATCGCAGCATTCGGTGCTTTAGCATACAGCCTTGCTGCTTTTTTAATGTCATTTACGTCCAGTCCTGATTGAGAGGCGATCGTCTCAGGTGCATTTTTTTCATGTTGAATAAAGGTTAGCCAATCTTTAAAGGTGTCTAAATCACAGCGTTTGCTTATAAAATCTTGATCTTGCAGTCCTTCCTTAACGATCGTGTGAGCGATAGCATTAAGAACAGCAACATTTGTTCCTGGAGTTAGGGGCAAGTGCACATTCGCTTTAATATGAGGACTTTTGACCAAATCTATTTGCCGTGGATCAAGCACTATTAACTGCGCCCCTTCACGCAAACGACGTTTCATACGAGATCCAAACACTGGATGCGCATCCGTAGGGTTGGCTCCAACTACAAAGATCAAATCAGTATGCTGTACTGAGTCAAAATTTTGAGTGCCTGCCGATGCTCCAAAAGTACGTTTTAGTCCATATCCTGTGGGTGAATGACAAACTCGAGCACAAGTATCAACATTGTTATTTTTAAAAGTAGCTCGTACGAGTTTTTGCACCAAATAGGTTTCCTCATTAGTACACCTCGACGAAGTAATACCTCCAATCGAATCAACACCGTATTTTTCTTGGATATTCTTCAACCTTGTTGCAGCAAACTCAAAAGCTTCATCCCAACTAACCTCTCTCCATTCATCATGAATACTCTCACGGACTAAAGGTTTTGTTATTCGTTCTTCATGGGTCGCATATTGCCAAGCAAATCGCCCTTTAACACAAGAGTGACCATGGTTCGCTTTCCCGTCTTTATAAGGCACCATGTGCGTCACTTGTTCGCCTTGAGTGTGTGCAACAAAATTACAACCTACTCCGCAATAAGCACAAGTGGTAATTGTTTTGTTCTCACCCAAACCGAATGCAATAACACTTTTTTCCATCAACGTAGCTGTTGGACAGGCTTGAACACATGCGCCACACGAAACGCAATCAGAAGCCATAAAGTCAACATTTGCCACTGAAACTTTTGAGTTAAATCCTCGCTTTTCTATGGTTAACGCTAATGTTCCTTGCACCTCATCGCAAGCACGCACACAACGAGAGCACAAAATACACTTGCTTGGGTCAAATGTGAAATAAGGATTGGATTCGTCTTTTTCTTGCTCCAAATGCGTTATGCCTCCTTTAGGATAACGCACATCACGCAAGCCAACCACTCCTGCCATATCCTGTAGCTCACAATCGCCATTAGCGGCACAAGTCAAACAATCTAAAGGATGATCAGATATGTACAACTCCATAAGATTCTTACGCCACTTCGCCAATTGTTCGTTTTGTGTGCGAATAATTAGCCCTTCAGTCACATTCGTATGACACGAAGCAACTGGATTAGGACGACCGACTATTTCAACCATACACAAACGACATGAGCCAAAAGGATTAAGTGAATCCGTTGCGCACAGTTTAGGGATATGAATTCCCCCTTCGATTGCAGCACGCATCAAACTCGTCCCTTCTGCAACCCTAACATTAACGCCATCTATAGTCAAATTGACCATAGTAGTATTTTTTGAAACAGGCGTTCCGTAGTCTGTCAAGTCAATATATTTCATGGCGATCTCCAGATTTCCTAATCTTTTTCAAACCCAAAGTCAGTAGGGAATTTATTTACTGCTGACATAACGGGCATCGGTGTCAGCCCCCCCATTGCGCATAAAGATGTTTTTTCCATCGTATCGCACAATTCTTCTAAAACTAATTTGTAATGCTGTCTTTTCTCACCTTTTTGAATAGCAGCAATCAATTCTACCCCACGCGTTGACCCAATGCGACAAGGAGTGCATTTTCCACAAGACTCATCCGCACAAAATTGCATAGAAAACTTAGCTTGTTCACTCATATCAACATCATCATCAAAAACAACTACTCCTCCATGTCCAATCATCAACTTCTTCGCTGCATATTCTTCATAATCACACGGAGTATCAAATTCGTCTGGATGCAAATACGGACCAAGCGGGCCTCCTACTTGCATAGTACGCACTGGTTTGCCAGTTAGCGTACCGCCACCTATCTGCTCAACCATATCTTTCAAATTAAAACCAAATTCCATTTCATACAAACCACCATGTCTAACATTCCCACATAGTTGTACAGTCAACGTTCCTGTTGAACGATTGCAACCTAGCTTTTCAAAATTTCCCGGATTAGACAATATATACGGACAACTCGCAAGGCTAATGACATTATTAACAACCGTTGGTTTACCCAGCATCCCTTCCAAAGCTGGCAATGGTGGTTTAAAACGAATCGTGCCTTGTTTTCCTTCAAGGCTTTCCAATAACGATGTTTCTTCACCGCATATATACGCACCCGCCCCCTCGCGAATTTCCATATCAAAGTGCTTGCCGCTACCGAATATATCGCGCCCTAACATGTTGTTCTCATAAGCCAACAGAATGGCTTTCTTAAAGTGCTTAATGGCAATTGGATATTCTGAGCGAATGTAAATAAATCCTACTGTTGCATTGACTGCAACGCCAGCAATTGCCATCCCTTCTATGAGTGTTAGTGGATCCCCTTCCATCAGCATTCGATCAGCATACGTTCCGCTATCACCTTCATCGGCATTGCACACTATGTATTTCTGATCTGCTTGCGCATCATGTACCGTCTGCCATTTTATTCCCGTTGGAAACGCTGCGCCTCCACGTCCGCGCAGTCCTGAAGACTTAACATTGTCTATAATTTCTTGACCAGATATTTGAACAGCATGTCTTAAACCAACGCCTCCTCCATATGCTGACCACTGAGAGAAATCAAAAGGATCAATCCAGCCACACTTATCAAACACTACCCGCTTTTGACTAGCAAAGAAATCAAGAGATTTTGTCTCACCCAGATAGTTTTCATGTTGCGTATTAATCGCACCATTTTGAATCAATGTGCTAACGCATTCAACAGAACAATTGCCAAAAGCATATCGAACGCCTTTGCTTTCCACTTCAACCAAAGGCTCAAGCCATAAAGCACCATGTGATCCATTACGTACAATCGTTGTGTTTGGATAAGCCTTCATCACAGCCTCAGCCACCGCGCTTGCTCCTACAGAAACTGCACTGGTGTCGAATGGAATATAAAATTTTACGCTATCCATTTATCTACTTTCTCCAAAGTTGCTCTACCAAAAACGCAATCTCCTAACATCACACTCGGACCTAACGCACAGTTTCCTAGACAATACACCGACTCAATAGTGATATCTGTTCCTTTCTCATTGAGTTTCTGCTTGTGTTTTTCTTCCAACTGGTTGACCAGCGTACGACAACCCTGAGCTTGACAAGCTTCAGCAGTGCATACTTTTATAATGCGCTTTGCCTTAGAATTTACGAGGGAGTCACGATGAAAATCTTCATAAAAGCTAACCACTCCATATACTTCAGCACGGCTTAAATTTAGCCCTTTACTTATCTCATCGATTGCCTCATCACTGATAGAGCCATATTCTTTCTTGACATCAAGCAAAATAGGCAACAAAGGACCTGACTGGTCAATCCATTTATCAATAATAGCTTCAATACTCATTGCATTCTCTCTAACTATTGGCTTCAAAATCTGTCAAAGCACGTTGAATAATCATTCGGTTCATCAACATGGTCATGTTGACACGGAAAATCTTTCTCAACAGCAACCTTTAATGGCGTACCTGCTGTATCAAATTGATAATGCAGTCCTTCTTGTTCGGGCGAATTGAGCAAAGCCTCTAATGCTTTCATCGGTACGACTACATCAAGCACACCATTTTTAAAAATTGGATCGACCTTTTTTTCGCCATTGCTTACCTTCAATCGATACATGAAACTTTGCTCGCTTGGCATCTCAAGCATATGTTCAACAACCCCATCACCACTGAGCAATGCATCAAAATCATCCGTTCTAAGACGCAAGCGAATCTTATTCCCCCAAATTCTTAATTTCATAGTGTTCATTTTAGTTTGAAAAACAAATCAAAAATATTCTAATTTACATAATTATTCATTATAAATGTTATACGAACTATCAGAGAGCCCTTCCTCTCCATATTTAAAAAACCCAATTAACACCAATCCCGTTCCCGCTGCCAATTCGACCGCCATCGACGTAGGCGCTCCAATTGATAACATCACAGCAAAATTGGCATTCACTGCCTTTTGAACCAATTCAAATCCTGCGCGCCCACTCACCCATAAAATTTTATTATGAATTTCCCAATCATTTTGTAAAGCATGTCCGATTGCTTTATCAACTGCATTATGTCGACCCACATCTTCATAAACACCCAGAATCTTACCCTTAAAATCGAATAGTGCTGCAGCGTGTGTCCCTCCAGTATCAGAGAATAGTGGTTGCTTGAGGGATAACTGCTGATAAAGATGAATAATATTACTTGGAGTTAATACTTGCAGCCTCGCTTCTTTTGCCATTCCTTGCACTGGCTTATTAATTTTTTCCAACACTGCTTTACTGCATAAACCACAACCGCCATGTTGCACAAAAGATCGTATAGATTGCTTCCAATGAACCTTTTGCACGAATCTCACTTGCGCTTGAAAAGGGTTGGTATCGTTAAAAGTAATATTAACATCGGAATGTCTGCTGATTAAACCTTCCGAAAACAAAAAACCCAAAACCATCTGCTTTAAATCACACGGCGTGCATAAAGTAGTAACCAAAACATGTTCTTCGTCTCGTTCATAAACTGTGATGCTTACTGCGCTTTCAATTGCCACAGGTTCAACAGCGCGTCTCGACATTACGCCCTTTTCAAAAACCTTTATGTCAAATTTTTGCACCGTCATAACTACTACATATTTTAAATTGAAAAATTAAAAAAATATATAGCGCATTATAGTACCAATATAGTTGATGTGAGAAACGAGTAGCGCGTTGTGCACAATGCATAGTAGAGATTTAATAATCTGAGTCGGTACTCGACTAAAAGCGCAAATTTTATTACTTTCTATAGCCTCGTCATTTCATTTGAAATTACTGCTAAATTAAATTTAAAACAGCTTTTTGTAAGATGTAACCAAAATGTTTTTCATAAGTCTTCCAATGCAATTTTTTGATGACTGTCGTTTTTTGACCCAACTAACATGCCAGAACAAAGTAAAATACCCAACCCTTTGCCTATAGAGGCAATACCAAAACGCGTAACGGATAAGTTTTTGCTGCATGCTGAAATACAAATACGTTGAATACGCATTACCAAACACAGGAAAGATTTTTACAAGAGGTTAACATGAGTTCTGGAATGAAAATTGGAATCCCACTTGAGACCAACCCGGCGGAAAAACGGGTATCCATCACCCCTGAAGTGGTCGTTCATTTAATCAAACTTGGTTTTCAAGTCAATGTGGAAAAGGACGCTGGGAAAGAAGCGAAATACAGTGATGCAGACTATCAAGAAGCCGGTGCCACTATTGATTCCTGCGCGCGTTCTTTATGGGAGAACAACGACATTATTATTAAAGTCGGTGAATTAGGTTTCCAGTCAAATCTCGGTTGTGAAGAAATTGATCTTCTTAAAAAAGGACAAACACTAATTACCCATATCTGGCCCGCCCAAAATCCAGATTTATTGAAAAAATTTGCGGAAAAAGGATTATTGGCTTTGGCAATGGACAATGTTCCAAGAATCTCCAGAGCACAAAAACTTGACGCTAGAAGCTCGACTGCAAATATTGCAGGTTATCGAGCAGTTATTGAAGCCGCTCAACATTTTGGCCGTTTTTTTGCAGGACAAATCACCGCTGCTGGAAAGGTTCAACCCGCTAAAGTAATGGTCATTGGAGTGGGTGTGGCTGGTCTTGCTTCTATTGGTGTGGCTGGCAGCATGGGGGCAATAGTTCGTGCTTTTGATACGCGCCTTGAAGTTAAAGAGCAGGTTGAAAGCATGGGCGCTGAGTTTCTCGAATTGGCGTTTGAAGAAGATGGCTCTGGTGAAGGTGGATATGCCAAAGTAATGAGTGATGAATTTATTAAGGCTGAAATGGCATTGTTTGCTGAACAAGCAAAAGAAGTCGACATTATCATTACCACTGCCCTCATTCCTGGACGCCCTGCACCTAAGTTAATTACAGCGGATACTGTTGCACTCATGAAAAATGGCAGTGTTATTGTTGACTTGGCTGCCGAACAAGGCGGCAATTGCGAACTCACTCAAATGGATAAGGTAGTCGTCAAAAATGGGGTTAGCATTATTGGTTACACAGACCTGCCCAGTCGTATGCCAACACAAGCGAGCCAACTTTACGCAACCAATGTTCGCCATCTTCTTAATGACATGTGTCCAGAAAAAGACGGAATGCTCGTAGTTGATATGGAAGATGACGTTATTCGTGGCTTGACAGTTGTACACGATGGCAAAGTTACTTGGCCACCTCCCGAAGTGAAAGTATCTGCTCCACCAGTTGCAAAACCAAAGGAAATACCTGTTGTCCCTGAAAAACCTGAATCATCCAATAAGTCTGCATGGGCATTTGTATTGGGGGCGTTGTGTTTGGTTGGAGTCGGTTTGACAGCACCTGCGTCCTTTATGGCACACTTTACCGTATTTATATTATCTTGCTTCATTGGCTACATGGTTGTTTGGAATGTGACACCAGCACTACACACGCCATTGATGAGTGTCACCAATGCCATTAGTAGTATCATCATTGTCGGAGCTGTCTTACAAATAGATTCTCAACAAAACATCGTGTTGATACTTGCTGCTATTGCCTGTACGATCACTGCTATCAATATCTTTGGCGGTTTTGCTGTAACCAAACGCATGCTTGGCATGTTTCAAAGATAATCCAATTAAACGAATAAATTAATATCTGGGAAGAATAATGTTAGAAACTTTAGTAACTGCTACTTATCTTGGCGCCGCCATTTTATTTATACTAACTCTTCGTGGTCTCAGCCACCCTGAAACCGCTCGATTAGGCAATCTGTACGGTATGATTGGTATGGCACTCGCTATAGTAGCAACCGTTGCGCTCACTTCCAATAACATTGTAATTCTTATTGGGGGGCTGGTCGTTGGCGGAACGATTGGCGTTGTATTGGCACGTAAAGTACAAATGACCCAAATGCCAGAGCTTGTAGCTGTCCTCCATAGCCTTGTAGGCATGGCTGCTATTCTCGTTGGTTTTGGGAACTTCTTTGACCCAATTATTAAGCACGTAGGTGTCGAATACACTATTAATCTGGTTGAAACAAGTATTGGTATTCTTATCGGTGCAATTACTTTTTCAGGGTCAATCGTTGCTTATCTCAAGTTAAGTGCTAAGATAAGCGGTAATCCTTTAGTATTGCCCTTAAAACATGTCATAAATTTAATAATTATTGCAGTAGCCATTTATGGATGCATTCAATTTGTCTCGACAGCAGATTCAAATACTGCACTTATTTGGCTTATTTTAGTAACGGTTATGGCTTTGATCTTGGGCATTCATCTCGTTGCCTCAATAGGTGGCGCAGACATGCCTGTGGTCATTTCTATGCTTAACAGCTATTCAGGATGGGCAGCTTCTGCTATGGGCTTCATGTTAAGCAATGATTTGCTTATTTTGACTGGTGCGCTGGTAGGTTCTTCTGGTGCGATCCTTAGCTACATCATGTGTAAAGCAATGAATCGTAATTTTCTCTCTGTGATTTCTGGTGGCTTTGGCATTTCCAAACCTTCAGCAGCGACTAAAATTGAGGGCGAAGTAACACCAACCGATGCCAACGAAGTGGCAGAACTTCTCAAAAACGCCAAACGAGTAGTCATCGTTCCTGGCTATGGTATGGCTGTAGCACAAGCGCAGCACACGGTTTCCGAGATCACCAAAACACTTAAAAAGAAAGACATTGATGTACGTTTTGCTATTCATCCTGTTGCTGGTCGTATGCCTGGACATATGAACGTTCTGTTAGCTGAGGCAAAAGTACCTTATGATATTGTTTTTGAAATGGAAGAAATTAACGATGATTTTCCAAATGTTGACGTCACGATAGTTGTTGGTGCGAATGATATCGTCAATCCATCTGCTTTAGATCAACCCGATAGTCCTATTGCTGGCATGCCTGTACTTGAAGTATGGAAAAGTCAGACTTGTGTTGTGCTTAAACGATCAATGGCAACTGGCTATGCTGGCGTTGATAATCCTTTGTTTTATATGCCTAACACTCGTATGTTATTTGGCAATGCTCAAACATGCCTTGATGAAGTTTTAAAATCGCTTTAATTTTGAGCTTATGCCGCATCTGCGGTTCCCAATTCTGCATACTGATTGTAATCAATCGTACAAAAAACGCTTTTATGTGACAATTCTAAATGCGTATAATGCGTACAAAATCTAAATAACGACTCATGAAAACACATACTCAAGTTTTAATCATTGGTGGAGGATCCCTTGGAGTAAGTCTGCTTTATCACCTCACCAAAGAAGGCTGGACTGATGTCATGCTTGTTGAAAAAGGCGAAATTACAAGCGGATCAACTTGGCATGCTGCGGGTCTTTGCTCCAATTTTATTGGCAACATGACGGTGGCAAAAATCCATCAATATTCGATTGAATTGTATAGAGACATTCTTCCCAAAGAAACAGGTGAACCAACGCCATTTCATACGACAGGCAGTTTGAGAATTGGTTACAGCGCATTGGAAGAAGAATGGTTTAACAATTTGTTGAGTCGTTCTAAAAACGTTCCCTGTGCTTTTAACTTTATTAGCAAAGAAGAGGCTCAAGAATTAAACCCTTTAATGGATTTCTCACGTGCGCGCACCATCGTCAGCACCCCAGATGATGGGCATGTGGATCCGACCTCTGTAGTTATGCCTTTATCGCAATTGGCACGCGCTAACGGTGCAACTATTGAACGCTTTAATAGAGTTTTAGAAATCAATCCACTAGATAGCGGTGAGTGGCAAGTAGTGACTGAAAAAGGCACCATTATTGCCGAACATGTGGTCAATGCGGCAGGTTGTTTTGCCCCTCAAGTTGCTAATATGGTAGGTGTGCAATTACCAATTGTAAATTTGGAGCACCAATATTTAGTCACAGACGCGCACGAAGCAATTAAAGCGCTTGATTTTGAGCTTCCAGTATGCCGCGACTCTTATTCATGTTCATACATTCGTCAAGAAGGGGACGGCTTTTTAGTTGGTCCTTACGAAACATTTGGATCAAAACCATGGGCTTTGAATGGCGTCGACTGGGGCTTTGATCGGGAGTTATTTCAAGGCGATTTAACAAGATTAATGCCTTTTCTTGAACGTTGCATGGAACTCACTCCTGCCTTTGCTGAAGTCGGTGTTAGCACTATCATCAACGGTCCGATTACACACACACCAGATGATAACTTATTAGCGGGTCCACAAGCAGGGCTACAAAATTTTTGGAATTTATGCGGATCAAGCATCGGCATTGCTCAGGGTGGAGTTGGCAAGTTTATGGCGCAGTGGATGGTACACGGACAAACTGAAATCAATATGGCACCCCTCGATTCTCGCCGTTTTAGTAATTGGGCAGATCAAGACTATTGCATTACAAAAGGCATTGAATCTTATGAGGTTATGTACACTGCTATGGGCGCTAATGAAAACCGACACGTTGCCCGCGCAAAACGTACTAGTCCGCTCTATGCTGAATTGGCTGCTAATGGTGCTGAACACGGGGTTGTACAAGGTTACGAGAAACCCTTATGGTTTAAGACACTTGAAACACCAAAAGAAGCATCTACATGGTCTCGCAGTGAAGCGCACTATGCCGTTGCCCAAGAATGTCAAACAATTCACAATTCAGCTGGAATATCTGATGTATCTGGATCAGCGAAGTTTAAAGTGACTGGTAAAGATGCAAATATATTTTTAAATCAATTATCTGCTAATAAATTACCAAAAAAAGGGCGCATCGGATTAACCTTACTACATAACCGAAATGGTGGCATCGTATCCGAATTATCCATTACTTGCATTGATGAAGAAAACTACTATTTACAAAGCGCAATCGCCGCTGAGCATCGTGATTTTCATTGGTTGCAAACGCATGCAAAAAACTTTAACATTCATTTAGAGAACGTTACTGACTCAATAGGTGCCGTTTTAGTTACAGGTCCAAAATCACGCGATGTATTACAACATTGTACTGAAGCAGATTTATCAAACGCCGCTATGCCTTGGCTTTCCTCTAAAAATGTAATATTCGACAGTGCCTCTGTGCAGCTAACACGGGTATCCTATGTTGGCGAGTTAGGCTACGAGTTGCACATGCCCACTTGGCAATTGATGTCAATTTATGAATCACTGCAACAGGCAGGGGAAAAAGTCTGCTCAGAAAGTAAAGGTCTCTGCCACTTTGGCGGATACACCATGAATTGCATGCGCATGGAAAAAGCCTATCGTGCTTGGGGGCATGAATTCACTGAAGAAATAAGCGCAGTAGAAGCTGGAATGCAAAGATTTGTTGATACATCCCGAGATTTTATTGGTCGAGACAATCTCGTTCAACGTATGCAAAACAGCGTTGATCAGCAATTAGTCTTTATTGTTTTTGATGATGACATTCCTTGCGAATGCTGGGGCAACGAGGCCGTCTATTCTGAGGGTATCCTTGTTGGCTTGACAACCAGTGGCGCATTTGGTCATCGTGTCGGGCGCAGTCTCGCTTTTGCTTATGTTTCGCCTGAAATAAATCAACAATCTTTGCCTTTACAAGTGCTAACAACACTTGGCATGCGCCATGGTCACGTTGAACTAAATCCTGTTTTTGACCCCGACAATGCTCGTCTGAAAAGCTGAAAAATCCTTAATCTTTAAACTAAGGGCAGTTAAAAAGTATATCCTGTACAATGTACTGCTTGTGGAGGCACAGAGTTATTAATAAAGATAGTTCATTATTTTCAAAATACGAATGTTAAGATTTAATAGAATACTGCTTATCACCTTGAGTTTCCTTATCATCAGTGGTTGTGGTGGTTCAGACGGCACAGAAGGCGGTTCGGGGAATTTAGGAAATGGCACTGATCCTATGATCGACCTACGAAATGAGATCGCGCCAGAGATTAGTATTTCTCCTAGATATCCATTAAATTCATTGGATATTATTTTTAGCAATATTCCCTCCGATACAAGATATACCTACTCAATTACTGACCAAAACTCTAATACCGTCAATGGCAGTGGTATGCAACTTACCCCAAGACTCCTGCTTCCAAATATAGATATAGCCAGCCTCGCTGATGGTACTTTAACCATCTCCATGAGTTTTAATGAAACAATCAATGCTGGTTTCTCAATGATTAAGGATGCTGTACGAGATCAAAGTATAGCTGTTATTTTGTTCAAAGAAACAGGAAGCACCACTGGATTGACAACCACTTCCATCAGCAGTCGTTTTGCAGACAATGGTAGTAATAATGCGAGAACACTTCTAGAATCGGCGAGCTTGAATCAAGAGTCAGTCGGCACAATTGATAGTTTCGGACCTTATTTCCTATCCGCTGAAAATATATCAACGATTACTGCCACAAGAGTTGGTCCAGACTATTGGATGACAAACGCTGATGTGATCTTGGCTGTTCAGACCAATCAGTTCATCCCACAAAATTATGACATTATTTATGCCGTCTACGAAAGCACTGATACAGGAGGGTTGATGGGAAATACTGGAGCGGCAAAAGAACCTGTGAATATTGCTGGAACGAGCTATGGCGAAACTGCGGTGATAGGCATTTATGGCTCTACTTCCTCTTTATTGACTGACCAATGCTTTGGCCACCAAGTTCTATTTACTCAAAGCGATGAGTGTATTAGCAGCAACAATGGTTTTTTCAACATTGACAGTGTTCTAGTGCATGAATATATACACACTAAGGGCAATGCCATCCATCCAGCGCTATTAAGCTGTAATAGTCCAACTTCCCCCATAGGTGACATCTGTGTAAACCACAGTTTTAATTTCTATGACTTAATGGGTTCATCTAGAATATTTTCCAATATCCTGAATCCACTTAATCGTAATATGTCTGGCTGGTTTGATAGTTCTTCAACAAGAATAATAAAAGCCACACCTCCTAATGAGGCGACTCAGACATATAGTGTAACCTTATATCCTGAGAACAGCACCTTAGGCCATAATTCAATTAGAATTGATTTTCAAGGGTATTGGGCGAGCGATTTATGGATACAAAATATCGCGGCGAGTACGATCAACTATAGTCTAAGACATTCATCATTTACTAATTCAGTGAATGGACTCTTGGTTTATCAAGGAAATATGTTGTTAGATGCTTCTCCAGCTTCAGTCCAATTCAGCACAGGGACAAACACTCCTGTGAGGTACAACCCGATAATCGGAATGTATGAGCACAGCTTTCCGGATCAATTGAACATTGCACTAACATCTGATGGTTATATCGCTGAGGCACTCGGAGTTTATGTCGAGAATCTCGTTCGTCATACTGATGACGAGAGAATATCGTTTGATCTTCGGTTAAGTCCAATAATTCCTACTAGGAAAATACCCGTAAGGATAACCAGTAGATTGCCTTGCGCAGATGGTTGTCAGATAGTTCGTGGTAGTTCGGTTACTAATAGCTATTCATTTTTGCCTTATGATATAGGTTTCCCTGATTCAACCAACTCATGGAGTGTTGAATACCAAAATTTACCTGAAGGTATCGAGGCATCGAATTCATCAATAGCAACGATGGATGACAATGGTGGCTTTTCTGCTACACCCTTTTCTAGGATTACCTATGCAGCAAGCAGTACTGTAGCAACGGGCATTTCAACAATAACGATTAGGGTGTGCAATAGCAATGACCAAAATGTTTGCCAAGACCTTAACCAAGTGTTGGATATACGCTAAGCGAACACTTCGCCCATACAGCCGATAGCATATCTACTTCTTCTCCGAAGAGAGGCTCGTCTTATATGCACTCCACTAATGGCAACCGCCAACCATGCCGCGCTTCTGAAAATAGTGTTGATGATAGTCTTCAGCTGGCCAAAAAACATTAATGGGCGCAATTTGCGTCACTATGGGATTTCTAAACCGACTTGCGGCCTCCGTTTTTGCCTGTTGAGCTATTTGTTCTTGTTCGTCACTATATGTGAAAATAGCCGATCGATATTGCGTGCCAAAATCTGGACCCTGACGATTTAACGTGGTTGGATCATGCATCTTCCAAAAGACTTCAATAAGCTGTTCAAAAGAATTTTTCTGCGGATCAAAATGTACTTCACACACTTCTGCATGATTGGTAGTTCCCGAACAAATTTCCTTATAGGTTGGATTGTTGGTATTCCCCCCACTATAGCCAACTTGGGTATCAATGACACCATCTAAACGAGCAAACCGTTGTTGAATACCCCAAAAACACCCTGCTCCAAAACATGCTTTTTCCATTTTTTAACTCTCGTTTTATTAAATATTTATATATACGTATTACGCCAACTGCGCACTCGGGACCAACATATCGCCTACTTTAATAGTGCATCCTTCTCCATATAAAAGCGTTGCGTTTTGTCCAAAATACGCACCTTTTTTATTAGGTTGTGGGTTAATTTTGCGCAGTGTTTTTATAGGTTCTAATGCATCAATTATTTCTCCACTTTCTTGATCGGTGGTTGTAATAGAACATCGCTCGCAAGCTTTCCTCATCCCAATGGTATATTGCCCACTAATTTCTCTAACATTATCGAGTGAGTGCTCTGTAAAGGGCTGTTTTGAATTGACAACAACATTGGCTCGAAAACGATCCATCGTTATTGGTGCATTACCGCGCTCTACTAAATTATCGTTTAAGGCGTGGAGACTGGAAGTTACAGTTATTAGTAATGGATATTGATCAGCAAAAGTTGCGTGAGCTTCTTCCCCTTGAAGATATTTAGAGTGAACTTCTCTTATGCTTGTATCATCAAAGCGAACTAACCGAAGTGGTTTTTTTTTCCACGGTCCAAGAATTTCAGTCAACCATTTCGATGCTTGCTCTCCTTCATCAAATGCCGCACATTTATCCGCCCAAACTTGAGCGCATACCAAGTGTTGCAATACCCGACTACGTTTAACAATCAAAGGAGATTTCCCTAAATGAGAAAGGACTAATGCACTTTCACAAAGATCGACCTCAATAGTTGCCATTTTTGGAATTTGTCGTTGTGTTATAAAACCATAATTAGCATCCGTTACCATCCATAATCGATCATCCACTAATCCTCTTTTAGTCAGCATACTTTGTTCCAAAGCGACGCCTCTCAATGACTTGACTGGAAAGATATTCAGACTTGATACGTACATATCAGCAATGATTTTCAGGGTAGATTGTTTGCATATTATCAACGGACACTCGAATGACTTGCTCAAGTAGCTCCATATCCAACCGACTCAATAAACCAAGATATAGACAGGATACACCCGACTTTATTTTTTTCCCTTCTTTATCGAGTTTTTCAAGTAAATCAGAATATTCGTTAACACCATCCATAATATAAACAACAAGATTATTTTTACGTGATGCAAAGCCCGTAAGAAACCAGCTGCCTGCATGCCCTGAGCTGTACTTGTAATGATAGTGTCCAAACCCAACGATGCTATTCCCCCACATTCGTGGTTCACAATCGCAAACTTGCTTCATTAAACCAACTAATTGAATACAATCTGCTTTGCGTACTGGTTCCTTCAAAGAATTCAACCAATCATACACACAAACATCGGTTACACACGTTTTCATCGCAATCGTCTTTAAACATCTAAGTAATTAAGAATGCCTTCGGCGGCATTGCGTCCGTCGCTTACTGCCTCTACAACCAGAGAAGAACCACGTACCGTATCTCCTCCAGCAAATACTTTAGGATTCGAAGTTTGAAAAGGATATGTTGTCTCAAATGCAGCAATAACCCGTCTGTTTTCAGAAACGCTGACTCCGTTATTTAACATCCAATCTGTAGGGTTGGGTAAAAAGCCAAATGCAATGATAACTGCATCGCAGTCAATGATATGTTCAGAACCACTAACCATTTGAAGTGACTTGTTACCTCTTGCATCTTCAAAAAAAGTGGTTTCAATCATTTTTATTCCACTAACATTGCCGTTGCCATCATCCATGACCTCAACGGGAGCGCTGTGAAAATGAAACTGAACTCCCTCTTCTTTCGCGTTTAAAGCTTCTTTAGGGGAACCTGGCATATTGCCTTCATCACGCCTGTAAGCGCAAATAACTTGTTTAGCTCCTTGACGAATAGAGGTACGCGTGCAATCCATAGTAGTATCTCCCCCTCCTAAAACAACTACTCTTTTTCCTTTCATACTGATCCAATCAGCATCATCTTGCAAAAAATTAAGGTTTCGTTTTACATTGGAAATAAGAAAAGGCAATGCCGCGTACACTCCTTGAAGTTGCTCGCCTGGAAAATTTCCTTTAATGAAGCGGTAGGCACCTGTCCCAAGAAATACCGCATCATACGTACTCAATAGCGAGTCAAACGAAACTTCTTCGCCGACGGTCGTATTCAACTTAAATTGCACGCCCATTCCCTCAAGAATTTCTCTTCTGCGAATGACAATGTCTTTCTCTAATTTAAACTCAGGAATTCCAAAAGTCAATAAACCACCTGCTTCAGGATATTTATCATAAATAACCACATGCACACCATTCCTTGATAATACGTCAGCACAGGAAAGCCCTGCCGGTCCAGCACCCACAATTGCCACCTGTTTCCCTGTAGCCACCACTTTCGATAAATCAGGCTTCCATCCCATTTTAAAAGCCTCATCCGTAATAAACTTTTCTATAGCTCCTATGGCAACTGCCCCAAAATGGGTATCTTCAAGTGTGCAGGCTTGTTCACAAAGCCTATCTTGTGGACAAATTCGACCGCACATTTCGGGCAGCGAATTAGTACGATGGGAAATATCAGCTGCTTCAAGAATGTTTCCCTCTGCAACCAACTTCAACCAGTTAGGTATATAGTTATGTACTGGGCATGCCCATTGGCAATAAGGATTGCCACAATGCAAACATCTATCCGCTTGAGAGACAGCACTTTTTAGATCTAACCCTTCATAAATTTCGACGTACTCGCTTTTCCTTTTTTCAATAGGAAATTTCGATTCTACACGGTCAACTTCAAGAAAATGGGCTGGATTTGGCATGGTTACGCAACTTTTTTAGTGATCATATTCCATAATTTAGATAGTTCAATGTTCTTTGGTACAACTAACCAAAAATGGGCTCTGTTAACAACAAAATCATCAAGAATTTTTTTAGCTTTTGGCGATTGTGTTTCTAAATAATAATTTTTTAAATGGTGCAAAAGTCGATCGTTATACTTGGCTGTATAGTCATCTGTTAAGCGATGCAGTTCAATCATTTCTTCATTGATTCTGTTCTCAAATAAATGATTGTTATCGTACACCCAAGCAACGCCTCCAGACATGCCTGCGCCAAAATTTAACCCTGTAGAGCCTAGCATAACCACCTCTCCACCAGTCATATATTCACAGCCATGATCGCCTATACCTTCAACAACAGCAATTGTTCCAGAATTTCGCACAGCAAATCGTTCCCCAGCACGACCACAAGCGTAAAAAATCCCTCCCGTTGCTCCGTACAAACAGGTGTTGCCAATGATTGGGGAATGTGCTATTTCTATCGATGTCGCTGGATCAGGAGTAATAACAATTTTTCCACCAGCCATGCCCTTACCAACATAATCATTGGCATCTCCTTGCAAATATAAATGTAACCCACCGGCGTTCCAAACGCCAAAAGATTGCCCAGCAACACCCTTTAAATCAACACGAATTGGAGCCTCATCCATACCGTTATTGCCCCAACGTTTTGCAATTTCTCCTGAAATGCGCGCGCCTATGCTGCGATCAATATTTTGTAATGAATATTCAAAACGTCCGCCGCTTTTAGATTCAATGGCAGGCAGCATGTCCGCTACCATTTGTTCTGCCTTCTCTCCTTTATCCCATGGTGAATTATTCTTTACTGTACATTCATGCGGCTTATCGGCAATGGCAGGATTTTGATAGAGCATAGGGCTAAAATCGATATTTTTTTGCTTATCGGTCAATCCTTCTAAAACTTCCAAATACTGTGTCTGCCCAATTATTTCGGACAGCGACCTTAACCCAATTGAAGCAAGTATAACTCGCACTTCCTCTGCAACAAATAAAAAATAATTAATCACCATCTCGGGAAGTCCGATGAAGTGCTCTTTTCGTAATCGTTCGTTTTGTGTCGCCACGCCTACCGCGCATGTATTAAGATGACAAATGCGTAAATACTTACACCCTAAAGCTATCATAGGAGCAGTACCAAACCCAAAACTTTCAGCTCCAAGGATAGCCGCCTTAATTACATCCATGCCATTTTTCAGCCCGCCATCTGTTTGAACGCGCACCGCACTTCGTAAATCGTTAGCGCGTAATACTTGATGCGTTTCAGCCAAACCTAATTCAAACGGACATCCAGCGTACTTAATAGATGTTAATGGGCTTGCTCCAGTTCCTCCATCATAACCGGATATCGTAATCATATCAGCATAGGTTTTTGCAACACCTGCTGCAACAGTACCAACGCCAGGTGCTGCGACCAATTTAACCGAAACCAAAGCATCTGGGTTGACTTGCTTTAAATCATAAATTAATTGTGCCAGATCCTCAATAGAATAGATGTCATGATGCGGTGGAGGTGAGATCAACGTGACCCCTTCACTTGAGTATCGTAACTTGCCGATGTAAGAATCAACCTTATGCCCCGGCAATTGTCCCCCTTCCCCTGGCTTTGCTCCTTGAGAAATTTTAATCTGTAACACTTCAGCGCTTACTAAATAGTGCGGTGTAACCCCAAAACGACCTGATGCAACTTGTTTTATTTTTGAGCCTTTCTCAGTACCAAAGCGTTTTGGATCTTCACCACCTTCTCCCGAATTTGAGCGTGCGCCCAGTCGATTCATTGCAATAGCTAAAGATTCATGTGCTTCAGGCGATAGTGCGCCCATTGAAATACCTGCTGAATCAAAACGTTTAATAATCATCTCGATCGATTCCACTTCTTCGAGTGGTATTGATTTGCCTTCTTTCAATCGAAGCAAGTCCCTTAAAACCAAAGGTTTGCGTGAATCAACTAATTCGGAGAATTTATCATACGCTTGTTGATCTTTAAACTGCACCGCTTTGCGCAAAGAGTCAACCACTTCAGGGCTAAATGCATGGTCTTCTCCGCCATAAACATATTTAAAAAGCCCTCCTTGACTAATGGTTTTTCTTGGATTAAAAGCCATTTTATGCACAATAATTTGATCATTATGCAAGTGTTTGAAGGTTGCGCCTTGGATTCGACTCGTCGTACCTTTGAAGCATAAATCGATTACATCATCGGCTAATCCAATCGCCTCAAATAATTGCGCGCCTCGATAAGAGCTTATGGTTGAAATACCTATTTTTGAAATGATTTTGAGCAATCCTTTATTGATACCCTTCACATAGTTTGCAATGTAATCACCCACATCAACATTGCTATCCAACTCACGTGTGTTTTGCATGTCTTTAATTGCTTCATAAGCTAACCAAGGATATACCGCCGTAGCACCGTATCCTAATAAAACAGCAAAATGATGCGGATCGCGCGTGCTTCCAGTCTCAACTAAAAGATTGGCATCAGTGCGTAAACCTTCCTTAATCAAGCGATGATGAACAGCACCAACTGCTATTGCAGCATGCATGGTTAACTGCCCAATTTCAATATCACGATCACTAATCAATAGAACAACTCTGCCGGCTTTAACCATGTCAACAGCCTTATCCGTTAAATTTTCAACGGCACTCTCAAGTCCTATTGAAGGATCATAAAGCATGCTTAGCTTAGCAACACCTAATGATTCCTCAGTATTAGTTGCTTTAAGCACATCATGATAAACTTGTGGAGACAATACGGGGCTGTCCACTACGATGCGATACGAACGCTCGTGTGGCTTTTCAAACAAACTCAATTCGCTTCCAAAAGAAGTCTGCAGAGACATAACAATGGTTTCGCGTAAAGAATCGATAGCAGGATTAGTTACCTGAGCAAATACTTGACGGAAGTAATCAAATAATGAACGTGAATTCATTGACATCACTGGCAGCGGCGCATCATCACCCATTGATGCGGTTGTTTCCTGTCCATCTTCGGCAAGAACTCGTATTACCTGATCGCGCTCTTCAAAGGTTACTTGAAATAATTTTTGCGCAGTATGTACTGTGTCGCTATCAAGATCAAGCATTTCAGCGTCTTTCTTATGATCTGCATGAATATCTACTACATTTGATTTCACCCAGTTAAAATATAGCGTGTTTTGCAGTACCTGCTTATCGATATCTTCCGATGTAAGTAACTGCCCACTTTTCAAATTAACTGCAACCATTTGCCCTGCTTTTACACGTCCTTTTTCTATGATATCTGAGGCCGCATAATCATAAACACCAACTTCAGAAGCAAAGGTGATATTCCTGTCTTTTGTAATGACGTATCGTGTTGGGCGTAAGCCGTTTCTATCAAGTGCACAAATTGCATATTCACCATTGTGGATAACTAATCCCGCTGGTCCATCCCAAGGTTCCATATGCATAGAGTGGAATTCAAAGAACAACTTGATTTTTTCATCCATCGTGTTTACATTCTGCCAAGCTGGAGGTATTAGCAATTTTAATGTGCGAAAAATATCACTACCGCCCATCATAAAAATTTCAAGCATATTATCCAAACTGGCTGAATCCGAACCTGTCATTGATACTAAAGGATCAAATTCAGCTACTTCAGGCAATATAGGCGAATTCATTTTGCTACGCCGAGCATTTGCCCAGATACGATTGCCATCAATCGTGTTTAGTTCTCCGTTATGCGCAAGAAATCGAAAAGGCTGAGCTAGTCGCCATTGTGGCAACGTATTTGTCGAAAACCTTTGATGATAAGAGCATACGCTTGATATGAAGTCCTCTTCGTTTAAGTCTGGAAAGAATTTCGGTAAATCAGAAGGCACTACCAAACCCTTGTAGCCAATCGTCTGGGCGTTCAATGTCACTACATAAAATTTCTCATCCTCAGATCGTTGCATTTCTGTAAACCGCCTTGCAACGAACAACTGCCTATTGAAGTGATCGGTATCCATTTCTTCGCTTGCATTAACAAACACGTACTCTATGTTTGGCATGTTCTCTAAGGCTTGCTCACCCAACACTTCTGGACGCACACGCACTGAGACGTATCGAACCATGCTTAAACCACGCTTTTTCAATTGCAGTGTAAGCTCTTTCTTTGCTTGATCTGCTAAAGATTTTTCATTATTTAAAAAAACCATCCCTACAGCAAACAACTCTGTCAACTGTATATTGTTTTCTTGAGCAATTCTTTTGAAAAATACTTCAGGCATCGAAAGCAATAATCCACAACCATCTCCAGAACAACCATCGGCAGCTAAGCCGCCACGATGCTTCATCCTTGATAAAGACTTTATCGCCGTTTGAACAAGTTTATGTGATGGGGTATTATCAAGATTAGCAATCATCCCAAACCCACAGTTTTCTCTTTCAAACGTAGGCGAGTAAAGTCCTTGTGAAGTTTCCAGTGGATGATTTTTCCAGAACTTATTCATGCATAATCCATATCTTAGTATTCATTTGAAGGCTGATTTTCAACCTGTATTTTTCAAAAAAGGGCAGGCATTATACCAATCGTAGCTCAAACTGTTGAATATACGCTATTGCTTATTAAAAAACATACCTGTCTTAGGATACTACTCCATCAGCAAAAACTGTTTGCAAATTCCTCCAAGAAACAAATGACACCAAATTTTTGAAATTAGAGCGGCCACCTTCATGTATTAATACGAGCTTTGAGCATGCGCCTTTTGCTATCTTATCAAGATAAATGAGATCCTTTACTTTTCCATCGTCATTTTCTGTGCCCATTGCGTCTATTGACAGGGCGCAAAACCGCTCTTCTTTTTCAAGCTTTGGGGTGCTGATAATTAAATCCGCATGCCTGCCTTTACTATCACACCAATAATATATTTCTTTTGCATCGCAATTTATTGTGCGATTACTTTTTAATTTGATCATTTCACTCATTACCCAATTTGCAAAAATTTTCACCCGAGTGGTCTTAGAATTGAGCACCTCATCCAGATTCAATTGAAGCAAATAACAAAGTAATGCTGTATTATTAAACACCAGTTTGCTTCCCGCTAAAAGACGCTTTGAATAACCATGAATGTAAGGTTTTATTAAAGTTATAACTTCGTAATCTTCAAGTACCGCTGTCCAGTATTTTGCCGTATTCGATGTGATGTTACATTGCCGAGCAATCGCACTGTAGTTGATAACGCCCGTGCTTTGAACAGCACAAATGTACATGAACAAATAGAATTTTGTTTTTGAGTCACCTCGAATTTCTTTCCAACAGACCAAATCGATGAAGCGCTTACAATAAAAATCTTGTTCTTTTGCTTCATACCGATGCGTATAATCATATTCGCTTACGCATTTTTCCTCGTGATACTTTTCCAATACAACTTGCCAAAGAGGTAGTTGCTGATACTGCATAGGCATCTCTTCTAACGCGGGTTTTGTTATTTTCTCAAAATGGACTCCCTCTGCATTTTTTCCGAGAATTCGCTTAACGCTTTGTTTGGTTTGCATTGAAATCAAAATGCACTTATTTGCATCGCCTGCTAATTGCTGACTAGCAGTATGCCGCTCGCATAGGCGTTGAAATAACTCTGCATTTTCTTCAAGTCCTTCTACTAACACATGTCTGGAGTCCAATATTTCAGGTAAACTTCGGATGAGCTTTAGATTATCCTGTAAACGATAGAGACTTAAGAATTCAAATTCCGTGAGAAATTCAAAGTCCGTTTTTGCATTTTCTAATTGTCCAGCACCATAAAATATAATTATTGAATGTTCAGCAAGCAACTCATAAATTCTTTCACGAAAATCATCCATCAACGCATTCATAGCAGCACCATCAAAGAAAAGAACATATTTTAATTCAAAATTAAAATATGTTCTTTTCTTTATTTCGCTCTTAAATAGACCTCAAATTAAATGACCAATGCATACTATACTTAAGATAATTTAAAAGTCAATTACGGGACATATATCCCAGGAAAGAATAGATGGGATTTAATTAAAATCCCGCCAATATCAATTTAAGAGATATAATAATATTTTTTTAGATACCTTCGGGAATTCAAATCATGAAGCTTGCCCAATTAAAAGCACTGGTTCGATTAGTAGAACATGATCTAAATATCACAAGAACTGCGGAAAGTCTTTTTACCGCGCAATCAGCTATTAGTCGCTATATTCAGTTATTAGAACATGAATTAAACTCTCCCTTATTCGAACGTAACGGTAAGCGTTTACTGCATTTAACCAAATTTGGAGAAAAGGTCGTCGAACATGGCAGGAAAATAATTCACGAAGAAAAATATATCGTAGAAATGGCAAAAGACCAGTCAGATCCTCAGACTGGTCTGTTACGAATTGCAACAACCCACACTCAAGCTAAATATTTTCTACCAGACGTAATCCGCACTTTAAGAAAAAAATACCCTAAAGTAGTACTTAAAATGCAACAAACCTCACCCAGTGAAATTGTCCGAATTCTAGAAAATCAACTGGCAGATATTGGTGTATGTACCGAAGCAATAGGCAAACACTCCAACTTAATATGTAAAGATTGTTACTCTTGGCAACACGCTGCAATTGTGCCTCGCGATCATAAATTTGCAAGCGCCACAAAACTCTCTTTGGAAGATTTCCATCTGATGCCCGTCATCACCTATGTGCCGGGCTTTACTGGGCGAGAAGCTCTCCAAATGGCATTTGAAGAGAAAAAAATCCGCCCTAACGTTGTTCTCTCGGCGACTGATACAGATGTAATCAAAACGTACGTGCGCCTTGGTTTTGGCGCTGGAATCATTGCCAATATGGCTTTTTCCCAAGATAAAGACCTTGATTTGATTTTAATACCATTGGAAGGGTCGCCTACATCTGTAACCCAAATTGCTTGGCACAGATCAATTTACATGCCTCAATATATGAGAGATGCAATAGAAATAATTAAGCAGAAGAAAAGATAAAAATAACGCCTTTCCATTAAAGCAATATTTAAAACACTCTGTTTACAATTTTAAATGTGTCGTGCCTATCTCGGCAATATGTTAATCTACCATTTCTCACAAAAGAAAGTACGCATGCGCATTGGACGTTAAAATTACCTTTTTTGATATGTCCTTGGAGATTCATTGGAACATTCATACTTGCCTC
This sequence comes from uncultured Thiomicrospira sp., assembly GCA_965195345.1. Taxonomy (GTDB): domain Bacteria; phylum Pseudomonadota; class Gammaproteobacteria; order CAKMZV01; family CAKMZV01. Next base: position 378,208 of record OZ239628.1, on the reverse strand, counting down.
ATTGGTTGAATTCTCTCAGCACTCTGCCACCATCAGTATTTGCGTTAATAACTGTTATTGAAACCAATGGGTCAACCCCTTGCAATATTGGCGAAAAATTAGTCGTTGATGCTGATAAGCTCGTATCGGGAACCATCGGTGGTGGGCAATTAGAGTTGCAAGTAATCAAAAAAGCACATCAACTACTGTCATACACAAACTTTCATCCCATCATTGAGGAGTTTGCACTCAGTAGCGCGTTTTCTCAATGTTGCGGTGGCACTTTGAAAATATATTTTGAACCTATTGACATGCATTCAAACCCAGAGTGGCTATTGCAATTTAAATCACTCATAGCGTCGCCAACATTACCAACTCTCTCTGCAAAAGCTAAAGCAGCTTCAAAAAAAAACGCACTATCGACAATATTAGTCACTAGCACACCCAGCACAACTTCAAACCTCCCAAGCAAGTTTTTACTATGCCCTGATACGCCTGATGAAATCAATGGTGCATTTATTCCAACTGAACTACACAACACTGCCAAGCAATTTGGTTGTGAGCGTTATTATCAAAATAAAGTGATCATATTGGACGAAACCACCTACCTGATTGAATGCTTTCATTTTGCAACAATACCTCAAGTTGTACTTTATGGCGCTGGGCATGTTGCCCAATCGCTCATTCCTCTAATCTGCCAACTTCCTGTAATGATTACTTGGGTTGACAGCCGTGCCGAACAATTTACGTATTTAATAGACCCGCCTGAAAACTTACGTATAATCTGTACTGACTTTATTGAAGTAGTACCTGTATCACCAAACAAGGCTTATCATTTAGTTATGACTTTTTCTCACGATATTGATTATTCTGTTTGCTCAGCGATTTTAAAAGAAAATAGGTTTTCTTGGCTTGGCATGATTGGGTCAAAAATAAAAGGAAAACGTTTTAAACATAGGCTAAAGGATGAGGACATTGATAAAACAACACTTGCTCGCTTTAGTTGCCCCATCGGAGCAAATTTTAAGCATTTCAAGTCCCCTGTTGCCGTAGCCATTTCTATTGCAGCAGAACTTATCCTCCAACTAAACGCCCAACAAAGCACATAATTTGAAATACCAACTGCAACTTCAAAATATTAGCAAGTCGTACGGCGAAAATAAAGCCAACGACAATATAAGTCTAAAAATAAAGCCTAATTCTATACATGCATTGCTGGGCGAAAATGGCGCAGGGAAAAGCACTTTGGTTAACATTATTTATGGCTTAGTTGAATCGGACACAGGTAAGATATTTTGGGAAGACAATCTTGTAGAGATTGCATCACCTGTTATCGCGCGCCGAATGGGAATAGGTATTGTTTTTCAGCACTTTGCCTTATTTGATTCTATGAGTGCTGTTGAAAACATTGCACTGGGCATAGACTATCACGGAAACATGCAAACCTTAAGAGAACGCATTATTGAGATATGCGATCGCTATACTCTACAGGTCGATCCAAATGCACGCGTCAAAACACTTTCGTCTGGCGAAAAACAACGCATTGAAATAATCCGTTGCTTGTTGCAACAGCCTAAGTTATTAATCCTTGACGAGCCAACTTCTGTGCTAACTCCAGTGGAGACACAGCATCTATTTAAAACATTAAATACTCTGCGTGAAGATGGCTGTTCAATTCTTTTCATTGGACATAAATTGGATGAAATTAAACAAGTGTGCTCTCATGCAACCATCCTTCGCCAAGGAAAATCAATCGGAGATTACGATCTTGAAAATATCAATGTAGCGCAAATCGCACAATTGATGGTAGGAAAACAAATAAGTGATTATGCGAAGCGCGATGAAACGATTGAAGCAAGATCCATTCTGACTATGCGTTGCAAACCTACTAGCTCATTGCCTTTGACCATTGAAGAAATTCAAATAAAGTCTGGTTGCATTACTGGTATTGCAGGTATTGCAGGAAATGGGCAAGACATTTTAATGGCTGCCCTTGCCGGTGAGATAGGTACGAAAAATAACATCCATTTCAATGGTGAAGACATCAGCAATTGGGGGGTTGCCAAACGCAATAGCGCTGGTATTTTATTCGTCCCAACTGAAAGGCTTGGACGGGCAGCAATCCCACAAATGACTTTATATGAAAACGCATTGCTTGGCGTTTCCAACCGCAGGAATTTTCTAATAAAAAACGCATTAATAAAAAAAACCACCTTGCAAAGTTTTTCGAATGAAATTATTGAGAAATTTGACGTCCGAACAAAAGACAATCTATCATTAGCAACCAATCTATCGGGTGGCAATTTACAAAAGTTCATTGTCGGGCGCACCATCCTACAAAACCCTAAGGTGCTCCTTATTGCAAATCCAACATGGGGGGTTGACATCAGCGCGGCTATTTTCATACGTAATCAGCTAATTGCTTTGCGCGATCAAGGCGTTGCCGTATTCGTAGCTTCTGAAGATCTTGATGAAATGTTTACCATTTGTGATGAAATAACCGTTATTAAAGAAAATAATTTAAGCACCACATACCCAGTTCATTCTCTTACAAAAGAGCAAGTTGGACTAATGATGACACTATGAGTATTAGTACATGAAAATAAGCATTCGCAAAAGAAGCTCTGAAAAAACAAGTATATACCGTAGTTTAGCTTCGCCTTTTAGTGCGATTGTTGCAACGGGCATTCTAAGTTCAATGCTTCTTACGGCACTCGGATATCCTCCACTTTCGACCTTTTATTATTTTTTCATCGATCCCATTAGTTCGCTTTATGATTTTTCTGAAGTAATCATGAAAGCAAGCATCCTCATCATAATTGCATTGGGATTAACCGTTGGTTTTAAAGCCAATATATGGAATATCGGCGCAGAGGGACAACTCATTATGGGCGGCATTTTTGGTGGATTAGTCGCACTTTATTTTCACGAAAAACAAGGGTTTTACATCATCCCTCTAATGATTGTAGCAGGGATTATTGGAGGCATTCTATGGTCATTGATTCCTGCACTGCTTAAAAATCGATTCAACACCAATGAAATTCTTACTTCCCTTATGCTCGTTTACATTGCTCAACTCTTTCTAAGCTACCTCACCCACGGTCCTATTAAAGACCCAGACGGACTTAATTTCCCTCAGAGTGTTTACTTTAGTGATTCTGCCATCTATCCATACTTGATTGAGGGCACACGCCTTAGCATAACCCCTTTATTTCTTATCATAATTTTTCCACTGATCTATATTTTTCTTAAACATTCATACTTGGGATTTCAACTGCGTGTTTCGGGGTTTTCCATCCCCGCTATCCGTTATGCTGGATTCAGCGAAAAAAGAACTGTTTGGTTGAGCTTTGTCATTTGTGGAGGATTAGCTGGTTTAGCAGGCATCAGCGAGGTCTCATCCAATATTTCTCAACTTATTCCTGTCATATCACCAGGATATGGCTTTACCGCCATCATTGTGGCATTCCTAGGGCGACTGCATCCTGTAGGCATAATTTTTTCTGGTTTTCTCATGGCACTTATCTATATCGGCTCTGAATCGGCACAACTCAATCTTGGCTTGCCTGTCTCGATTGGAGGTATTTTTCAAGGGTTAATTTTATTTTGCTTGCTTGCATCGGATTTTTTCCTGCTGTATAAAATCCAAATTAAATAGGTCTCTTTATGGAATATATTAGTATTATTATTTATGCCTCAATTCTTTCTCTCACGCCATTACTTATTGCAGGAATCGGTGAATTAGTTTGTGAAAAAGCAGGTGTATTAAATTTAGGCATTGAAGGAATGATGCTAGTAGGTGCTATTAGCGGATTTATCGCTACTGCTGTAACGGGTAATGTTTTTTTTGGTTTTTTAATGGCAACGGTATCTGGTGTTCTCATGTCAAGTATCTTTGCAACACTCACCATATTGCTTAGAACCAATCAAGTAGCTACTGGCTTGGCACTGACTATTTTTGGTGTAGGTCTTAGTGCTTTTATGGGACTTAAGTATGTGGGTGTCCCTATCACGGGATTAGGGAAATTAAACATTCCCCTTCTTGCAGAGATTCCATTCTTCGGAAAAATTTTATTTCAACACGATTTTCTAGTATATATGGCTTTCATGCTATTGGTAGGTACGCACTTTTTCCTTTTCCATACTCGATTAGGTCTTATATTGCGCGCTGTTGGAGAAAATCATAATTCAGCTTATTCGATGGGGTATTCCATCTTGAAAATACGCTTTTTGGCAGTTATATTTGGTGGAGCAATGGCAGGCCTTGGAGGCTCTTACCTGTCTTTGGTATATACGCCTCTATGGGCTGAAAACATGACTGCTGGACGAGGTTGGATTGTTTTAGCTTTGGTTGTTTTTTCTACTTGGTTACCGTCACGATTGCTCATCGGCGCTTTTCTATTCGGATTCGTCAGTATTTCACAGCTCTTTCTTCAAGGCAATCAAGGAATTTTTAGCCAAATCCCTGCGGAATTTTTTGCAATGCTCCCCTATTTAACAACTATTATCGTGCTAATTTTCATTTCGTCCATTAAAATGAAACATTCGTTTGGTGCTCCCGCCAATCTTGGGATACCATTTGAAGCAAAATGAAAGCGATAAAAGCGGAATCAGTGCAATTTGATTGCACATATACAATTACTCTTAGTGGGAGAATCTAATGAAGAAAATTTTAACTTTGTCCATTGGGCTATTTTTATTAAATACCATGGCCATGGCCGCACCTTTGAAGGTAGGGTTTGTTTACGTTAGCCCTATTGGTGACGCAGGCTGGACCTATCAACACGATCTCGGACGATTAGCAGTTGAAAAGAAATTCGGTGATAAAGTCGAAACCAAATATTTTGAAAGTATTGGAGAAGGGCCCGACGCTGAGCGAATCATTCGTAAACTTGCAAGCAGTGGGTATGATCTGATTTTTGCAACGTCTTTTGGCTATATGAATCCAACACTTAAAGTAGCAAGCGCTTTTCCAGAAGTGGTTTTTGAACATGCTACAGGATACAAAAAATCTAAAAACATGGGGAATTTCTCTCCTCGTTTCTATGAAGGACGTTATCTTGCTGGCATAGCCGCAGGCAAAAAAACCAAATCAAACATCATCGGTTATGTTGCTGCTTTCCCAATTCCTGAAGTCGTGCGCGGCATCAATGCCTTTACTTTGGGAGCGCAGAGCGTTAACCCTAACGTTAAGGTGAAAGTTTTATGGACAAACTCATGGTTTGATCCAGGTAAAGAAAGCGAAGCAGCTAATAGCTTGATTGCCCAGAATGCTGATATATTAACACATCACACAGACTCAATCGCCGTCGTCAAAACAGCAAAGGATAATGGAATAAATGCTATTTCATATCATTCAGACATGAAAAAACACGGCAAAGAAGCTCAAATAGGTGCTGTTGTTCACAATTGGGGGAAATTCTATATTGCGAAAATAGAGCAGGTGCTTAATGGAACTTGGAAAAGCCAATCTTTATGGCAAGGCATTCCAGAAGGCTTGGTCGACTTTAAAGTGACAAGTGAATTGGATAAGAACACTGCTGAACTAATTGAGCAACATAGAAAAGGAATCGCCAATAGAAGTTTCCACCCATTTACCGGTCCCATTACTGATCAAGCAGGCAATGTTCGACTTGCCAAAAATTTTGTTGCCAATGACCAAATGCTCACGCAGATGAATTATTTTGTTAAAGGCGTAGAGGGCAAACTATAACTCAACAATATTAAATGAACCAAATCTTCTAACGACCGTCGTTGGAAGTTTTGGTGTCATTTGTCTTAAATCTCTTTCTGTTAGACTTCCAATCTTAAACCTTTCCGATTGGGTGTGTTTTTGCACCTTTTTTCAAAGCAAGTAAACACAGCCACTGATATGCCATAGTCGATGCAGCAATAGCCGTTATTTGACTGTTATCGTATTGGGGCGCTACTTCTACTATATCCATTGCCAGCAAGTTTAAATCTTTCAACCCTTGAATAAATTCTATCCCTTGCCAACTTGCCAAACCACCTGATACGGGTGTCCCTGTCCCTGGTGCATAAGCAGGATCCAGTCCATCAATATCAAACGTCAAATACACTTGTTTATCACCAACCCTCTTAATAACTTCTTCAATAGCCATATGGATGCCATGCCGATGTATCCATTGACTGGTTAAAATCTTGAACCCGTAGTCCGTGTCGTTGTACGTTCTTAGTCCTACTTGGATCGAATGCTCTACATCGATGATCCCTTCATCAACCGCTTTTGCAAACATGGTTCCATGATCCATTCTCGATGGTTCACCAATCCAAGTATCGCAATGCGCATCAAACTGAATCAAAGCAATTGGTCCATATTTTTTTGCGTGCGCTTTAAGCAAAGGGTACGTGACAAAATGGTCGCCTCCAATCGTTAGCATCTTTGCATTACTTTGTAAAATTCCATGTGCATGATCTTCAATAGATTGCACTACGGTATGCGGATGATGTGGATCTAGAAAGCAGTCTCCATAATCAATAACCGCCAAATGAACTAATGGGTCAAAACCATATGGAAATGCCTTTAACTCAGTAAGCTGAGCCGAGCCTTCTCGCACGGCTTTAGGACCGAATCGGCAACCAGCTCTATATGTCGTCGCACAATCAAATGGGATACCACTAACAGCAACATCAACCCCTGTTAAGTCACGAGTATACTTCCTGCGTAAGAAGCTGGAAGCACCTGCATAAGTCATTTCGGACCAGTTTTCTTTCAAACCATCCACCCTAAATGCTTGATCACCTTTCGACATACTAACTCCTGTATTGACGACGTCTTGATTTTTTAAAATGCATCTTTCATCCTAAAATACGCCATTCCTATTGCAAAAAGAGGCGATTGTAAGAGCTTCCCTCCAGGAAAACCCCAATGTTTTATAGATTCAAACAGCTCAATACGCCTGCTTTCTCCTGTAATGGACTCTGCAATCACGCGCGCTGTCAAATGCGTGGCATTGACTCCATGACCAGCATAGGCTTGAGCATGATACACATTAGGGGATGTGCGACCCACTTGTGGAAGTCGGTTTATTCCTACCCCAATCATACCACCCCACTGGTAATCAATTCCTACCCGTTCCAATTGCGGAAAAACTCTCAGCATTTTAGGTCTCAACACGGATTTTATATCTACAGGATCACGTCCTGAATAATTACACATCCCGCCAAACAACAGTCTTTTATCAGCGCTCAATCGAAAGTAATCAAGTGCGTAGTTCAGATCACAAACAGCACTATCTAAAGGCAACAATTCATTAGCTTGTTGCTCGGATAACGGTTCCGTTGCAATAATATAACTTCCTGCTGGAAGGATTTTATTGCTTATTCTGTTGTGTAAGTTGCTGCCATAAGCATTGCAACACATAACTAATACATTGGCTTTTACACTCCCTCTCTCAGTGTGAACGCGAATGCTTTCACCTTCTTCTATTTTTTCAACTGCAGAGTTTTCAAATAACTTTACTCCAAGACTACTGGCTGCATCTGCCTCACCTAAGCATAAATTCAATGGGTGGATGTGTGCATCTCCTCCCAGAGATAACGCTCCAATATAACGTTTTGATCCAATAGCCTCATGTAAATTTTTTGCATCATGCCTAATTATAGAAAAAGGATACTTTCTGTTTTCAAAATGTTTTTGATACGCATCAAACTCTTGCAGGTGCCGTTTTTTTAGCGCAACCAATGTTGACCCACGCTTCACATCACACTTAATATCGTATTTCTTTGCGCGATTCAATAAAATTTCTATTCCTTCATCGCCCATTTCTTCTAATTGATCAATCCCTTTTTGTCCAATGATTGAGTGAAATTTTTGATTATTCTGACCAATCCCATGCAAAACCTGCCCACCGTTACGCCCAGAGGCGCCCCAACCAATTCGACGTGCTTCTAACAAGCAAACGTCAATACCTCTTTCAGCAAGCTCAAGAGCACAATTCACCCCACTGAAACCACCACCAATAATGCAAACATCACAGTCTACATTTTTTTCTAGGGCAGGGTATGCCGAGTGCGAATTAGCACTCGCAGCATAATATGATGTTGGATATACTCGAGAATGCGTCAATGGATTGCGTTTTAAAACACGATCGTAATCAATTTTCATTTCATTTTTCTTTTAAGTAGGAATGAGGAAATAACAACACCTGCTGCAACCAAACCAATTAATATAGTCGATATCGCATTAATTTCTGGTTTAACACCAAGCCGTACTTGGCTATATATTTGCATAGGGAGTGTTGTAGCTCCTGGACCTGTAGTAAAGCTAGCAATCACCAAATCATCTAATGACAGCGTGAATGATAACAACCAGCCTGCAAGAACAGCTGGCATAATAATTGGCAATGTAATAACCAAAAATGTTTTAAACGGTGGAGCACCTAAATCCATTGCTGCCTCTTCTACCGATTTATCGAAAGTAGACAAGCGCGACTGAATAACAACTGCCACATAGCACATGGAAAAAGTGATGTGCGCCAATGTAATGGTCACAAAACCCCTATCAAGAGAAATCGCTATGAACATCAATAACAGTGACAGACCTGTAATAATTTCTGGCATGACCAAAGGCGCATAAATCATGCCATAAAAAAGAGTTTTCCCTCGAAAATAGGTAAATCTTACCAACACATATCCCGCTAATGTTCCAAGCACCGTCGCTACTGTCGAAGAAATAAAGGCAATGCGGAGCGTAACCCACGCAGCATCCAAAAGCTGATCATTCTCAAAAAGAGAAGCGTACCATTTTGTTGAGAATCCCGCCCATACAGTAACCAATTTAGATTCGTTAAAACTAAATAGCACCAATAATAATATTGGAATATAGAGAAACGAAAACCCAATAATTAGGGATGAGATATTAAACCAATTGAGTTTTTTATTCATTTTGACTCTTCGAACGATAGTTCTGGAGAACAACTATAGGCACAACTAATATCAGTAATAAAACGACTGTTGCCGCTGATGCCAAAGGCCAGTCTCGATTGCCAAAAAACTCAGACCACAAAACATTTCCTATCATCACTGTATTTGATCCACCTAATAAATCGGGAATGACAAATTCCCCAATAGCAGGAATCAATACCAAAAAACAACCAGCGAGAATACCTGGCATTGCCAAAGGAATAACAATCGAGTAAAAAATTTTGAAAGGCTTACAGCCCAGATCAGCAGCGGCTTCAAGCAGAGAAGGATCAATCTTCTCAAGAGTTGCATACAAAGGTAATACCATAAATGGCAAATAAGAATAGGTGATCCCAATAAAAACAGCAATATCTGTTCCGAAAATCTCTAACGGCTGAGTAATTATTCCCAACTTTAATAAAAAAAGATTCAGCAATCCTTCCGTTTTTAGAATGCCTATCCAAGCATACACTCTGATCAAAAACGAAGTCCAAAAAGGCAAAATAATCAACAGCAACAGTATCGTACCCAAACGCTTTGAACTCTTTGCCATTGCATAGGCAAGAGGGAATCCTATTAAAAGCGTCAACAGTGTCGATATCAACGCAATACGTACACTGTTGGAGTAAGCAAAAATATACAAACTATCTTCAAATAATAGTAAATAATTATTAAGGTTTAAAGTGAGTTGTAGGTACCCATCCTCTACAAATTCAACAATGGGTGTATACGGTGGGATCGCAATTGCAATATCAGAAAAACTTAATTTAAAAACGATAAAGAACGGCGCAAGAAATAGAAGCAATAACCAAATGTAGGGAATAGCTATAATCCAACGCTTATTTGGTTGTGGAAGTAAGCGCTTAAAGTTCATGAAAAATTATGATTTGAGTAACAGCCCTGACGTAACATTCCAGCTTAGTATGACTTTATCGTTCCATGTAATAGGCATAAACTCCTGTCGTAGATTATTGTTGACACTCGCCACCATCATTTTTCCAGTTGCAAGCTGAACATGGTAAACCGAGCAACCTCCCAAATAACCAATGTCATAAACCGTCCCTTCAACACTGCTGTTGGAGTCCTTATTTTCTCCATTCGATTTGTGGATGCTGATTTTTTCTGGTCGAATAGCAAAGCCAACCTTATCTCCTGTATGAAAAGCTGATTCTGGCTGTCCTTGTTGCACTCCTAATGTTTTTCCTATATCAGCGCACGCTACAAAGCAACATCCATCCTCCACCGATGTCACCTCAGAATCAAAAATATTCACATCACCGATGAAATGAGCTACAAAGCGTGTTTGAGGGAATTCATACATTTCTAATGGCGTACCCACTTGCACAACTTTCCCATGATCCATGACAGCAATGCGCGATGCCACCGTCATTGCTTCTTCTTGGTCATGCGTGACAATAATGAAAGTCATTTCTAACTTCTCTTGCAAATCAACCAGCTCAAACTGAGTTTCTTGCCGCAATTTTTTATCAAGAGCACCAAGAGGCTCATCCAGCAATAATAATTTCGGTCCTTTAACCAAACTACGCGCTAATGCTGCTCTCTGCTGTTGCCCTCCAGATAATTGATTGGGTTTACGTCGGGCAAATTGATTTAACTGAACTAACTCAATTGCTTTATCCGTACGTTCTTTTATCTCTGATTTGTCAAGTTTTTCTTGCTTCAAGCCAAAAGCGATGTTTTGTTCTACCGTCATATGCGGAAACAACGCGTACGACTGAAACATCATATTTATTGGTCTTTTATAAACAGGAATTTCGACAATGGATTCGTTTTCAAGCGTTACAGCACCTTCATCTGGAGCTTCAAATCCAGCAAGAATTCTTAGCAAAGTTGATTTTCCACAACCGGACGGTCCCAGCAAAGCAAAAAATTCTTTCCGATATACTTCTAATGAAATACTATCTAAAGCTTTAGCATTCTCGAATGATTTACTTAAATTCTGAATTTTCAAAAAAGGCTGAATCGACTCATCCATCCAAGGGGAATCAGCACTGCTATTGTTGTTCATACTCGCTTTAATCCAGTCCTTTAATCTCTTCTCCAAGTTGTTTCAATACAGCATGTATTTTATCCATCATTTGATCAATTTCCTCTTTCGTTATGCATAGAGGAGGGGAGACAACCATTGAATTTTTAATTGCTCGCATGACTAAATTATGTTGAATACAAATACGAACGCCCATCTTTCCAATGTTATGATCAGAATGAAAAGGAGTTCTTGTATCCTTATCCTTGCATATTTCTATCGCCGCAAGCATCCCTTTGCCTCTTGTTTCCCCTACATGTGAATATTCGTTTAACTCTTCGAATCTTTTTTGTAGGTATGGACCAGTTTCTTCACGTACTTTGTCAACGTAGTTGTATTCTTTAAAAATGCGAATATTCTCTAATGCAGCAACTGCGGATAATGGATGTCCTGAATACGTATAACCATGCGTAAATTCACCACCTTGGTTAATTAATACATCCGCCACTTTCTCCGATATCACCACACCTCCCATTGGCACATACCCTGAAGTCAAGCCTTTTGCAATTGCCATCAAATCAGGTTTCAATTCATAAGATTGTGCCCCAAACCACTCACCCAAACGACCAAAACCACAAATTACTTCGTCGCATACAAATAAAATATCGTATTTATCGAGTATCCTTTTTACTTCAGGCCAATATGTCGATGGTGGCACAATAACGCCTCCAGCGCCTTGTATCGGTTCAGCGATAAAAGCCGCCACTTTTTCTTCACCCAACTCAAGGATTTTTTCTTCAAGCTCACGAGCGACCTTCAATCCAAAATCTTCAGGAGACATATCTCCACCCTCACCATACCAATAAGGTTGGTTAATATGAACAATTCCTGGTATAGGCAAACCACCTTGGGCATGCATTGGCTTCATCCCACCAAGACTTGCGGCGGCCATTGTTGAACCGTGATATGCATTATGTCGACTGATTACTATGCTTTTTTCTGCTTGCCCTTTACTTGCCCAATAGTGGCGTACCATACGCACCACTGTGTCGTTTGCTTCTGAACCTGAAGAACAGAAAAAAACGTGATGCATATGCTCTGGCGTTAACGCATCAAGAACTTGAGAAAGCTCGGCAATTTTCGGATGCGTTGTTTGAAAAAACAAATTGTAATAAGGCAATTCCTCTACTTGCTTTTTCAGCACATCGCCGAAAGTCGTATGTCCATAGCCGATATTGACACACCACAAACCTGCCATGCCGTCAAGAATTTTATTACCATCCGAATCCCAAAGCCAAACACCGTCGGCTTTTGTAATGACTTTTGCGCCATTCTTATTGAGAATTTTTGAATCGGAGAAAGGATGTATGTGATGCGATGCATCCATGTTTTGAATTTTTTTAGTTAAATCATGCATAATTTTCCAAGTTTGAAGTTCACTATCAACACATTTATTTACTCTATACTACCCCTGACAAGTGTTGAAATTCCCAAGGGGTCACTACTGTTTTAAACGATTTGAGTTCAGCACGCTTAATTGCACTAAAAAACCGAATACTTTCGGAACCAAGAAGCATCTTTAATGTGTCACTGCCCTCAAACTTCTCCAACGCAGAACTAAGGTTAGAAGGAAACTCTAATGGCAGTTCATATGCATTTCCTGCATAAGGCGCACCAGGGTCAATACACTCTTCAATGCCTTGAAGACCCGCTGCCAATGTCACAGCAAAAGCCAAATATGGATTACAATCGGCCCCAGGTATTCGGTTTTCAATGCGTCTTGATCTATCAAATCCTTTACTATCAGGCTCTGGTATGCGCAATCCAACTGTCCTATTATCTTGTGACCATTGCACATTGAGTGGCGCGCATAAATAAGGCTCTATACGTCTATAAGAGTTAACATAGGGCATTAAAATCGCCGTAGCTTCTGGTAAATACCTCTTCAATCCGCCTATAAAATATCTAAATAATTCTGTATTCTTACCGTCTGCATCACTGAACAAGTTTTTGCCTGACTCATCCTGCAAACTTTGATGAATGTGCATAGAGTTTCCAGGAATTTTTTCCTTAATCTTTGCCATAAAGCATGCTTGCATTCCGTGCTTTTTAGCAACACTTCGCACCGTTCGCTTGAATCGCATCGCCTCATCTGCTCTAGCAAGTGCATCACCGTGTTTTAAATTAATCTCGTATTGCCCAGCCGCAACTTCTTTAACCAACGTGTCGCAATGAATACTTTGAATACGGCACGCCGTACAAACCTCATCAAAAAAATCACCCAACCCATTCAAGCATTCCACGCTGTAAGGCTGACTTTCTATAAAGTGCGCTGTATTAATACCTCGAGCAAATTGCAACCCATCATCAGTCGCCACTGGCGCCTTAAAAAGATAGAATTCTAGCTCAGGAGCAACGACTGGAGTTAACCCTTTACTATGATAACGTTTAAGGACATTCTTTAGGACTTGCCGAGGCGCAAAATCAACAGTGGATCCATCAGAATAAACCGCATCACAAATCACAGAAGCACTTGGTCTATTGAGCCATGGTATCGGCTGGATGGTTGTCTCATCCGCCATCATCAAAACGTCTCTATCCAAAGGATTGAAGTTCTTCCCTTCCTCATTAAGCACCTGAACATACTCGCCTTCAATTGTCTGCGCAAAGGCATCAATTGGTATTCTTTGTGCTTTATCACAATGGAGCGTCTCAACCTCAACCATCTTCCCTCGAGAAAGACCAGCGTAATCAACAATTGAAAACTCAATATTCTCAATATTATTTTTTCGAAGCCAATCTAACATCAATGTCAGCGCAAATACTTAGACTATTAGCAATTAAAGATTACTTTTAACTTTTGTCCAAAGACGAGTCAATACACGCTGAGCCTTTGGTGGATATGCTTCGACAACATACAAGTTGTCTATTACATCGCTCGGCGGGTAAATCGCAGGATCATCTATCACATCCTCTTCAAGATATTTTTGTGAAGCGAGATTGCCATTAGCATAATAAACATAATTAGAAGCCTTAGCCATCACTTTATCATTCATGATGTAGTTTATAAACTTTAAAGCATTCTCTGAATTTTTAGCATCCTTAGGTATTGCCAATTGATCAAACCACATCAATGCGCCTTCCTTAGGGATTACGTAGGAAACCTCAACGCCATTATCTGCTTCCGCCGCTCTGTCACGCGCTTGCAAAATATCACCTGACCATCCTACAGCAAGACAGATGTCACCATTTGCTAACCCATTGATATACTCTGACGAGTGAAATTTCTTCACATAAGGGCGGATTTTTTTGAGTACTTCTTCCGCTTTAGCGATTACTTTAGGATCATGACTCGCTGGGTTCTCACCAATGTAGTTCAACGCTGCAGGAATCATTTCATCAGGTGCATCAAGCATATAAACGCCGCAATCAGCCAGTTTTGAAATGTACTTTTCATCGAACACTAAAGCCCATGAATCTAATGGCGCATTTGGTATGCGTTCATTTATCTTTGGCTCGTTTAAACCAAGACCTGTGGTGCCCCACATATAGTTTATCGAGTATTGATTTTTTGGATCATAGCGAGACGTGCGATTAGAAATAACATCCCACATATTGTCAAAATTCGTTAATTTTGATCTATCCAATTTTTTAAAAACACCAGCCTTAATTTGACGTTGTAAAAAAGCACCTGAAGGAACAACAACATCATACCCTGAGTTACCTGCAAGCAGTTTTGTTTCCAAAATATCATTGGAATCAAACACATCATAAACGACTTTAATGCCTGTTTCTTTTTCAAAATCACTCAGAATACTTTCATCAATGTAATCCGACCAATTGTAAACGTGCACTACTCCCCCTTCGGCAAAAGCAGTTGCAGTAAATACCAGTACTAATGTTGCAAGTACGTTAGTTAGCCAATTCTTCATACTAGTTCTCCTATAATATTTTAGTATTCAATAAATGTTCGTTAGTATATTTACAATATCCTATAAAAACAATATAACCGAAAAACAACCTTCAGCGCATTATTTTTTAATAGAATATTCAAAGTATTTTCAAAAAAATGCGTTTTTTAAAATTAACAGAATTTTTCTTTAATCAATCTTTTCACTCAGAAAATGCATTTTGAATGACATTGGGAGATCGATCGCTTTCCCATGCAAAAACGTCAAAACGTATTGGGAAATCACGATATTTCGCATATTCTGTTAAAAAATAACACGCTGCTTTAATAACCTTTAGCTGTTTTGATCGGCTAACAGACGCGAGCGCACCACCATATAAGTTCTCTTTCCTATAGCGCACTTCAACAAAACAAAGCACCCCTTGAGGATTTTGAGCAATTATGTCAATCTCACCATGCCTACAAGAAAAATTTTGTTTAAGAATTTGGTAATTATTCTCAATCAACCAATCACAGGTTTGCTTTTCATAAAAAGCTCCCGTCTTACGACTCATCTAATACAAGATGATCGTGTGCGTTCACTTTCAACCCATCAGAAGTTATTTGATAAATATCTAAGAACCTAATACTTTTACCGTTTTTATACTCATAACTGCCTGTTCTCCCTTGAAATTGAAAGTTTTCAGAAAAGCGCAAAGCATTACTTAACATTATCGCGTCGAAACCAATGTTTTGAAAAAGCCGTCCTTCATTATTAATATTTGACGAGGGAAGATCTAAAAATTCTATGCCAATTAAATCAGGATCGCCACTAACCAAATCATGCCCCCCAGCTACCATCTCAGAGGTAGAAAGCACTGGCAAATCACCACCCAGCGATCTATATAGAGGTACATAAAGGCGAGATTCAATCACTGGCAAATGGCTGATAATAACATCAACATCTTGGCGAACAAACGGATAATCGTCCCTTTCAAAAGTGACAAACCTTTCATTTTCAGACACCTCCAGAATGCGCGTTGTCTGCAATGCTTTCCTTAGTATTTTCGTGGATTCATTAATTTGATTTACAGGCAAGTAAATCTGCTCTTTGAGTTGTCCTCCATTATCCTGCACATACTGTTTTAGCATTTCCCCGATAAGCCTTTCCCGCTTTCCATCCAATGAAACAAACATTATGCGGCAATATCCTCTTTGCTTAATAATTTCGGCAAGCTGTTTGATCTCTGATTCAACCGTAATATCAAAAGGATATACATTCGATGCTTTCCCTGTGCGATTCAAGGGGATGTTCAGCACATTAGGAGAATAGCCTAATGCATCAACGTTACTTTTTTGTAAGGGACCAATAACCATGTTAACGTCATTTTTCAGAACACGCTGGTAGAGCGCATTAATGTCTTTACCATGCGTATCGTAGAATTGCACTTTGTATCCGATGTTTTGTCCGTAGTAGGCTTGTAAAATACCTTCCTTAATAGCCTCGCCAGCAGGCATCAATTCCCCTCTTAGCGGCAACAGCACGGCTACTTGATTGCTTTCTTCACTATCCAATAAAAATTCTATTCTAGGAACGGCTTTTGTAATAGTACCTTTCTCATTGCCGCCCTCTTCACTTTCTCCTAATTGCAAAATTTTTTGAATATCAGCATCCTCATTGAACGTTTGCTCGTTTTCTTCAATGGGATTTTGTTTAGGAGTCTGCGCACAACCACCCAAACCCAAGCAAAATAGGATGAACAATAAAGTAAAAACCTGCTGTAAGGGATAAAATGAATGAATGAATGAATTCATAGGTGAATTATACATAGTAGCAACCCCTATAGGAAACTCTCAAGACATTTCTATGCGCGCGATGGAAATATTACAAACCGTTGATACCGTGTTGTGTGAGGACACTCGAACCAGTAAAAACCTACTCAACTTACTCGGAATAAGAGCAAAAAACCTACAAGCGTATCACGAATACAATGAAGCACAAACCTCCAAAAAAATAATTGAAGCAATAGTGAACGGAAAATCTTTTGCTTTAATTAGTGATGCTGGTACACCACTTATTTCTGATCCAGGCTATGTTTTAGTCCGCGAATGCCACAAAAACAAAATCACTGTCCATCCAATTCCAGGACCCAGTTCATTAACCGCTGTGTTGAGTGCAGCAGGTGTTCCAACGCAACCATTCACCTTTTTTGGTTTCTTATCAAACCGTCAAGTATCTCGGCGCAAACAACTCATATCGGCAGTTGAACTAAATCACACCAGTGTTTTCTATGAAGCACCTCATCGTATCCTCAGCACCATTGACGATTTAATCGCCATTGTTCCAAATATGACCAACATTGTCGTTGCCAAAGAACTGACAAAACGGTTTGAGCGTTTCATTGTTGGAAGTGCTGTCGATATCAAACAACAATTTGATGAGAACCCTGATTGGGTTCGCGGTGAATTTGTTATCGTTATTCCTTCAGTTGCAACACAAACCGATCAACTTAGCGAGCAAGGAAAAAGCATTGCACTTGCCTTAGCAAAAGAAATTGGACACACTCGAGCTGCAAAAATAGTGGCAAAGATCACCAACGATAATAGGAATAAACTATATACGTGGATGATAGAACGCACTACTGATGATTCATCATGAAAGCGTCAAGGCAAAAAGCATTAAAATGAAAAAATTACTAATTGTTGCACACACACCATCCTCTAATACTCAACGCATTGCGGATGCATTACGCATAGGCGCTCAGTCCGAAATATTGGAAGAGAGCAGCTTTCAACTACAACATCCTTTAAAAACCACTCCTCAAATGGTGTTAGAGGCTGATGCAATAATACTGTCAACCACTGAGAACTTAGGTTATATGAGTGGCGCCATGAAAGATTTTTTTGACCGTATATACTACCCTTGCCTTGAAATTAAACAAGGGATGCCCGTTGCCGCTGTCATTCGAGCAAAATTAGATGGAACAGGCACAAAGAACGCCTTGGAGAGCATTACCGCTGGACTGCGATGGAGATGGGTACAACCCGCTATCATTTTACACGGTGATTGGAAAAATTCCTTCCTTGACCAATGCCAGACCCTATCAACCACTATGGCTGTTAGCTTAGACCAAGGCATCATATAAAATAAAAAGCAGTTTTAATAGACGGGCATTCAATGAGTTTTTTGACTTTCCACCTCTATATTTCATTAGTGGCTTCATACTTTTCAAGTCAACAAGATTTTATTAAACGCATAACCTAATCTCAATTTAGGTCGCGCCTCCAACCTTTTCCAACAATATCTCTTAATATTTGAGTATTTATCTTTTAAACACATTCTGCTTCACCTACTATCTATTTACCAATACAAAATTTTGAGAAAATATCTCCAAGTAAATCATCAGCTAACATTTTCCCTGTGATTTCACCAAGTGCATCGCTTGCCAAACGCAATTCTTCGGCAAGAATTTCCCCTCTTTGTTTTTGTAAATTCTTTCTGGCATTTGCGAGATGATCCGACACTTTAGCAATGATGTCAAGATGGCGTTGTCGAACACTGTAGGTGCTCGTTGTGGGCATAAATCCAACTTTTCCCAAAATTGCTTTTTTTAGCTCTTCAAAGCCTTGCATGGTTTTCAATGACAATGCAATTACCCCTTCAGGTACTCTTCTTTCATCGGTAAGCAAGTCAATTTTATTAAAAACAACGATGCTCGGACAATCAAGAAATTGCGTTTTCTCGTCACTTTGTATTTGGTCAGCACTGCACATTATCAAAGCCAAATCAGCTTTTTCTAACACCTGATGGGTTCGCTTTATTCCTTCTTGTTCTATCGGGTCTGTGCTATCCCTTAAACCAGCAGTATCTGTGATGTTCAGCAATAATCCGTCTATTAGAATTTGTGTGTTTATTGCATCGCGAGTTGTTCCTGCGACATCAGAAACTATCGCGTTATCTTGCTCACTCAACGCGTTCAACAAGCTCGATTTACCAACGTTAGGAGCACCTGCAATAACAACACGTACTCCTTCGGTGAGCAACTGCCCTGTCTTGCTTTTTACTTGTAAAGCATGCAATGCATCTTCATTCAATTGCATCTGTTCAAGCAAAGATTGGTCGTTCAAGAAATCTATCTCTTCTTCAGGAAAGTCAATAGCCGACTCCACCCAAATACGCATATGCTGAATGGTTACTCGCAAGGATTCAACTTCTTTGGCAAACTCTCCTTGCAAGCTATTTCGAGCGGCAGACGCTGCTTGCTCGGATGAAGCATGAATGAGTGCCATAATGGCTTCAGCTTGATCAAGGCTTAATTTGTCGTTGATAAATGCACGCTGTGAAAAAGCACCTGGATCTGCAGGTTCGCCTCCGCAAGAAAACACCCGTTTTAAAAGTTGATTGAGAACAACTGGACCACCATGCCCATGCAACTCAATAACATCTTCTCCAGTATAGGAATGAGGTCTAGGAAAATATAAAAGCAGTCCATCGTCAATAATGGAGCCATCTTCATCATAAAAATTGACGAAATGGGCGTGTCTAGGCTCTGGTTCAATTTGACTTAACTGTCGAGATATAGACAACGACTCACTACCCGAGATACGGATTACCCCGATGCCACCATAACCTGAAGGGGTAGCAATAGCTGCAATAGTGGCAGAAGCTATTTTTCTGCTTCCACGCGTTTGGTAATTACCCATTGTTGAGCAATCGAAAGAACATTGTTAGTCACCCAATATAGTACAAGTCCTGCAGGGAAGAACAGGAAGAATACAGTAAAGATTACTGGCAAAAATTGCATTACTTTTGCTTGAATAGGATCTGGTGGTGCAGGATTTAAACGCTGTTGAAACCACATTGACACACCCATCATAAGGGGCAATACGAAATATGGATCGGCAATACTCAAGTCATGAATCCATAGGATAAACGGAGCTTGCCGCAGTTCCACACTTTCAATCAGAACCCAATACAAGCTAATGAAAACAGGGATCTGCACCAAGACAGGCAAACAACCCCCCAAGGGATTGACTTTTTCGTCTTTATAAATGCTCATCATCCGTTTGTTTAATTCTTGCTTATCGTCAGAATATCGTTCGCGCAACTGTTGAATTCTGGGAGAAAGCTTGCGCATTTTCGCCATTGAGCGATAGCTTTTCTCACTTAATTTAAAAAACACCAACTTAATCAGCATCGTCACAAGAATAATAGAAAAACCCCAATTTCCAACAAATGAGTGAATGTTTTTAAGCAACCAGAAAAGCGGCGCAGCAATAACATGAAAAACCCCATAATCAACGGCATAGTTTAAATCTGGGTGAAGTTTGGTCAATCGGCTTTGTTCCGTTGGACCTATAAACAAATTTTGTTCGAGTATGGCCGTTTCACCAACTGGGACAACGATACGCTCACTGGTATAACCAATGTAGTATTTATCCTTTACCTTACGAGCAAATAATTTAACAAGTTCTGATTCATTTGGAACAAGCGCCGCCAAAAAATAATGTTGCAACATAGCAACCCAAGGATCGCTTATTTTCTTACCAAGACTTTGATGTGTCTTTCCATCTCCAGAATCAATGTCATCAAAACTTATTTTTTCATAATTGTTTTCCCCAGTGTATATTGCAGGACCTGTATATGTATAAATGAATCGGCTGCTTTCTTCGTCTCGTGGGCGGTCACGCATTAATTGCGCATAAAAATTACCAGACCAACTTTCTGACCCATTGTTTTCGATTGATGTTTGCATTTCAATAGCGTAGCTATTTGGTTTAAAACGATACGTTTTAACGACGCGCAAACCATTTTCTTGCCAAATCAGCGGCACTTCAAGGATGTTATTTCCTTCCATAAAGTACTCATCAGAAGGTGAGTCATAGAGGACGTCGTGCGTTGGTGCCTCTTGTTTAGACACCAATCCCGACTGAATGTTATAACTTTCTTCATCTAACAATTCCGTTGGAATATCCTTTTGCTCAATGCTGATAGGAAATTTCTTAAGATCGGCTCGAATAATAGTTCCCCCGCGTTGATCTATAAGCAGTGAGAACACATCTGTTTCAACACGAATTAATCGTCCACTTACGTTTTGTATTGAAGCAACAGTATCGCCATTTCCATCAAAAACCGTACTATCGTCATCCTCTAAGATAGGAATGTCGTCAGTTGTATCTCTACTAATACGCTCTTTGGATTGTTGAATGTCTGAGGTGCTTTGCGTTATTGCAGTAGGTATTTGAGGTTCTCTCTCAATAAATTCAGAGTAATTCACACCTAGCCAAGTAAGACTGACCAAAAAAATTGCTAACCAAAACCACCGTAATTGTTCCATTAATTACTCCAATGAATCAAGTATTGATTGTAGATCTTTGCGAAAGCGGACATTATCCACTTTCATTGCCTGCGATGAAGCGATAACTATCATATCAACATTTGGCAAAGTCTGTTGTTTAAGTCTAAACATTTCTCGAACTTGCCGTTTGATATGGTTCCTCCTGTACGACTTATTCACTTTCCGCTTTGAAACAATTACTCCTAAGCGTGGATGAGACAATGTGTTTTTGGAAACTAATGCGGTTGAAGTCCCTCTTCTGTAGGCTTTACAGCCATTAAAAACAGCATTAAATTCTGACTTTTTATCCAGTCGAAATTTACGTGAAAAAGAAAGCGGGACAATAGCCAATTTTGAATAACAACCAACTTATTACAAGCAACAACTGTACTTGCCAAAAATTTATGCACTAAGACGCTTGCGTCCCTTTGCTCTACGAGCATTAAGAATTTTACGTCCTGAAACGCTGGCCATACGAGCCCTAAATCCATGTGTACGTTTACGTTTTATTGTGCTTGGTTGAAATGTGCGTTTCATTTTTTCTACTGGCTTTTTGAAGGGAGGCGAATTGTATGCTTTTACTTGCTATTCGTCAAGTAGATTTGGCAACGTTGACCATTTTTTTAATAATCGGCAATAATAACAAATTCATAGCTTTCAGCATACTTTCTCCTGGGATGACAATTGTGTGTTCATTGGAACACTTAGCCCCCTCAATATTTTCAATTAATGGTGCTAAATCAATATCCACTTTTCGTGCCGAAATAACAACCATTGATTCCGTTGGTGTGGGAACATGCTTTGGGTTTCCAAAAGAAAAAGGATTTCCCGTATCAATCAATGGAATGCGATGAAAATTAATATGTGTTCTGTCAAACTGGGGCGCAATATATTTTATGTAATCTGGCAGACGTTCTAAAATAACATCACTCACTTGTTCTGGAGTGTAGAGTCTATCCCGACAGTCACGCCAAATTTTCTGCATCCACTCAATATTAATGCAAGGAACAACACCGACCAATAAATCAACCCATTGAGCAACATTAACACTTTTAGTCACCACGCCCCCATGAAGCCCCTCGTACATTAGCAAATCCGTATTTTTGGGTAATTCATGCCATGGGGTAAACTCGCCCTCCCCAACACCTCTTTTTTTCTCAAAATCACGTGAATGCTTATCATGAACATAGTGACGCACGCGTCCTGAACCTAATTCACCGTAGGTTTTAAAGAGTTTCTCAAGTTTTCCTAAATGATTTGCTTTTTCATTGTAGTGTGTGAATACTTTTTCGCTATATTGCCTTGACTCAGCAGTTCGAGCCCGCATTTCTTCCCTGCTGTAACGATGAAAACTATCACCTTCAACCATAGCAACATTTAATTTTTCTATTGCAAAAATTGCTTCAAACGCGTGCTTAACTGTTGTAGTTCCTGCTCCACTGGCGCCTGTAATTGCTACAACTGGATGTTTTGATGACATGAATGTCTGACTTGATAATTTAAAACCCTAGATTTTACGACATAATCCATAGTAATCCAATTCTTTCAACGATGAAGGTGATTTTGTGAATAAATAGTATTATGTTGAATATGGTGTGTGGCAAAACGCTCCAGTAACTTCCTCTCGCTAAAGCGCTCTAAGTAATCATTTGATACCGTTTGACCCTAATGCTTTAAGGCTTATGTTTCTATGTCAACTTTGTCTGTAACCACGTAATAGCGCGGATCATCGATTGAACGATCGATTATTTCCTCAAGCTTAGGATCCATCGTCATTAAAATTTTTATACAATCTGGGCTTAGATGCGTCAATCTTAATTTTTTCCCTCTTTCCAGATATCTGTTGGCTAAAGCTTGAATAGCCTCAACACCAGAATGATCGCTTATCTTTGATTCAATAAAATCAATCTCTACTTTATCAGGATCATCTTTTACCATGAATTTGGTATTAAAATTCAGCACTGAACCAAAAAACAAAGGTCCCCAGACGGCATAAACTTTGGTGCCATCTTCTTTCATTCTTTTACGAATTCGGATCATGGTGGCGTTTCTCCAAGCAAACACCAACGCTGAAATAATAACGCCAACAATCACAGCAATGGCTAAGTCTTGCCAAACGGTTACTGCAGAAACCAAAATCAGAACAAAAGCATCCGATCTGGGTATTTTATTTATAATTCTAAAGCTACTCCACGCAAACGTTCCTACAACAACCATAAACATCACGCCTACAAGTGCAGCAATGGGGATCTGTTCAATCATAGATGCGCCAAATAAAATAAAACAAAGTAGCGCAATAGAGGCAACAACTCCCGATAAGCGTCCTCTGCCACCTGAGTTAATGTTAATGATAGATTGCCCTATCATTGCACAACCACCCATGCCTCCGAACAAACCGTTTAAAACATTCGCACCACCTTGTGCAACGCATTCTCGATTGCCACTCCCTCTCCTTTCAGTCATCTCATCAATCAAGTTTAAAGTCATTAAAGACTCAATTAAACCAACAGCAGCCAGTAAAAATGCGGTCGATATTATCAAACCCCAATGACCATCTAAAGTTGTAACAAATGCAAACAATCCAGACTGAAAAGACGGCAGCGAACCTTGCAACCCTTCTCCCCCACCATCACGAATGAAGCTACCGACAGTACTAACCTCTATATCGCCAAAAATGGTAATCGCCGCAACAATCAGGATAGCAGTCAATGCGGCTGGTACTTTTTTGGTGAACTTTGGCAAGCCGTACATAATGCCCATCGTTAACACTACCAGTGCAATCATGGTGTATAGCGAATTTCCCGTTAACCAAGAGATCGAACCATTATTATTCGTTTGAAACATGCCTAATTGAGAAAGGAAAATGACAATCGCTAAGCCATTGACAAACCCCATCATCACAGAGTGTGGGATAAGACGTGCAAATTTACCCAGTCTAAAAACGCCTGCGGTAATTTGTATCCCACCCACCAATAATAATGTTATAAACAACCATTGAAGCCCTAAATTTTCTATAGGTTCGGCTAAACTGAGCCCCACTTGATTCCCTTGCTGAATCATGTGAACCATAACCACTGCCATCGCACCGGTTGCGCCAGAAATCATACCGGGTCGCCCACCAAATAGTGACGTTATTAACCCCATCATAAAAGCGCCATATAAAGCGACCAAAGGATCAATACCCGCAATAAAGGCAAAGGCAACTGCCTCTGGAATAAGCGCAAGCGCTACTGTTAGCCCTGAAAGAATATCGTTCTTTGGGTCAATCGTAAAGTGGTGCAAAAATGGTTTCATAGAGTATGTTGAAAAAATTTACGAGATTGGCAAGTTTTAATGGTTCAATTGGTATTATCAAATTCTGTACTATCGGCTTAGCACAACCGAACCCACCCTCGTTTCAACGGAGAAGAAAAAGTAAGCGCGTTGTTGCTTGTGCTGCAGGCACGAAACACACAATTAACCAAAATTAATGTCTGCGTTTATTGCTGTAAAATTAGATAGCTTTCGATGTGCCAAAAAGATGGCGGTATTTTACGCTTAAACCACACGAAATTCAGGGCTATCTAAGGCATTACTTTTCTTTTAGTTGTGAAAGGCAACTTGGGATTTTGCATCTAAGTAGAATTTTACAATTGTAATAACCATTATTTCATTTACTCGTAACCTAAAACAGAGCTGTTTAGATGCATGTTTTAAAAACATCACCATTGATTTTCAACAATGAAAAAAA
This sequence comes from uncultured Thiomicrospira sp., assembly GCA_965195345.1. Classification (GTDB taxonomy): domain Bacteria; phylum Pseudomonadota; class Gammaproteobacteria; order CAKMZV01; family CAKMZV01. The sequence goes on along the minus strand of OZ239628.1, from coordinate 353,360 downwards.
TCATCATAGGAAAGACATTCAAAGATTTTTCCTTCCACTTATAATGCCGAACGTAAATTAAACACGCACTCAAAAAGCCAGAGTTATGTTTACAAAAAATCTTATCCGCATAATTAAAATAACCCCTCTCTTAAAGAGTCAATCTATTGAACATGTCTTTTCAAAAAGAGTTGCCTGAATCGTTAGGTGGCGTTGTTGAAGGAACGAACGCCTACGTCATAAATCAATATTTAAAGAATACTGACAAAGTACTAATTATTGAAAAGGACATACATGCAGTAAACCAATTAGTGCATGAATTGTCTTCCTTTTGCCCAAATAGAAAAATTGCCTGTTTCCCCGATCGAGAAATATTACCTTACGATACATTTTCACCACCTCCTGATTTAGTGTCTAAAAGGCTGTCCCTCATGGGTGATAGCATGCCAGAAATCATGGTTATTTCAGCAAATACTCTAATGCATTATCTTCCTCCTTCTGATTGGATAAACGGAGAACGTTTCCAATTTACGGTAGGTGATCGTCTCAATACGATGCATTTTTCAGAACAACTTGACCGTGCAGGGTACACCCGTACAGCCACAGTAAACGAAGCACGTCAATATTCTTCTCGAGGTTCTATTTTTGACGTATTTCCTATGGGGTCGTCTGTGCCCTATCGCTTTGATTTTTTTGATTACGAAATAGAAAGCATTCGATCCTTTAACCCTGAAAGCCAACGAACATTAAAAAATGTTGATAGTATTGATTTATTGCCTTCTAATGAATTTAGTCTAACATCTGAAACCATAGAAAAATTTCGCAAGTCATTTCGACAATTAGGCATTAATTCTGCCCACAGCACAATCTATCAAAAAATAAGCTCTGGAAAAGAGTTTCCTGGGATTGAATTTTTCCTTCCTTGGCTTCACACTTCAACGTTGTGTTCTTTTTTTGATTATTTGCCCGAAGAAACACAAGTAATTATCTGCCCAAGCGCATTAGCCAGTGGCAAAATATTTTGGAATCAATGCTTACAGCGACATAAAACGCGCCAAGACTTGAGCCAACCATGCGTTCCCCCAGAAGAACTCTTCATTAACCCTAAATTGTTGAAAGACTTACTAAGTAAAAAAAATCCTCTTTACTTACAACGAGCACGCTTAAATCTACAGCTTAACAGTCTCAATACAGACCTACGTCCATTAAACAGTTCAATGAGCGAAGGATTTAAAAGCGTCCTCAATGCGCATAAACTACAGCCCAAACAGATTGTCTGTTGCCTTGAGGGGAAACGTCACCTTGAGCAATGTCAGCAGCAACTTGGCAAACTTAACATCGTTACTCAAATAGTAGAGAGTTGGAGCAAAGCGCTTGATATGTCTTTAGCTGAGAATGGCGTAGCCTTAACAGTCTTGCCTATCCATAGAGGTTTTTTCGATACTGCAAACAAGCGGGTAATATTTTCTCAATTTGAAATATTTGGAAGCGAAGCGATTCCACAAGTTCATATCGATGTCACAAAAAAATCTGCTCAAATCGACTTTCAAACCGCACTACACAATATAAGCCAATTGACCATTGGATCACCAGTAGTACATTTGGAACAAGGTGTGGGGAGATACAACGGATTGCAAACAATAAACACCGGAGATTGCGAGCAAGACTTTATTTGTGTGCTTTACGCTGATAGCGACAAACTTTTCGTCCCTATACATGATATCGATATTATCAGCCCTTATATTGGGGATGCCGATCTTGCTCCTCTACATAAATTGGGTACAGCAAAATGGAGTAAAGAGAAACAAAAAGCGCAGAAAAAAATTGAGGATGTTGCCGCACAGTTACTTGAAGTCTATGCAAAACGTGCTACAAGAGAAGGAAAATCCATTGATATATCCGACGAATACGCGAGCTTTGCATCTGAATTCCCTTTTGCTGAAACGCTTGATCAGACAAAAGTCATTGGGGAAGTACTCTCCGACTTGGCAAACGCAAAACCAATGGATCGATTGGTGTGTGGAGACGTTGGATTTGGAAAAACTGAAGTAGCAATTAGAGCCGCATTTGTAAGTGCCTTTGCGCGATACCAAGTCGGTGTTTTAGTCCCTACTACTTTGCTCGCAAACCAGCATTTACAAACCTTTAAGGATCGGTTTACCAACTGGCCCGTTCGCATCGGTATTGTTTCGCGCATGCAAAGCAATTTAGAAAACAAACAAACTTTATTAGCATTAGAGAAGGGACAAATAGACATTCTTATCGGCACCCATCGCTTAATTCAAGACGATGTGCGGTTTAATAATCTTGGCTTAATAATCATTGATGAGGAACATCGTTTTGGAGTCAAGCAAAAGGATCGATTTAAGCAGTTGAGAGCAGAAGTAAACGTTCTTGCTATGACTGCTACTCCGATTCCACGCACGCTCAATATGGCATTTTCAAATTTAAGAGATATTTCTATCATTGCTAGCCCTCCACCCAATCGAGTGTCAATTAATACATTCGTTCGTGATTGGGACAATGCCACAATTAAAGAAGCCATTAGCAGAGAAATCTATCGTGGAGGGCAAGTGTTCTTCATCCATAACGACATTGCGACCATTGAAAAAATGAGACGTCAGATCCTACAGCTTTTACCTGATATAAGCGTGGGTATCGCGCATGGCCAAATGCCTGAACGACAAATTGAAGCAGTGATGAATGCTTTTTATCACCAATCCCAGCATGTTCTACTGTGCACGACCATCATAGAAACAGGCATAGACATTCCTAATGCTAATACCATAATAATCAATCGTGCTGATAAGTTTGGTTTAGCGCAATTACACCAATTACGGGGACGTGTTGGTCGCTCATTCCACCAAGCGTATGCCTATTTATTTGTTCCTTCAACCACCACTTTGAAAGGCGATGCCCGTAGAAGACTGGAAGCCATTAGTGAAGCAACTGATTTGGGGGCAGGCTTTCAAATCGCCATTCAAGATTTGGAAATCAGAGGTTCTGGTGAGCTGCTTGGTGATCAACAAAAAGGACATTTGCAACAAATCGGCTTTAACCTGTACATGGAAATGCTTGAACGCACCATTACACAAATGTCCGATAAAGATTTACAAAAAGACACACCTCCGCAAGCCAAACCTTGTGAGATTCAGCTTGGCACAAGCGCGCTTATTCCCTCTGAATACATTTACGATGTGCCAACGCGGTTGCAATTTTATCAACGCATCAATCACGCTAGCGAAAATCTGCACCTTGAAGACATTAGAAATGAATTACTTGATCGCTTCGGGTCACTTCCTGAAAGTTGTCAACAGCTTCTTGAGATAACTCAAGTGAAATTACAAGCACAAGTTATTGGTGTTGAAAAAATCGACGTCGATAGTAGTCAAATAAGACTGCTCTTTACCGAACATGCAAAGATCAACCACCAAAAGTTAATTCATCGCTTACAAAACAATCCTAAACAATGGCGCATGCGCACCCCCCAAACGTTGCAAATCAATGTTGAAACAAATACGGTTGAAGAACGGAAACAATTTCTTTTCGAAGTTTTTTCTGAATTAAAATCTTCGCCTGAAACTGCTTAACTGGCATGAAATGATTATCATTCACGTTTATAATATCTGAAAAACTCCAATCACTTTAATGAGGTTCCCTATGAGCAAAAAAATGACCACTTCAGCAGGCGCTCCTATCAGCGACAATCAAAACTCCTTAACCGCTGGCGCGCGCGGTCCGGTACTGCTTCAAGATTATCAGCTTATTGAAAAGCTCGCTCATCAAAACCGTGAGCGGATTCCTGAGCGAGTTGTTCATGCTAAGGGATGGGGCGCATTTGGAACATTGACAGTTACCCATGACATTAGCCAATACAGCTGTGCCAGTGTCTTCTCCGAAGTAGGCAAACAAACAACCATGCTTGCTCGATTTTCAACAGTTGCAGGTGAAGTAGGCGCAGCAGATGCTGAAAGAGATGTTCGCGGATTTGCACTGAAATTTTATACCGATGAAGGGAATTGGGATTTAGTGGGTAACAATACCCCCGTATTTTTTGTTCGCGATCCATTGAAATTCCCAGATTTCATTCATACTCAAAAACGTCATCCTAAAACAAACATGCGCTCTGCAACTGCTGCTTGGGATTTTTGGTCGCTTTCTCCTGAAAGTTTACATCAAGTAACTATTCTAATGTCCGATAGAGGGTTGCCACAAACCCCAATGAATATGAATGGTTACGGTTCGCATACATTCTCCTTATGGAATGCTAAAGGGGAGCGTTTTTGGGTGAAATTTCATTTCAAAACCGAACAAGGTCATAAGCATTACACAAATGACGAATCAGAATCGATAATTGGTAAAAGTCGTGAGACATATCAAGAGTCTTTATTTGGAGGCATTGAGTCAAAGAAATATCCTCGCTGGAAAATGTACATTCAAGTGATGCCAGAAATGGATGCTGAGAAAGCATCATTTAATCCTTTTGATTTAACTAAAGTCTGGCCACACTCTCAATTCCCATTAATAGACGTTGGGCATTTTGAGTTAAATCGTAATGCTGAAAATTACTTTACTGACATAGAATTGGCGGCTTTTTCACCATCAAATGTTGTGCGTGGAATTGGTTTTTCACCAGACAAAATGTTACAAGCGCGTATTTTCTCCTATGCAGACGCTCATCGCTATCGTTTAGGAACACACTACGAAGCGTTACCTGTAAATGCTCCCAGATGCCCTATGCACCATTATCACAAAGACGGATCAATGCGCTTTTTCCAAAATAATACAGGCAATTCAGATGCTTACTACGAGCCAAATAGCATGGGTGGACCAACCGAAGATAAAACCCACGCTGAGCCACCTTTGAAAATTTCTGGAGATGCCGCCCGCTATGACCATCGAGAAGGCAATGATGACTTTGCTCAACCTCGAGCGTTATTCAATATGTTTGACGATGCGCAAAAGCAACGCCTATTCAATAATATTGCCGCTTCTATGCAAGGTGTTCCTGCTGAAATAGCAGAAAGACAATGTCTACTATTCGACAGCGTTCATCCTGATTACGGGAGTGGAGTGCGCAATTCTCTCAAATAGTCTGTAGGTTACCCGAGTGATAGAGTCCATAAGATCCTCTATCACTTGGGAGCGTTTTTCTGAGTTTGAATCGCATATTCAAGCTTTTGAATATTTGGATTTGTTGGATCAATAACTTTAATACGCTCTGTTAGTTCCTCTGCACGAGCGAAATTTTTATTTTTCAAATATATTTGCGCACTATTCAATAACGCATCGAAGTGATTCGGATCGACACTCAAAATACTTTCGAAATTTAGCAAAGCAAGCTTGTAATTCCTATCTAACATGGCCAAGCCTCCTGTGACAAGTATGACATGAATACTTGTAGGGCGAAGTGTCTGCAGTTCTCTAATGATGGGGCGTGCTTCGTCTTTCTTACCCTCTGACAACAACACTATAGCATTTTGAATTTTTTGATTGGATAGGTTATCTATATAGCCATTTGTGCCCGCGACTCCATACTGATCAAAGTTTCTAATAATTTGACTTTTACGGTCTGCATTTGGGTATTTTTTTCGCCAATAACGAAGTTCAGTTAATCTATCTGTTTGAGCGTATATCTCCAACAAAGGAAGCAGTGACGGACTATCATTTGCCTCGTACTCTTTTACGCCCTTTAAAAAAATATTCTCTATCTTCTTATTGTTAACACGATTCGCTAATATGGACTCTACTCTCCCAAGATAGTTATAGTAATTGCTTTTATCCATACTGTCTTGATTTTCGAAAAATGTGTGACTCGACTCAACATTCTCCACATGTCTCTTATACTCCTCTATCGGAGAACGCTTTTCAGACCAAGCATACGCTTGAGCTATCTTACCAAATGGTGTCAACTCAAGTGACTTTCTTAATCCTTGCTTTTCAAAGTCGTTCTCAGGTAGCTCGTAATAAACTTTGCTCAGATTGCTCGCCAAACGTTCTTGCATATTACGTGACCACGTATTAGGCGCATTAAATACATCTATCGTCTCTACCAATTTTCTCAATGGCTCCGACAACTTCCAAACCACCGTTCCTTTGGGTAGGTCTCGACGCATTTTTTTAATAGCACCATAATTCTCATACCCACTAAAGCCAATATCTTCATAAAAGTAGTAGACTGGACGATTGCTTTTTTTCACAAATTCTGTGTACGCTTTCGCTTTAGAAGCGCTCTTTTCAACTGAATCTGTCAATCGATTACCCAGAATAAGCGACTGTGAATTATATACTTGAACATCAGGTCGTTTTTTTTCAGCAAAACGCTTATATATTATCGGCAGATGCGTGTCATCGAAGGTGATGAGGATAGCATTTTCATCAAGCATCTCAAGAATGGTTGTAGCGTACCTATCCGCATACGTGATTGATGGTTGCCAATTAGCGTAGCCATTCTGCCCTCCATGCCATAGAACAGCAACAAAAGCAATCGCCACCATTGCTGCACGGGCTACTTTTTTAGAAAGCACCTTACCTAAAAAATCTTGGATATACAAAAGACCCAAACCTGCAATCAACGCTAACTCTCCCCATGAAATAAGCGGGTAAACCCTAAATGCTTCTCTCCACACTAGTTCGTATTTAAAATTCAACAAGAAAATCAAAAGCAACGAACTGCTTAGAATAGATAAAATAATTGCAATTGCAAAGAAAGGGCGTTTTTTTAACAGTAAAAATAATACCCCAGGCACTAATAGTGCAATACCGATCCATGATATTTGATCGGGAATAGAACTTAACAACCAATGTGAAAAATCTTGCTTATCAATTAAATTCCCCCCTTGATTATCGACTCCCGAATAGCCTTTTCGAGCAATGATAAATAGGAAGCGTTCCCACGTCTCTATAGGACCATAAAAACTAATGAAGGGATTACTCAAAGAGCGCAACCACATATACAAATAAGGGGTTAGCCCCAGCATCAACCCCATCAATCCAATGAATATATTCCGCCACCACAACCATCGAACAATTGGAACTATTTGAGGTAACCAAACTATGGGGAACGCGACAGAAGCTAATACAAATAATGGCCAATGATTGCTCAAACCCAGACCAATAAAAATACTTAGAACAAAAAGTGTTTTACGACTTTGCCTGTTGGCAAATTCCATAATCAAAGCAAGACTCAGAAAAAACACCAATGCATTGAGTGCATAAACCTCTTGCGTTATTGCTTGTGACCAATAATGATTAGAAAAAGCAAAGAGTAAACCTCCAGTAATTGCCGCGATGGCGTTGTTACAAAGACGCAAAATAATCCAACCGATGGTGCTTGCGGCACCTGCGGCGCACAGGGCACTAAAGATGTTTACACCGTGTGCTGGGGATAACCCTGGCAAGTGCGCAAACGGAGGGCACAGCATTGAATATAATGGATAACCTGGAGGATGCCCCACCCCTGCATAGTAACAAACCAATGTGAAGAGTCCTGAATCCTCGAACCCAACGGTATGAGGCATGGTCAATGCATAAGCAACAAACGCTGTGAAAAAGATTAAAGAAGTAACCCATCTTATCGTGCTTTTATTAACAGAATGCAACTGGCATTGCTCACTCCAATTTATGGCACTGAAATGTTTTAACATAGGGATAATACGCGTTGTTTGGGTTGCTTAAATTTAATAAACCGAATCAAGAGAAGATTATATTGCATATTTTTTGTCGAACCATCAATCAACATAGAAATTTAATCCCTTGCTCTATGAACTTTCGGTCCTCCTCGCAATTGAAAAAAGAGAATTCCAATCAAATTTTGTTGTCAACAACCGTACTTTAATGATAACATTCTACAAAACACGTATCATTAACAACATTTACATGAGATAGAAATAATATGCCACAAATTGAAGCTCAGGCACTGACAAAAACTTTCCCTAACGTTGGGCAAGTCCTTAAAGGGGTTTCTTTAGACGCATCCAAAGGCGATGTTATAGCTATTCTTGGTTCCAGTGGCTCTGGGAAGAGCACTTTCCTGCGTTGCTTGAACTTGCTTGAAATCCCTGATTCAGGAGCATTGCGACTACTGGGGGAAGACATTCATTTTTTCGAAAAAGACGGAAAGCGTTCGACACAAATAGAACAAATAACTAATTTACGCAAAAAAATTAGCATGGTTTTTCAGCAATTTAATCTATGGGCACATATGGACGTGTTGTCTAATGTTATTGAGGCACCCATGCATGCCCTTGGCCAACCCAAAAAGAAGGCGATTGAAAAAGCAATGCACTGTTTACAGCAAGTAGGGATGTCTGGATTTGAAAAAAGTTTTCCCGTTCAGTTATCAGGGGGTCAAAAACAACGAGTTGCCATTGCACGTGCATTAGCGATGGAGCCACAGATTATACTTTTTGATGAACCAACGTCAGCACTTGACCCTGAATTAGTGCAAGAAGTTTTATCCATAATCACCCAATTAGCAGTAGGCGACATAACCATGTTAGTGGTAACTCACGAGATGGCTTTTGCCCGTGATGTTTCGCATAAAACAATGTTTATACATCAAGGAAAAGTTGAAATGTTTGGACCAACTGTCGATATGTTTAATGCCCCACCTTCTAAATATTTTGTTGATTTCATTGGACACATGGATAAATAACATATTAAATCAGCTATAATCCGATTCACTTTAAACATTCAATTCAAATTAAGGATAACTATGAAAATGAGAAATATTCTATTTGTCACCATGCTACTTGCTCCAGTTTTGAGCTTTGCAGGTGACTGGAAAAACATTCGTATCGGTGTAGAAGGCGCTTACCCTCCATTCAGTGAAACTAAACCGGATGGTAGCATTGTTGGCTTCGATATTGATATAGCAAATGCCCTTTGTGCTGAGATGAAAGCCAAATGCACGCTCGTTGCTCAGGATTGGGATGGTATGATTCCTGCTTTACTTGCACGCAAATACGATGCCATTATCGCTTCTATGTCAATTACTGAAGAGCGTAAGAAACGTGTTAACTTTACAAAAAAATACTATTCTTCTCCAGCGCGATTCATAAAAAGATCTGACGATAAAATTAGCATTGTAAATAGCAAAATGAAGGGGCTAAAAGTCGGTGTTCAACAAGAAACCGTTATGGATAAATTTGTAACAGATAATTGGGGAGATATCGTCACTGTTCGCCGTTATGCGTCACAAGACGATGCAAGCAATGATCTGCTTACAGGTCGCCTTGATATGATCTTCTCTGAGATCGGTCCCGGAGATAGCTTTATAAAAGCACAAGCTGGAAAAGCTGAGTTTGTAGGTCCTAGCTACTCTGATGTTGAATGGTTTGGCGAAGGCATTGGCATTGCATTACGCAAACAAGATAATGATCTTGAAAAGAAATTAAATGCCGCCATCAGTTCTATCCGTTCGAATGGTACTTATGCTCGAATTCAAGCACAGTACTTTGACTACGACATTTATGGCGAATAATTACGCCAAAAGATGAACTTTAGAAAAAGGGTGCATCTTTTGATGCGCCCTTTTTTGTATGTATGCATCGATATATAAAAGTCCAAATAATGAACTAAAAAATAACAAGCATGCCACTCTATCTCGATTACTTACCTTCTCTTGCAAAAGGGCTTATGCTCAGTCTATCGGTTGCGCTGCTTGCACTGTTTTTCTCTTGTCTTATTGGTTTTTTGGTGGCATTGATAAAGGTATCTAACAACAAACCATTGATTTATATTGCGAACACGTACACTGCCGTTGTTCGTGGTGTTCCTGATTTAGTGATGATGTTTTTGATCTTTTATGGTGGACAAATCACAATTAACTGGATAGCGATTAAATTAGGCTGGGGTTATGTAGACATTGATGCTTTCTCTGCTGGCGTGTTCACGCTTTCTTTTATATTCGGGGCTTTTATGGCTGAAACGTTTCGCGCTTCAATTCTTGCTGTTGATCAGCACCAGATTGAAACAGCCTATGCTTTTGGAATGCGCAAACATCAGGTAGTTAAAAGAATTCTACTGCCACAGATGTTATTGCATGCACTTCCCGGTTTGAGCAACAACTGGATGGTGCTCGTTAAATCTACCGCCATCCTATCTGTTATCGGTCTACAGGATATTGTTTTCATAGCAACCTCGGCTACTCGTAGTACACACCAACCTTTCATTTTTTATTTCATTGTATCTTTAGCTTACCTACTCATCACATGGGTCTCTCTATTGGTAATTAAGCGTGTGGGGAAAAACTACAATATTGAGCATCAAACATGAACGTTGACATTCAGCCGCTTATCGATAATTGGCAAATGTATTTAAGTGGGTTTTCCATGACCATATTCCTAACGGTCACTGCTCTATCCATTGGAATGCTATTAGCCATCGCTTTTTCAGTCGTTAAAGACGGTTCTAATCGCTGGTTAATTTGGTTAGTCAACAGCATCGTTTTTTATTTCCGCGGAACACCTTGCCTGATACAAATTTACTTAATTTACTATGGTTTAGCTCAGTTTGAGTGGATCAACGACACGGTCTTATGGGTTCTCTTCAGTGAGCCAGTTTTTTGTGTAATGCTTGCTTTGACCTTAAACACCGCCGCATATACGACAGAAATAATATACGGAGGGATAACCGCAACGCCAAAAGGAGAAGTAGAAGCTGCAATTGCTTTTGGCTACAGTCGAATGATGCGACTTCGATATATTATCTTCCCCAGTTTAATCCGCCGAATTATTCCCATTTATGCCAATGAATCGGTTTTCTTAATGCAAGCAACTGCGTTAGCAAGCACTATTACAGTCGTTGAGCTGACACAAGTGGCACGTCTGATGAACTCACGCTTTTTTATTCCTTTTGAAGCCTTCATATTTGCAGCACTTTTCTATATGCTAACCAGCTACTTAATTTTTTGGTCTATGAATAAATTAGAACAAAAATTATCTGCCCATAAAATGGAATCCAAAACATAATTTTTGCTAAGCATACACAATAATTCACAAAAAATTAACGTTTGCCTTGAAAATAAAATGTTTATTTGTAATAATCATCGGTCCGCTTTCTTTCATAACACAATTTGTCTGATTGAATTTTCTTTGAAAGGTTCGCCTGTAAGGTTGGCGAAAGTAAATTCTTTGTGTTGAAAGTGAGCAACTAAATTGGAGCGCATGTGGCATTTGTAGAGTTTAAAGAAGTTCAAAAATCTTATGATGGTCAATCGTTGGTCGTCAAAAATTTGAATTTAGAGGTTAGTCAAGGTGAATTCTTGACTATGCTTGGACCCTCTGGATCTGGTAAAACAACATGTTTGATGATGCTGGCGGGATTTGAAACTCCAACATCTGGCTCCATTATGCTCAATGGCGTTTCTATCAATAATATCCCTCCTCATAAAAGAGGAATAGGTATGGTCTTTCAAAACTATGCTTTATTCCCTCACATGTCAGTAGCTGAAAATCTTGCTTTTCCTTTAAAAGTGCGAAAAATGAGCGCATCCGAAGTTTCCGACCGTGTAGTGCGTGCCCTTGATATGGTTCAAATGAAAGAATTCATGAACCGTCGACCAACTCAGTTGTCTGGGGGACAGCAACAACGGATTGCACTCGCTCGAGCTTTGGTATTTGACCCCGTTTTAGTCTTGATGGATGAGCCTTTAGGCGCATTAGATAAACAATTACGCGAACACATGCAATACGAAATAAAGCATTTGCACGAACGATTGGGCATTACCGTAGTATATGTAACGCATGACCAATCCGAAGCATTAACAATGTCCAATAGAGTCGCTGTGTTTAACGATGGCGTCATTCAACAGTTGTCCACCCCTGAAAAATTATACGAGCATCCTGAAAATACTTTTGTTGCCCAATTTATTGGAGAAAATAATGCTTTCGAAGGGGAAGTAACCGCCATTGAAGAAGACAATTTGTGTTCGGTGACTCTCGCAGATAAAACGATCATTAAGGCAGAACGCATATGTGTTGATAGTGTGGGTCAAAAGACCTCACTCTCGCTAAGACCAGAGCGTATAGAGGTCGATCCAACAGAAACGATGGAAAATCGGTGTGAAGGAACGATTGAAGAACTTATTTATTTAGGAGACCATATAAGAGTGCGGATGATGGTAGCAGGAAATAATGCATTTATTGCTAAAATCCGTAATTCATCAAACACATTTCATTTGAAAGAAGGTCAAAAAGTTTGGATTGGTTGGGCGGCAAGAGACTGTAAAGCTCTTGATGCCTAACTGCAAATGGCTACAGTGTGCTGCCATAAACGTACACTAAAATATAGAAATGAAGATTTAGGAGAAAACTATGGAAATTAAAAAAACTACTTTGGCAGGTATTGTTCTCGCTGCATTCAGTTTGAACGCATTTGCCGATGATATGACAATTGTTTCGTGGGGAGGCGCTTACAGCAAATCTCAAAATGAGGCTTACCACAAACCATATTCTAAAAGAACAGGCGTGAAAATCATTAATGACGATTCATCGGCTGAAGCGGTTGCCAAACTACGTGCGATGAAAGAAGCTGGCAACACAACTTGGGATGTGGTTGATGTAGTTGCAGCCGATGCCATTCGTTTGTGTGATGAAGGACTTGCCTTAGAAATTAACCCAGATAAAGATCTCGCAAGAGCGCCTGATGGAACATCTGCATCGAAAGACTTTGGTGACTTATTGGTCTCTGAATGCTTCATTCCTCAAATTGTCTATTCAACAACATTTGGTTATAGAAAAGACTTGGTAGGCAACACACCGCCTACTAACATTTGTGACGTATTTGATATTAAAAAATATCCAGGCAAGCGTGCTTTAGAAAAACGTCCAATAAATAATGTCGAATGGGCTTTGTTATGTGATGGCGTTCCTAAAAGCGAAGTATATGATGTGCTCGCAACCTCAAAAGGCGTTGATCGTGCTTTAGCAAAATTAGCTACCATCAAAGATAATGTTATCTGGTGGTCTGCTGGAGCAGAAACACCTCAACTACTTGCAGATGGTGAAGTTGTAATGGGTTCTACTTACAATGGTCGTTTATTTGCAGCCATTGAAGAGCAGAATCAACCTATTGGAATGCTTTGGGATGCGCAAGTTTTTGATATTGACGGCTGGATAATTCCTGCAGGATTAAGCCCAGAACGCAAAAAACGTGCTTTGAAATATGTCTATTTTGCTACAGATACTCAGCGCTTAGCTGATCAAGCAAAATATATTTCTTACGGACCAGCACGTGCTTCTTCTGCACCTTTGGTCGGCAAACATGATTCTTTAGGCATTGAAATGGCACAACATATGCCTACTGATCCAAAAAATGCTAAGAACACGTTTTTGTACAACTACGAATTCTGGGCAGATCATCGCGATGATATCGATCAGAAGTTTCAAGCTTGGTTGTCTAGATAATATTTTTAAAAGGGGAGGATTTTCGCCTCCCCTTTTTCATATCCTCTTATGACTGAAATAATTCTCACACAAGACGGAAGACCGCTCAAAGCATCTTTGGCTAAATCCTTACGCCGTGAAAAGATTCGAGCGTTTCTTCTCATAGTACCCTTATTGTTATTTGTCATATTCTCTTTTATTGCACCTGTTGCAGATATGCTGTTTCGTTCCACCGAAAACGGCATCGTTTCTGAAACATTACCACAAACCGTTGTTGCGCTTAGAACTTGGGATAAGCAAAGCGGGGAACTACCCTCAGAAGAGGTATTTAAGGCGCTGGCTGCTGATTTAAAATCGGCGGTTAAGGATAAAAGTCATACCCGACTGGGGTCACGTTTAAACTACGAATCTTCAGGAATGTCCAGTCTATTTAGGAAGACAGGACGTAAAGTTAAAAAACTTGAAACATTCGATTACAAACAACAATTTTTAGATATCCATGAAAAATGGGGCGATATCAAAACATGGGCTGTAATAAAGCAATTTAGCCCTACATACACTCCTTCATATTTTCTAAATGCTGCCGATTTAAAAGATGATGCTGGAAGTATTGTTTTAAAACCAGAAAGTGAACGCATCTATCTTAAGCTATTCCTAAGAACTCTATTTATATCGTTGGTCATAACGACTATGTGTCTTTTGCTCGGATATCCAATTGCTTATTTACTGGCTAATTTAAAAGTACGAACTGCAAACATACTTATGATTTTGGTTTTGTTGCCTTTTTGGACTTCATTATTAGTTCGTACTTCTGCGTGGAAAGTATTGCTGCAACAGCAAGGGGTTATCAACGATACCTTAGTTGCCTTATCATTGGTTAGCGATAACGCTCGCCTTGAGCTCATAAATAATCAAACAGGTACCATTATCGCAATGACCCATATTTTGATGCCCTTTATGATTTTACCTTTGTACTCTGTAATGAAAGGAATACCGCCTTCTTATCTGAGAGCCGCAAAAAGTTTAGGCGCAAACGACTGGACTGCTTTCTGGAAAGTGTATTTCCCGAATTCAATACCAGGCATTGGAGCGGGTTCTATTCTTGCGTTTATATTGTCAATTGGTTACTACATTACACCTGAATTGGTCGGTGGTACTTCTGGGGTGTTTATCTCAAATCGAATTGCTTATCACATATCCTCTTCCTTGAATTGGGGACTTGCTGCAGCACTTGGATCAATATTGCTTATAGTTGTGGTAGTGCTTTATTGGCTATACGATCGAATCGTTGGAATTGACAACGTCAAATTAGGATAATTATGTCTTTACCGATCTATGCTTCAACAGGACAAAAATTGTGGTACTACACCTTTCGTTTTATCTGTGCTCTAATTTTTGCTTTTTTAATTCTACCCATTCTAATCATAATTCCATTAAGCTTCAACGCCCAAGACTTTTTCACATTTACCAAAGAAATGCTGGCGCTTGACCCTGAAGGTTATTCACTTAAGCACTATAAAGATTTCTTCACCAATTCCGAATGGCAACGTTCTCTTGCAAACAGTTTTAAAATTGCGCCAATGGCAACATTATTAGCGACCGCTTTCGGTACGTTAGCAGCCATAGGACTATCGCAAACACATGTTCCCTTTCGGGGAACTATTATGGCAATACTTATTTCTCCAATGATTGTTCCGTTGATTATTTCGGCCGCTGGAATGTACTTTTTCTATTCGCGAATAGGGTTACAAGGCACCTACTGGGGCGTCGTCCTTGCGCATGCAGTATTAGGGACCCCATTTGTTATTATTACAGTGACTGCAACCTTAGTGGGCTTTGATAAATCTCTTACGCGAGCCGCTGCGAGTTTGGGCGCCAATCAAATTGCAACGTTTTTTAAAATTCAAGTACCTCTTATACTACCTGGAGTTATCTCTGGTGCTTTATTTGCCTTCATCACTTCATTTGATGAAGTTGTTGTAGTCTTATTTGTTGGGGCAGCCGACAGCAAAACACTTCCATGGCAAATGTTTACAGGGTTGCGCGAACAAATATCGCCAACCATCCTCGCCGTTTCAACCGTCATGGTTGTACTGTCAATTGCTCTGCTAACCACATTGGAACTGATCCGACGTAGAAGTGAACGATTACGCGGGCTTTCCTCTCAGTAATAAGCCTCTCTGATCTCTGAAGGTGGCTACTGCCCTCCAATGAAACCATGCTGGCGCCACGCTTCATAAACAGCAACACTCACTGCATTTGCAAGGTTGATGCTTCTACTGTCAGGCATCATCGGCAAACGGCATCTGTGTGAATCATTAAAATAACTTAATTCTTCGCCGAGCCCGCTTGTTTCCGAACCGAAAACCAACGCACACTTTTGCGGAAACGCCACTTCGTGCAGCAATTGACTGCCTTTGGTTGTGAAAGCGAATGCCACAATGTCTTTTAAACTGCTTAAACATTCAGATAACGATTGATGCTGACTGATTTCAGCAAACTCATGATAATCTAAGCCAGCTCTGCGCAGTTTTTTATCCTGTAAATCAAATCCTAATGGATGAATTAAATGTAAATGGGAACCTGTGTTGGCGCTTAATCGAATGATAGCTCCTGTGTTAGATGGAATTTCTGGGCGAAATAAAATGATGTGAATCATATTCCCTTATCAACGTTCGTTTGTACCAAGCCAATTACTAAAGGCACGATCCGTAGAAAAGCGCGTATGCCAATCTATTGAAAATCGATACTGCCCACTTGCGGAAAACCGATCATTCCCCCCCTCATTCAAGTACTTGTCATCACCGTTAAAGTCAAATCGAAATGCAAAACTATCGCCCCCATGATAGTCATTTAGAGTAACTTTTTCCGAATCAAGAAAATATTCATCATCTCCATGTTCGTCAAACATCACTGCAAACCCATTATGCGCCGCAGCGCCTTTACTAAAACCATATTGGTACACCCCATACTTATCATCCCCACCCCCTTCATAAAAAAAGCTGAAGCTCAAATCCCATGCTGCCCCATTTGCGGCAATATGGTTTCCTAAATATTCATCATCACCTCCACCTTCAATCACTACACCAACAGCAGAGTGCGCCGAAGCTGCCAGCCCATAGCGCGCAGAATTATAGATATCATCACCCTCATTATCTACTAACATGCCAAGTCCAAAAAAATAGCCTGTTCCCATTCCAAAATTACCCACTTCATATGAATCATCTCCTGACTCATCAACCAACAGGCCATATCCTCCTCTCGAATAGCCTCTAAATCCTATACCCACACCTTGTGAGGCGCCTTGAAAGTGTCCTGACGTGCCATAAGAAGAGGGTTTTTCAAGCCCTGCAATATAACGATCATCTCCCTCTAAATCATGCAAAAATCCAACAGCACAAACCCCACCTAAACCTTGCGAGTATGTATCAGCATGGTACTCATCATCCCCTTCAAAATCTTTCAAAACGGCAATACCCATAAATGCTGTTCCTTGCCCATACCGTCGTGCCAAATAGCGATCATCACCAGATTCGTCAATTAACATACCTACGCCAAGCACGCTCGCAGCTTGAGAAAACTCTCTCCCAATATAGCTGTCATTACCTCCTAAATCAATGACAGCCGAAACCGCCATTTTTGCGCCCCCAAGCGAGTATGCCCTCGTTGCCCAATAGCGGTCATTACCAGACATATCAATAGTTATTGCAACCGCTTGCTCCCCTCCTTGATTTGCCCCTAAATATTGCTCATCTCCTCCTGTATCTATCAATATAGCAGCAGGATGGCGATGCTGATTATTTTCGGAACCCGCCACAATGATTCGCCCAAAAGTACTTTCTGCTGTGTATACACTCTGGCTTGAATCCTCAACAACCGCTTTTATAGCTTGTAGCATTTCCTTATCATACAGCTGGGTCATCAGAACGCCCGCTTGATATAGCTGTTGAAGATCAACTTTTAAAGCTAACTCAAAAAAACGGCGATTCATCTGATCGACCGGTCTTTCACCGCTTTCGACATAATTGATATAAAAGCTTTCTCCAAATCGCTTCATCACACCGTCGATTAAAGCACTCAACTCTCTTTGTTCTGCTTGGGATAGTGCCGAAAAAGCATCATTGCGTGTCTTACCGATAATGTTAGCCGATTGAGTCAACCATTCCATCCAATCATCTATCGTTATATTTGCTTGCCAAGGTGATAGCTTAGACAACTTGCTCATTTCGCCGTCTTGCTGATCATCCGTGTGATTAATAAGCCATGTTTGCATCAATTCAATTGGATTTGCTTTTTCACGAGCTTCTTGCGCCATCGCACGCGCCACATAAAAAGATTTAAGCGGGCGCAAACGCATGTATTGAAAATGATCGTATCGACACATACCGTCTTCAAGGCCTTGCCAAAGTTCATCCCGTGCGTGGCGTAATTTAAAATCTTCCCATTGATCCTGCAAACCTTGTTCTTCAATAACCGTGTTAACGAAATGAAGAACACCCGTTGATAAATTGGCATACTGCGGCAGCACCTCTTCAGGCACTGGCAAAGAATCCAATTCACGGTTAACCCTTTGACCTAAAACTGCTGTTGTATTGAAAATTTTGATATCGTGTTGAATTTCAATCTTTTGAGATGCCTTCTTTCCACCATGGTTCTTAAACGCTTCCCAATCAAACAATCCTATTGAGGTAGGCTGCCCCTGATTCTCTGATACCAAAGATTCATAACGCATTATTTTTAGGTCTATATGCTCACCCACCGACTTATGTTCAAATAAGTAATTGCGCAAAGCAGATTGGCGTACCGATGTTGTAATCGAATCGAGCGATATATCGTCGTAACGTAAAATAAAATCATCTTTTAGGAGCCCTGCACGTTGAGCCGCTGAATCGGGAATAATGAATGTTATTTGGTAAGCCGTTTTCTCAGTAGCATGTTCGTTTGTGCTGAGATCAACCACTCTATGAGCTATTCCTAAGAATGCTTTTTCTTCAGATTTCTTTTTTTTCGTTATTTCTGTATCAAGTGTTTTTGGCACTTCTTTTATTTCCGCTTCCTGTCCTCCTTCACTGCTAGATGGCGAATGCAGGGGAGCTGAACATCCCGATAGAAAAACTAATAGAAATAGGACGCTTAGCGAGATAACTTGTTGCATCCGTGCATTATAACGTTACTCAAACCCTGCTCATTAAAGCGATTACTTAGTATTTACATGCTTTGAGAGTTCGCACGGTCTAAAGATCGCAAAGAAATTGCCTGTGCAATCAACACATCGTTTATATCCTGCTCATGCCAATCACTCAACGTAAGCAATAACTTAAGTACACGATGATAACTTCTTGCTGACATTTTTAGATGATTTATCGTCTCAAACAATTGACTCTTCGTTTTCTCATCAATCCGAATTATTTGTTCAACCTCTTTAAAGTGCAGCCGTGCATTAAGTTTACCTTGACGCTCTTTTTGCTTACCTTGGCAAGCGGCTATTCTTTCACGCCAATAACTTGAATTCTCGCACTCAATATCCTTATTAATCAAGCGATTATGACTAACTGGAGTGACTGTTATGTGCAAATCAATACGGTCAAGAAATGGACCAGATAACTTGTTTCTATAACGTCTTACTGCATCAGGATTGCAACGACAGCGCGCTTCACCAAGAAAACCACAAGGGCATGGATTCATTGCACCTATCAATTGAAACCTTGATGGATACACTGCGCGCGCTTGGGCTCTTGTTATATGTACTTCTCCTTCCTCTAATGGCTCACGTAACCCCTCCAATACATTACGTGAAAACTCAAGCAATTCATCTAAAAAAAGCACGCCGTTATGCGCCAAAGATACTTCCCCTGGTTTTGCTTTAGTGCCTCCTCCTATAATCGCAATATCTGAGCAGCTATGATGCGGTCTGCGTATGGGTGGTCTAAAACCCTTATCAAAATTTGGAGACAACCCAGCGACAGAGTAAATCGCAGCACTTTGCAATTTCTGTTCTCGACTAAGGTCCGGCAAAATCCCACTAAAAGCCTTTGCCATCATGCTTTTTCCGCACCCCGGGGGTCCTACCATTAAAGCGGAATGTCCTCCAGCAGCAACGACCAAAAGAGCATTCTTAGTTCGCGTTTGACCTCGAACATCACTCCAATCAATGCCTTCCTCAGTTGCCTGTGCATTCGCTGGTTCCACTTTCTCTAAAGGCTTACCTCCGTTGAAATGCATAACAATGCACTGTAAAGAACGCGCACTCAATATGTTGTTATCGCCGACCATGGCGGCTTCAGAAACATTGCCATCGGGGATTATGCGGATTTTTTTATTATCTCTCTGCTGAAGCAGTGCCGGCAATAACCCCTGTACAGGACGCAACTCACCTGATAGCGTTAACTCGCCATAAAACTCATAAATAGCACTATCAAGCGTGTTTATCTGTCCACTAACCATCAGTAAGCCAATAGCAATAGGAAGATCATAACCGCTGCCTGACTTAGGAATGTCTGCGGGCGATAAATTCACTACCAAACGCTTCCAAGGAAATTCAAATCCGCTATTAATGATTGCCCCACGTACCCTATCGCGACTTTCCTTCACAGATGTTTCAGCCAGACCCACTAAGTTAAATAAAGGCATACCATTGGCACTGTGTACCTCAACAGTAACCTCAGTGGCTTCGATAGTTCCCATGATACGGGTATGAGTGAGTGCAAGCATTTTTGCTATTATTGATCATCAATCAAGGACAGATAACATCAAATCAATAGGACATCACATACCAAAATAAAACAGCAGCCCTCCTCCCAACAAAAGTCGATATAACACAAATGGCATCATTCCTATTCGCTCCACAATGCGCAAGAAAAAATCCATGCAAAACCATGCACTTACAGCAGCAACTAAAACAGCAACCCCCATATCAAACCAATGAGTTGCTATGGGAGACTCCATCAGCTTTAAAAATTGCAGCAACGTTGCCCCTAAAATAACTGGAATGGACAACAAAAAAGAATACCGTGCAGCGTCTGTCATCCGCCATCCTAAAAATAAAGCGGCGGTAATCGTTATTCCAGACCTTGACGTTCCAGGAATTAAAGCTACTACTTGAAACAATCCAATAATAAGAGCCGTTAGCAATGTTATTTCAGCCAAGCCTCGCGTTTTCTTCCCAAGCGTTGACACAGCAAGTAATACTCCAAAAACAATTGTTGACCATGCAATGACTTCTGGAGAACGCAATTGCGCTTCAATCCAATCATTAAATAACGCTCCAACAATAACCACTGGCAATGTTGAAATGATAATACTCCAACTGATGCGAACATCCTGATTTGTCAGGTCAGTGAAATTTCCAAACCAAGCAACGATCAATTGTCGTATTTGTTGACGAAAATAATGCAAAACTGCTATCAGCGTGCCAAAATGGACAGCTACATCAAACGCTAATCCCTGATCCTGCCATTGCGTTATGATTGGAACAAGAATAAGATGAGCGGAACTGGATACTGGAAGGAATTCAGTTATGCCTTGGATAAATGCAAGTACAATCGATTGCCAAACTTCCATGAAACTACTAACCTATATATACATATTTATATTTTTAATCTTGCCACTTAATGCAAGGGCTGAAAGCGTTTCGAGTGAAGTTCGATTTGCCAATAATTACGTCTTTCGAGGTGTTCGTCAACTCTTTGACGAACAAAACAATCCTGTTGAACGCACTTCTATTCGCTCTAAAGTTAATTTTACCAGCGACAGTGGTTATTTATTAGGTATTGAGGCAAACACCTTGTCCAATGATCTTGAGCTGCGTATTAAAGCGGGCTTTTCAGCTACAATCGGTGACAGTAAAGTACAAGTAATTACTCAACAGTACCAATTTGAGGAGCGCGAAGATTTTCAAGAAATCTTCTTTTCCGCAAGCCAAGCCAATGTCGAAATAGACACTGTGTATGGCATTGGATCGGCGGGTAATGCTTATTCTTTAAGCTATAAAGGACTTCTCTCTTCTGATACCAACTATGCACTAAAGTTCGGCTTGTACGAGCCCGATAACTTTCAAGTACAAGGAGCGCTCACAGGAAGTAGTGAATACTATCAAGTAACAATAGCACAAAGCTTTTCTGGTATCGTTTTAGGATTGGATTTTGTTCATCGTTTCCTAAACAGCGAGGATAATTTAATCATCTCTCTTCAAACAAACTGGACAAATAACTTTAGCAAATGAATGGATGCGCCTTAGTCCGAAAAGCAAACCTTTTAGCCAAAATTCGTTCTTTTTTTTCATCCAAGAACGTTATTGAAGTAAGCACGCCATTACTACGCAATTCCACTACAACAGACGTTCACATTGAAAGCATCAAGTGCGTTTTTAGCGATCAACAACGATGGTTGCAAACCTCGCCAGAAAATGCCATGAAAATACTGTTGTCAAAGCACCCTGAACAGTCAATTTATCAAATATGCAAAGCATTTCGTGACGACCCTACCGCACGTTGGCATCGCCACGAATTCACTTTAGTAGAATGGTATCGCTTGGACTTCGATATTCATGCATTAATGAGCGAAGTACACGCTTTAATCGAACACTGTGGGGAAAAATCAATAAAACCACGTTTTATGAGCTATCGCGATGCGTTTTCATTTTGGGCACAGATTGATCCATTCACCGCTTCAGCTCAACAACTCAAGCAACGTTATTTTGACCTTAATGGGACACCTGTGGAAGGCGTTGAACCAAATGATTTAGTACTGTGGCAGCAATTAATTCTGACGCATATCATCGAACCGCATTTATCGGATTTCGAGGTTTTCTTTTTATACGACTTTCCCAAACATTCTGCTGTGATGGCTAAAATTGAAACTTGTGATGCTAGCGACTCCCCACCCATAGCCAAGCGTTTTGAGTGCTACCTCAATGGTATTGAAGTAGCTCATGGCTATGAAGAATTGCGTTTTGCTGAAGAATACACTGAACGCATGCAAGCAGACAATAAACTTAGGCAAAGTCAAAATAAACCATCCATACCAATGGACACCGAATTACTCGAACAATTAAAGATTAACCCATTACCTGCAACCACAGGCGTGGCTTTGGGTTTTGATCGCCTGTTAGCTTTATTAGCGGGTGCAAATAATCTTTATGACACAATATAGCTTGTGCGCTAAACCCGCATAATTTCGACATACCACCCACCAATACAATTCGATACGTTCTTGGTTAATTTAATACAGCCGTTTTACAAATGACACTAAAATAAATACGAATAAAGCCTTTTACTTACTGGTTTTGATATGGACATGACGGGATTTGAATATGTGGCATTTATTCCCTTTAATGCTGGACTTATTATTGGAAAATTATCAATATACCCCTTTAAAATTTAGTTAGGTAACGTTGAGACGACTTCACTCTCATTGGAAGGAGTGATAAAGCTCACCAAACTCTATAAATCAATAAAATGATGGTAAGTATAATGCCTAATCCAAAAAAGAGGTAGGAAGTATTGATTAAGCATAAACGATTTGATTTTCTCTTTTTGTTGTCCTCCCAACTTTGTTCATTTTCTGGTTTTTCAAGAATCTTAGCTAAGCGGTAAAAGCGGTTACTATCTTTTCTGAGCTCATACAAAGAAACACACACCACTGCCACAAAACTCACTAATCCGCAGGTGAGGAGCCACT
This sequence comes from uncultured Thiomicrospira sp., assembly GCA_965195345.1. Taxonomy (GTDB): domain Bacteria; phylum Pseudomonadota; class Gammaproteobacteria; order CAKMZV01; family CAKMZV01. The sequence goes on along the minus strand of OZ239628.1, from coordinate 330,315 downwards.
TTTCAAAGCTATCTATATTGTGACCTTTTGTGTTCATCAAGGTTAGAAAAAAAACCCCAACAGAACCTGATGAAACGGCAAGTATGTATGCCCTTAGTTTGTTTCCAGCATCTTTTGCTAAGGAATGAAAAGTGTTGATTTTTTCTTTATCGCTCATTAATTAGCCTTTGCGTTAATTGGGGGTCTCTGTTATTATCGGGCAAATATATTCTAACAGGGTCATAATCTTGGGAATTCGTTTCTATCGCTGTTTTGTCCTGCCAATTAAAGTTGTTTTTCAAGTTGAATATCACGCCCGCCACTTGTCCATTTTTTACAATAATAGATATTCATATAAGTCTCTATGCGTTGTGTAGCTCTTTTCATCGTGTCAGAAAACTTCCTACTTAACCCGCCTGATTTGACTATGATTAAAGTCTTTAGCCCTTTTTAATACTCATCTTTTGTGCAATTGCTATCTCACGCATCAGTGCTTTTTTTAATGTTTTTCATGCCCTTCTCCTTAGGTGATTTCATAGCTTGCACATATACCCATGATTCATTAGCCTCGACCTATCCGCCCGGCTCTTTTGGGTTTCTCGCTGGCACGTGATGCTGAGCATAGGCGATGCTTCCATGCAATCGCCATCCTTTCGCCAGTAAATCGCAGACCGCCTCTGCTCCTTTGTGAGGTTTTTGTGGGCAATGATTTGAAAATCGGCGCACATGATAAATGGCATAATCGTATGACGACTGTGCGTTGTTGGAAGATGGAGTAAGGAAAATTATTGTTTTACAAATTTGAGATATAATTTCTTTGAATTTTACGGAACACAGAAAAGGAGAAAGCATGTCAACGTCAGTAGAGGGTTTATGGGTTGTTCGTTTTACAGCAACAGCAAGCGGAGGGACTGAAGTTCGATTCGGTGCTGGTGTTTGTTTTTTAGAAAAAGAACAAATATATGGAGGAGATGGAAACTTTCTATATACTGGGAAGTATGAAATTGACGGGGAAAATTTCTCTGCATTTGTCAATGTTAAAAAACACAGTATGGCGGTAGAATCATTGGTTTTTCTTGATGAATATGCTGCAGTATTTAGAGGCAAGCTGGCTGACGGGAAGCTATCTCTTAGAGCTAAAGTACGTGAGTTCACTATTAATATTGAAGGGGAGCTCAGTAAGGAACTTCCATAAAATAAATGTGTTTAGTCGCTTAAATTAGGATATTCAGAAAAAAACTAAAGAAATAAGGCTAAAGCCTTTTTCTTACTGGTTTTGATATGGAGCTCATGACGGGAGTCGAACCCGTGACCTCTTCCTTACCAAGGAAGTGCTCTACCGCCTGAGCTACATGAGCAGCTGGAGCGGGCGATGGGAATCGAACCCACATCATCAGCTTGGAAGGCTGAGGTAATAGCCATTATACGACGCCCGCAGTGTGTGCTTTAATTGACTTCAGCAGTAGGTTTTCAGTCGTACCAAGTTCGCCATTAAATAATTAATGGATATGGTGGTGGGAGGAGGATTCGAACCTCCGAAGGCAGTGCCAGCAGATTTACAGTCTGCCCCCTTTGGCCGCTCGGGAATCCCACCTTGAAGATATTTTAATTCTTCCTACAAAGTCAAAGCGTGGGAATTATACTGATTTTAATAAATAAAAATCTGCCTTTCGTTTCAAAATGTGTCAAGAAACACAAACAAAGGAGTTAATTCTTGACGCTAATCTTTTTAACACGTCGGAAGAACATCAGCATTGCAGAGAGTAATAGTAGCGACAGCATTGTCCATTCTTTATTACCATTACAACCCGTAGTAATGCTACAGCCACCACCACCGCCACCGCCTGAACCAAGAGTGACGACCAAATCAAAGTTGGCGATGCCTAGAACCATCCTAGCAGCACCATTAACTCCTCGTGTTGAACTGTAAACGCTGCCATCATAAGCATCCGTATCATTAACACCCCCATCGAGGAACACCACTAATAAACATTGATGTCCTACCGCTAACCTCGGAGAACGCTCGTATACTCCACTCTCAATACTTGGGCATCCAGAATCTTGTATGCTCGCAGAAAGAATCTCATCACCTCCAGATTCAATAAAGTCTCTCCAACCCAATCCAGGAATATACGTTCTAAATTGCAAGCCACCACTAGGCAAACCTTCCGATAAGGTAATTATTGTCCTTCCATAGGTGCTCACCGATTGTAACTGTATCTCTTCAAAATCAAATACTCCAATGTCATGTGCAAAAACCGGATCTTCTGCGTTCGTAGCTGCCCGACCAAAGTTACCAAAATTGCTCAAGAATGTTTCATCAATGCGTATGCTACTAGGCACTCCAACTCGAGTAGCATCCCCTACTCGTGGTATGTTGTATTTAATCGCGCTTTCAATACCTGCATTTGCGGTGACGATTGAGCGATTATTTGCCTGCGCCACTACTCCACTAAAATTCTGTAAACTATCAGGGTAGCCATTCTGATCCAAATCACGCAGCATTGATAATGCCGTCTCTGCCGTGGTTACTTGCAAGGCAATCGTTGCTCTTGAGAGACTGGTCACTGTCCCATCAACTGAACGCCGAACCACATTCGTCACCAATTGATATACCCCTGGTGCTATGCTTGATGTGTCTATAACTATTCTTTGGCAAGTCAAGTTGCCACTAACTTCAATGCTTCCGTGCACCGTGTGGTTTGAGCGGCATAAACCACTTCCCGTGACTGCATTAATGACTTGCGGATCACTTTGTGACCAATCCAAAAGCTCTAACCCTCCTTGCCATCCACCAAGGCGTACTGTCAATGAAGCTAAACCATCATTGTTGCGTAACGCTCTTGTTGCACCAATACTCACTTGGTAAAAATCGTGCCAAATTACTGGTTGGCTATTAACCACTGGATTCATTAAGCTGATAATCTCTTGAACATCCGCTATACCGTCCGCATCAAAATCAGAAATCAACGTTGGATTGCTTATGCCGACATCGCTAAAGTAGCGCTCTTGGGCATTCGATATACCGTTACTGTTTGAATCTAAATTGCCATCTAATACTGGACTATTCACATTCATTGGATCGTAACCTGCTATCACTTCAAGCACATCTGGAAGCTGGTCACCATCAATGTCTGTGGCTGGAGAGACACTAATCGAAGAACAGTTCAATCCATTATCAAAAGTCGATGAGCTATTATCAGCACAAGAAATGAAACTCTCGATAATATCTTGAATGCTATCCCCATCTAAATCGTGCAAATAATCTTCTTCTGTAGGATCAAGATTTTGTGCGACTTCAAATACATCCGGATATCCATCCAAGTCAAAATCTGAGCGCATAGTAACAGTGTTTGATGCAATTCCTATGCTCTGAAGATACTCCTCAACCGCATTTGTAATCCCATCTCCATCATCATCGCACGCCCCGCCTACATAAGGTGCATCTGCCGAAGTAACATTTCTGGATAATGCGTTGCCTAACGTATGCTCAAGCCCATCGGGCAATCCATCCCCTGATTCTTCTAAAACACCATTACAATTAATGGTTCCCCCATCGCTGTCTTCTGCACCATCCAAAATACCATCTAAATCAGTATCAGGATTGCCTCTGCTCGCAAGTGTCTCATATATATTCCCCAATCCATCACCGTCGTTATCTTCTTGCGGATCCAGAACACCGTCAACATCTGAATCAGACGTATTCACTAACGTATTGAAGAAATTAAATTCATCAAAGTTGGACAAACCATCACTATCCAAATCCTCCAAATCATCCGTAATTCCATCACCATCTGTATCACTCAATGTTCCGCTGGTGTTAGTAAGCAACTCTTGAGCGTCTGTTAAACGATCACCATCGGTATCCGCATTGTACGGATCCGTACCCAGAATAATCTCTTGAAGATTGTTCAGCGTGTCTCCATCAAAATCTTCCAAATCATCCGTAATGCCATCACCATCCGTGTCTGGGTTCGTTGGATCCGCATTCATATCTAATCCCAACGTCGTTGATGTGAGAATAAATACTTCAGCGCCATCACCTAATCCGTCACCATCCGTATCTCTCAATAATGGATTCGTACCCAGTAAAAGTTCAGCTCCGTCAGTTAATCCATCACCATCTGTATCCATACCTGCATCAAAAATAATCCCTGTAACACTCTGTGTCGTAATGACAACAGGTTCAAGATTTATATTCAACAACTGCACTATAACGGTTTCTGTTGATTCAAGAATGAGATCAGGCAGTATTTGTATTTCCAAAATAGTCGACGTCGATCCAACACTAATGCTAAGGGTCGTTTGAGTATCAACATAATCAGCAGGCGTTGAACTGCCTCCCACAGCACTACCAGAATAGCTTATTCCAAAGATTATCGGCGCACTGGTATTGTTTACAAAATCAAATGATGCACGCATTTGAATAGGCACTGCTACTTGTGATGGAATAACCTCCTCGCTACCATTACGCACAAGTTCCCAAAAAACAGGAATATTCGAGAGCGCTTCATTATCAATGATCGTTAATGTTGTAGAGCTATTATCCAAATTGATTGTTGATATTATTCGTGCTTGATCTGGGTGTGCTTGCACTAAAGAAGCCGTTGAGAGTAATACGCCAATCGTCTCTGTTTTTTCAAATAAAATATCATCAATAATCTCAACAACGGCCGTGCCCGTACTGTTGCCCGAAGGAATATCTAAAAACTGAGCAATAGTGTAATCTTGATTGCGCACCGCTGTACCCGTTGGCGTGCTAAATGTCAAACGCAGCGTCGTTCCAGTCTCATTAATCACTGTTTGAGCACCTCTGCTTAAACGTCCAATGAGCGATGGAGAAACGCTATCTGTAAACGTCGTTGGCGCATCTATCAAGTAATTTTGCGTTGTTTGACTTTCAAAACCTGCTACGGAAGTGAATACTAATTCAATAGAATCTCTAATTAAAAGATCTTCTATTATCAACGTGTAAGAACTGCCTAGAACAATCGCGGAATTATTGGCTGAAGACACGCTTATGTTCACTTGTTCTGTACCCTCAAGTCTATTGTCCGCTAAAGCAAAAACAATAAACGTCGCAGTCGTATCACCAGGATTTATCCGCACAAAATCTGGAATGCCCGTAACATCTTGAGCGCCCGCGCTGTCACCTAGAACAAGCGTCAATTCAATAGCCGACTGGGTATAGTTCGTCGTTGACAGTGCAACTTCTACTTCTACTTGATTCATTGCAGTCAAACTCGTGCCTTGAGGTTCAAAAATAACGCTCGGTGAAGAACTGATGCTAACAGTAACGGTGGTGTTATCATCATCTATTATCAAGATTGCAAACGTTGATGGTTGCGCTGAAAAATATGGGAACGCTATATCAGTAAACGTTATCAGAATCTCCTGATCATCCTCAAATCGTGAATCTTGTAAAGGCACGATCTCAATAGTGCCGATGCGAGAGCCTACCGGAACCCTAATAACCTGTGAAGAAATAGTGTAGTCAATGCCGATTTCGGCTGTACCTGACAAAGCAATCCCTATATCAAATGGCACATTTGTATTGTTTTCAATGCCCATATCAACAATCAAGGTATATGTTGCTCCGCCCTCAAGAAGCTCTATATCACCAGCACTCAAAGCAGGAACCGTTATTTGATAAGGACCAAAGTCATTGTCATTGATTGTCATCAATGTTCTATTTTGTGAAATAGTCGCCACTCCAGACGATTGAATACTATAAACGGCCGTCTGTGTTGTTTCAAACAAATTATCATCCACCGCGGTAATATTGATAGTTGTTCCCGATGCACCCAATGCAATAACTCTTTGAGAATTAACAAAATCTGTATCAGCATCCACGGACGTACTTGCCGTTGGAACAAAACGCATATCAAAAAGCAATGGTCCATAATCATTGATCACACCTGAGAAGAATGACAAAGACAATCGACCAGTTACGAGACCTTCTGTCGCAGAACTAATCGTAGAAAGTCCTACTCGGGCACTTTCAAATTCCTCATCCACTATCGAAATGACCCCTGTTGGATTCGGAAGTAAAGCGAACGATTGCCCAGCATTGGAATTAAGATAACTTAAATACACCGTCTCAGTAGCTTCAAATACATTATCCGCTAAACCCTCTATTGGAAAAATAGCCGAACGAGCACCAGGGGGAATAATTACTGTAGCATCCGTTGAAACGTAATCAAGTCCTGAAATAGCATCAAAGAGCAATGATGGATTGAGTGTGCTTCCATTCATCGTTATTACTCTAATGCTAATCGAAGATTGAGTGTTATTCGTCGAGCCAATACTTACAGCAACCTCGCCCAATTGAAACCCTTCTGTTAGCGGACTAATTTGAGTGATTGAAACAGGAATATTACGATTATCGTTATCTATGATTACAAAGCTCGTTGAGGTTGCAATGTTGTTTAAAACTCCTACATTACTAAAACTCAACGTGGCTGTTTCATTATTCTCAAAGAGCATATCTTCATTGGCAATAAAGATCAAACGCCCTGTGCTCTCTTGAGGTAGGAATGAAATTTGTTGCGAGACCGGATCAATAGTGTAATCCGATGCGTTGACCACTCCACTCACCGCAACCGGCACATCAATTGCTAACGATAAACCATTACTCAACACATCACTCGTGCCAACTTCTACCAAGGTAAAGACAAACGTCTCTGTGCTGCCCTCATCAATAGATGCGATTGGACTAAAGCTTAACCTGGTTCGAGACGACTCATAATCTACAATGAAGATTTCCACTTGATCACTACCATTGGAAGAGTTTGTGCGGAATACTGGGGTAGTAGGATTGACAATCGGTGTAACATCCACATTGATAAGGATGTTTTCCTCCACCTCTATTTCCCTATCTTGCCTTGCTGCAATGATTACTGTACCAACGCTTGAGCCATTTGCAATATCCACACCTGTTTGTGGAATAAAGTCCGTAATTGAGCTTGCTAACGCAGGTGGATAGACCAATGGGAATCTAATCGTCTCGCTGGTGTTGTTGGTGAGTTCAATTCGAACGCGTACTGTTTGAGTGACCACTCCATCAACTGGTCTTTCAAAAATCCTATCGCTCAAAGAGGTTAACTCTAATGTAGTCAAAATATTGATATTATCATTGTCTCGCACCTCAAAAGTCATCGTCGTTTGACTCAGATAAACTCGACTATCGAGTGCGCGGATGCCTATATCAACGCTCTCTTCAGATGAGAACGCCTCGAACAAACCATCATCTACAACAGGGTAGGACACCTCAGTATTACTGCTTCCTAAAGCAATAACAATACGCTCAGTACTAATTACCAAGTCAACATTTGCCGCAACACTCGTTGAAATCTGCACACGTCCTGATGAATCGTTCGCTGTAACTGCGAACAACAACGGATTCTCTGTTGCTAGAGCGGTCACGCCCGTATCCAACTGCAGCGTGAAGCGCAACGGCGCTTGATTATCACTTCGCTCTGCTCCATTAGAGACAAACACATAATTAACCCGTGTGCTCTCATCATCAAGAATCGTCAAGATCACAGTTTGCGTACTATAAAAAACCGTTGCCTCTCTTGTCGATGAAATCAACTCTAATGGGATCACTTGTGAAAACTCAAGCAATGTGTCTTGGAGCGTTTCAATGGCAATAAACGTCGATGTTGCCCCTTGCGATATAGAATGCGTGGACACAAAAACATAATCCGCGTTGGTTGAGTCAATCTGATTTTGCGCAATAAAACCAGTACTCGATGTGTTTACACGCAGGGCCACCGCAAAGGCCGAGCTCGTATTGTTTACCTTACTCATGGCAACTAAAACAGAAAGCGTGCTTCCCTCAATCTCTGTGTCATCGAGCGCAGTGATAGTTATTGCAACCGTATCGTTATCGAGGATAGGAACAACCACCGTTGGAGTGTTGATCACAATACTATCGGGTATTGGATTTTGCAACGTTAGATTAAATGTTTCTAACAATTCGAATAAATCATCATCTTCAATGCTTATTGTTATCGTCGCCTCAGCCGTTCCTGTCGCAATTTCCACTGCTGAAGAAGGCACATCATAATCCAAGCCCAATGTAGCCTGTCCCGTCGTGTTAAAGTTGATTGCTAATGGAGCAACCGTGTTGTTCAACAACAAAGTTCTCGTATTGGGAACGAACAAGGAAACTTTCAATACCGCCGATGATTCTCCTTCTTCTGACCCTGGGCGCACCAGTTGGACATCAAGTAGACCCATCTCATCATCTACAACACTTGCGAGTGTTGAGTCGCCCGTTATAATTGCATCCTGATTTGAAGCAATCACTTCCACACTCAGACTCTCAGTACTCTCAAATAAATCATCATCAATAACCGTGGCTATAACACTGCCGCTGGTTGAACCTTGCGCAATAACGTAGCTTGTATCGGCATTAAAGTCTAAACCTACTTGGGCATCCCCTGACGCATAGCTCACTGTAACCGTAATCGTATCAGGTGTATCGTTGCGCAACGCAAGTGATACCGTTATTGTTGTTTGTGATTGTGGCTCAAAAAGATTGTTTGAAATCTGCACCGTAGCCGTAACACCCCGTTGCGCCTCATCATCAAAAATGTAAACTTGCGTAGATGCTCCAGCCTCATTTAGAGCCGCATTAGGTGGATCCAAAACAGTGATAATCAGCGTTTCTGTACTCTCAAATAAATCATCATCCGTTACATCCACATTAAAATTAATCGATGACAAGCCGTTAGGTATGCTCACACTATCTATGGCTACACGAAGATCACTACTACTGGCTTGACCACTGTGCGCAAGAGGAATGACTAAGGGGAAGCCCGTATTATTCGTCGTCGCAATACTGAGACCAAACACTGCAGGCGAACCACCTTCTTGAGCATCTTGAATAGGATCAAGCACCACTTGAATCGTATTCGTCCCGTTATCATTATCAATAATTAGTGCACGTTGTAATAGAGTCGGGTCCACTAAAATCTGTCGAATACTCGCCGAAGAAATACCAACATCAACCGGCTCATCGTCTTCAAATAAATTATCATCCACAACTGCAATACTGAGCATGCCTGTAGAAGAGCCCGTCGCGATACTTATCCCCAAAGTCGTGATCACTAAATCCAAACTTGAATTGACTGCATTGGGTACAGGCGGGGAAATAATTGACACACTAATTCCAATAGTTGAAACCGTTTGATTCACCAAAGGCGTACTTGTTTGGCTCACCAACTGCACACTAATACGCAACGGATCTCCATCTTCTGTGCCATTTGTCACCCCTAAGACTATATCCGCTTGCTCATTATCAAGCACCGTTATTTGTAAACTCGAACCACTGACGGCAGGATCACTCAAATTCGATGCAATAATCGATAATGGCACATCCCCTTCTAATAAATCATCTTCGATACCTTCCAAACTAAAACGGGTAGCATCATTTCCAACCGAAACGCTCAATTGTGTACTCGAAAGGAAATCCGTTCCAAAAATTGGACGCCCTTGATATGTAAGCGAAGCAGTGATTGAAGAGGCAGTGTTATTGACAATGCGATTGCCGTTGCGCCTCAAGGTTGCATCAATCTCTAAAGAACCTCCTTCATCCACCGATGTAGCCGCCGCACTCAACTGCAAAGTTATACTTGAATTATCATTGTCTTCAATAATCAACGTTTGCGTTCCCAATAATACAATTGCCGGTGCCGGCTGATCACTAATTCCAAGAGTAACACTTGAGAAAACTAAACTCAGTGATTCATCGTTCTCAAAAAGAGCATCATCAATCACTCCAAGAATCACTTCGCCTGACGTACTTCCTGCCAAAATCAAAATTTGATTGCGTTCACTTACATTATTTTGGGACAAATCAAAGCTAAAGTCATCATCCAGACTCCCTCGTCCAAATGAACTCAATCGGAACAATAACGGACGACCCGTATTATTTACTTTATCCAAAGATACTGTGAAAGTGCTTCCTTGACCAGTACGCTCAGAAGCATTTGTCACTGAAAGCGACGCCGTTGCAATATCATCATCACTCACCTCTACAACAAAATCACTCGTGACAAGGAATGCTCTACTACTGGGTTCAACCAAGACCAAAGAAGCACTCAAAACCTCTGTCGTCTCATACAACGTATCTTGCACGATTGGGAAAACAATCTCTGCCGAAGTCGAACCTGCGGGCACTCTAATTTGATAATCCCTATTAACCAATAGTACACCTGTACTTGGAAAATCCGCAAACTCTAAACCATCGCCTACATTAACGTTTATATTGACATCCGAAACACGCACCGTCGCTGTTACATCAACAGTGTACGTAGAGGCTGCAATTGCTCGGAAAATCATCGAACCACCTTCGACTCCTCCTAATGCCTCCATCCTCACAACAATACTATCACTGTCCCGATCAAATATTTGAAGCGTTACCGATGATTGCCCTGCCAAAGGAATCAACGCAGGGTGGGTTGTAGAAGTCGATATTTGCATCTCCAATATTTCAATCGGTTCTGGAGCAGTATCTTCTAGTCCAACCAATACAATATCGCCCGTACTTGCTCCCACATTGATTAAAAAAGTTCCCGTCGGAGGAGTTATGAAATCGCTTGTTAAATCAACCGCATTTAAAACGCTTTGATCAATCGCATAAGGCACTTCAACTGATTGCGATGTATTATTCACCAAGTCGCTACTCACCCTAAAGGTCAGTGTGCTGTCTTCAAACTGATTAACCCCTGGTACTTGGACGAAGGTGAGTGATGCCCTTCGAGCACCCGGCGCATTCTCATCATCTATGATATCAACCGTTCCCGTATTATTATCGTCAAGAGACACCGCAGGATGCACCACGCTTGACACAGACAATTCAATCGTCTCAGTACCCTCCCACAAATTATCATCTAATATACGTACGGCAATGATCTCTGTGCTAGCACCAATCAAGATATCTACACTCGACACATTTAATTCAAAGTCCAATGTATCGCTTGCAGTACCCCCCAAAATAAAGCCACCAACCACTACATTTTGTGTCGAATTATTGGTAATTAATAAACCATCTTCCGACACCAGTGCAAGCTCAAATACCGCATCCGAATTAGGTGACTCAACACCGTCAACTATGCCTCGAATCGTTACGAACGCATTATCATTGTCTATGATTAAAACACTTGCAGACGTTGAACGATCCAACGCTAATGAATCAAACGCTGTTAGAACAGTAGAAATTTCCACAATCAGTGTTTCTGTCGACTCCAACAACCGATCGTCCACAATAGCTATAGAGACTAATTGACTCGTCGAATTGTTTTGAATCGAAACATCTGGTTGGAAAATCACATCTTGTGTTGTTGCAACGCTGTTCGGTGCAATAGCAATCTGGAGGTCTATAGGTGCCCCTGTGATGTTAAGTAACGCCGCATCAGTCTGCGAATTGTAAAATTCAACCAAAAATTGTGCCGGTTGTGGCGCCACACCAGGGGCCGTCTCAGCTCCATCAGATACTGCCAGAATGCGTATCCCAGGAATGATCGAATCAGTAATAGTGAATGATGCCGTTGACGGATCCCTTATAAAGGTTCCCACACTGGCAATCGATGCAGAATCATTGAAAGATACTTCTACAGACTCGTTAAGCTCAAAGCTATTATCATCCAGTGCAATAATATTCCTCGTAACCGAGCTTTGTCCCCTTTGAATAATGAATGGAACATCTTGAGGATTGACTGAAACTACACCGTTAATACTAATGTCACTGGCATTGTCCTGAACCACTTCAATTTCTTGGAAATCAACACCGAATAGAAAATCCAAATTCTGGCCCGCATTCACTGCGCCATTTATCAATGCATTGCCTGAGCTGTTTACAAGCGTTACCTTCACAATTGCAGGCACTCCTGCAGGTGGTACTCCTTCAGTCGCATCCTGAATTACATCAATGCGCACTCTGCGAGCTTCGTTATCTTGTATCCCCAAACTGACCGATCCAGCGCCAGTACTTACATTACTCATGCTCGATTCAAAAGAGACATTTAAAATTTCCGTACGCTTTTCAACCAAGAAATCATCCAAAATCGTAATTGCAAATGTGCTATCTACCGCACCGGGAGGAATGATTAATTGTCTACTTGTTGGAATAACATAATCTAATCCACCAATGGCATCCGAATTTAAACCACCTAATGTATAACTTAACACCACATCTTGTGACGTATTATTAAATCTACTCAATCGAACTCGAACAATGGCATCAAACGGATCACCTACTTCTGTAATGCCTTCTCCCCCGCTTTGGACCTCTGAATAAAATGCCGTAACAAAAATATCATTGTCATCTATTATTTGCGCAGTGATCACCGTGCTCGTAAACATTCCGCCCATAAAAACAGGATCTAAGACTTCAAACACTACCGTTTCCGTCGTCTCAAAAAGACTGTCATCGAATACCTCAACCTCAAGCAGCCCCGTACTCGAACCAACTGGAATACTAATAATTAGATCGCTCGAGAGATAATCAGCGTTGAACGTTTGAGTAGCCACTCCAGTTGCACTGCCCCCCACATTCTCTAATTCAAACTGCAGTGCCATAGATGTATTATTTACCTTCGCCGATGCCACAAAAATCCGTATGGGAATTGTCGCCGGTGAAGAATTATTCTCCGCACCTGGAGTAATGCTCGTAAATGATATCGTTGTCGTATCATTATCAATTATTGCAACTGATGAAAACGTGCTTGGAACATTTAATTGACTTATATTTGTCGTGCTTATACCTATGCTTATGTACTCGGTACTTTCATAGAGCGTATCCTGCAAAATAGGCAACACTATGTCCACAAAACTACTGCCATTGAGTATCCGAGCTTGCATTGGCGCAAACGTGTAATCAGCACCTAATTCTGCGCTTGATGCACTCGAGTTTACTTCAAGATCAAAAACAATAGCAGTTCCTATTTGATTCGTACTACTTATTGACAATCTAAACACCGCAGGAACAAGTCCCTCCTCATTTCCCGCTGTAATCCCATCCAACGACAACTGAGCGTTTCGTATATCAGCATCTACGATAAGAATCGATTGCGTGGTATTAATACCTAAAACTCCCCCATTGCTTATAGCAATTATCTCTGCAATCACAATCTCATCGGCTTCAAGCAATCCATCTTCAATCACCACAAGGCTCGTTGTTACACTGTTTGAGCCCGTTGGAATGCTTAATGTGATAACATCGCTTGAAATGAAATCAACCCCTGCGGTTGCCGAAGAGTTCGCAAAAGAAATCATAAAATCTATTGCTGATGCCGTGTTATTAATCTCAGGCAATTGCACACCAACTTGGATAGCAACATTCGGATTCTCTGACGCACCTGAAAGTATTAATCCCGCTGTAATTGGCGCATTTGCATCAGAAATCAATGCTATCGTGGGCGTGCTCGAATGCACTATTAGAGGATCAATCGGAGTAACTGACACCAATGAAAAGTCTACCGTCTCCGTTGTTTCAAAAAGAGCATCGTTTCTAACGTCTACTTCGAGAGATTGACTCGTTTCGCCACTGCGTATTTCCAACGTTGCAGTGGAAAAATCAAAATCCAACGCACTACTCGAATGCGAGGCAGTTCCCCCAACAACGCCAACTTCAAATCGAACCGTTTGCGAAGAATTATTCACTCGATCAGAAGCCAATTCCAAAATAATATTGCCTATCGAAGAACCGGCCTGAGACTCACTGCCATCTTGCACCGTTCGCAATGTGAACGTCGCTGTATCATCATCAATAATTGAGACAACTATTGAGCTACTCATCAACGCTACATCTGCATTGCTTGCGCCCACCGCTCTAATATTGAAAATCTCAGTCAATTCAAACAAATCATCATCCACTGGGGTAACCAATATGTCTTGGAAAGATTGACCTATCGCAATCACCGAACGAATCGTCGTCTGCGTTATATCCGCTAAACTCGCATTACCCAACTGCGCACCCAAATCGGTTGCATACATAATCTCAATGTTGGCGCTTGTTTGATTAATATTTCCGATGCTTGCTCTCAAAATCGCCGAGATTTGATCCCGCTCTTGAGCATCGCGAATGAGTGTTAACGTGAAAATTGCATCATCATTATCTTCAATAAAGCCCCTCTCAGATGTAATCACTCCAATGCCTGGGAAGTTCAAAACCGAGACGTTAAATTCAACTGTCTCTGTTGTTTCAAAAAACGAATCATCCTCAATTCCAATTGAAAAGCCTACCGTACTGGATCCGACTGGTATACTCAACGCTATCATCGTCGTGGACGGGTTGAAGTCAGCAGCACTTGCATTTCCTGGGCGCACAATGTTCTTCGCCTCAAAGTTCAGTGCGTTCTGCGTATTATTGGCGCGTGCAATAACCAACTCCCCGATTAAATCGTCTCCATTTTCTGAGCCATTTTGAATAATCCTAAGCGAAGCCGTTGTTACAAGATCATTGTCCTCTATCGTAGCATTAACCGAATTCGCATTAACAAGTACTCTGTTATTTGCAGTACGAGCTGCAATTACCACTTCAAGAGACTCTGAAGACTCAAACAACCCATCATCAATCACATTGAGTGTAACATCAACTCCATTTGCCGCTCTTGGAATGATTATCGATGCTGTAGTGTAATCCACCCCAGCTTGCGCAACACCTAAATACGTAACATCAAACGCAATCGGATTTGCACTGTAATTAAGTAATCCATTCAAATCCCTTACCCGTAAAACAATTGGACTACTCGTTTGGCCACTCGTCGTCTCTGCACCTCCACTAATCAACTCAATACCAACATTAAATTCTTCATCATCAATTATGCTTGCTGTCGCTATTGATCGGGGTTGATCTATAGCTGCAAAAGCAACATCCACCGAGCTAATCTCAAGTGTTAGCGTCTCTGTGCTTTCAAATAAATTATCATTAATAACAGTAACGTTAAGCGTTGCCGTGCGCTCACCTATTCCAATAAACACATTTCTCGTTAAGATGTAATCAGCCCCTTCTTCTGCGGTTGAGTTCGCTGTACTCACTTGAACCGTTACACCAATTGTTGATGCAGAATTATTCGTCGTATTCACACTCACAACATACTCTATCGGTTTCGATGTAAATTCCTCCCCATTACTTATCGCCGTTATCGATACGGCAAGTGTTGAACTGAATGCATCAAAAATGCGGCTAGTTGTTGTGTTAATCGGGAATGAAATATCAGGATTCGTTATAGCCTGAAGGCTAACTCGCACCCCTTCAACCATTTCAAATCGTGAATCCAATAGAACAGGAAACTGCACTGAACCCGAACTGGCGCCTTGGGCAATGCTTAGCGTAGAAGTGATGCTTCCAAGAAAATCAGACGCACTTGCCGCAGGTACCCCTTGTGAAGAGTCACCAGATAGCGTCACCAGATAGGTAATTGCTCGAGGGGTGTTATTGAATTTGGCCAAATTAATTATCACCGTCAATGGCGTTGAACCTTCCATTCCATCAAGCACTTGTAACTGCGCCGAGTTCACATCGTTATCTGTAATCGTTAGTAACGTCGTCGAGCGATGCGCAAGCGGCGAGTCCAACCTCAAAATGATCGTCTCTTGCGTTTCATAAAGGAAATCGTCAATGATCGGTATCGTGAAAATAACTTCCGTGCTTGCATTTGGAAGTGTCGCTGCAACAACCGCTTGATAATCCAATCCAGGCGTTGCGTTGCCTGAATAAAACAGATTAAGCCTTTGTGCACCAACTACTGGATCCGCAGATAATAATCGCCCTACAGCAGGAAATCCAAATCCTCCGTTTCCTCCACTTTCCGAACCATTCGCGTCACTAACAACATAATACGTATTTGCACCTTCATCATCATCTAATATCCTAAGCGTTGCAACACTTCGTCCCAATAAACCTTGCTCGCTTGTAATTCGGATAATCCGTGCAACAATCGGCTCATCAATCTCATTGATCGCATCGTCCAGTATTGGTAAATCGATGAATACCCGCGATGCACCAGGCAATATGCTGTAAAGCGTCGTTGAAACATTAAAATCAATACCCTCTAAAGCAATGCTTTCCTCAAAACTAAGCTCCGCAGAAATCGCCGCACCCGTATTATTCGTCGAAGGAAGGAAAAGCTCAAAACGTGCAGGGATGGAGCCCGATTCATTTACATCCGGCCCTTCACGAATGCTTAATATAATTGGATCATTGTCCTGAATGCTTAGCGTCAATGTATTCGATAGTAAAGTCAAAACAGTCTCATCCACATTAATTCTGAACGAAAACTCCTCAACCCCCTCAAGCAATCCATCATCTGGGGCTCTAACTTCAATCACTCCACTGCTTTGACCTGGCGCTAAACTCACCGATAATGTACTCAAAATCAAATCATCATTTAATGATGCGCTTCCACCAATCGGTTGTAAAGTAATTACATGCGTGCTATTTGGATCCGCTTGACTCAAAGAAACCACAAGATTACTCGTACCAGCACCCTCTACTATTGGAGCACTCAGCGCAAAGCGCACTACATAATTTCCGAAATCATCGTCTATGATAATCGTCTCGGTGCTTGCTCCAGCGCGTACAAAAGGATGCACAACTTCGGGCGTGATCAATATAGTCTCTGTGCTCTCAATAATAAAGTCATTGGCAATAGTTATGCGCACAACCCCACTTGATGAGCCCGGTAAAATTGACCCAAACAAATTGTCGTTTATAAAATCAACATTTGGGGTCTGCTCCAAGCCTCCAAGTGATGTTCCCGTTGTTGCTAAACTAAAGTTTATTGCCTGTCCTGTATTATTTACAATTGGTAGACCCGTGATCCCTCGAATTAAATCAACCACAACGTTAATCGTTGTATTTGGTTCGCCTCCTTGCGTAACTGAACTAATTTCTAAGCGTATATCCTGATTTACCTCATCATCGCTAATCGTTGCTTGCACTATGTTTACGTTCGAAACGTATGCAAACGTCCCATTCGATACGAAAAGTGGAGGATCCAAAACATCTATTCGGACTTGTACCGTCTCAGTACCCTCTAATAGGTCATCTTGATTTATCGGAATGCTCACCTGAGCAAACGCCCTATTAGGAGGAATCATAATCTGTTGCGACGTATTCGTTGGTGAAATTTCAAGATCTCTCAATGCACCGACATTAGCACTGCCACCAACTGCTGTCAATCCAAAAACAATCGGCTCAGAACGACCATTAACTCGACTTAAATTAAGCACAAATTCGATCGCTTGAGTACCCTCTATACCATTTGCTCCTACTGCAAATTGGGCAGACACTGCTCCAGGAAAACTCTCATCATCTATAATCCAAATAACAGCACTCGATGTACTCGTGCGCAATGCCGGATTACTCGGGCTATTGGCAACCAATACAAAAAACTCATCCCCCTCAAGCAACTGATCGTCTCGTATCGGTATCCGTAAATCAACGCCTGAGAGATTTGGACCAATAATAGCGCTATTTGCACCTAAAGCAGAGCTTTCAAAGTCTTGGTTAAAACCACTCAACGTCGCTGTTCCCGTTCCCGATTGCGCTTGAACCGTTAGACTTAACGATGTATTCAAGCCATTAACTACCCCTTGCGCCAAGGATACTCGAGCAACCGCCGCGTTTCCATTAATACCCTCAACCCCTGTCGTCGTTTGTTCAATAATAACGCTTACTCCATTCAAGGACTCAGCATCCAGAATATCAACCTGAGCTGTTGTGTTCTCAAAAGTTATTGGAATTTGATTATTTGATTGTGCATCATAAATCGCTGTGCCAAGCAAACTCTCCGTATTCTCAAGCAATGAATCACTCAAAACAGGTACTTGGGCAACCCCTCGATTAGAGCCCCTCAATATCTGTGCACTAATTCGATTCGTAGAATAATCCAATCCTTCAGTCGCAGTTATCTCGCTTAATGAAATTTCTACCTCTAACGCCTCACTAAGGCCGGACACTTGATTCAGCTCAACAACAAACTGCGTTTGACGCGTGCTCGATCCTTCCACTCCTGCAACCGACAACAAGCGTGCGCTCGTCTGACCAAATTCATTGTCAATAATCTCTATATCAACCGCATGCCCTGACAAAGCGTTCCTGATAAAGTCCTGCCTCGAGGAGCCACGAACAATTAATGTGCTCGTCTCAATTCGCGTTTCGAGTAACGAATCATCAATGACCGCAATAGCAACCCTTACAGAAGTCGAACCTTGAGCGATTACCACTTCAGTATTGGCCAAATTGCCCCCTTGAATCAAATAATCAAGTCCTTGTATTGCATGTGATGGATCAGAAAATGCTGCCCTAATCGAGAAAGTTAAATCACTCGATGTATTATTTCTTAACACTGGCACGCTGCCAACATTCGTGCTAAGCAAAACAACATCGAATCCTATTTGGCGCGTACTGGAGCCTTCCTCTCCTATCAATTGCGCATTTCTAGTGCCAATATAAATACCTCGGGCCGCCTCATCGTCCACTACCAAAATACGAACACTTGATGTGCCTAAGCTCGACGTGCTTGATACCGGCACTACCGTAGCGATATTCGATTGCCCCAGCGACACCTCTATCGTTTCCGTGGTCTCTAAAAATCCATCATCAATCCCAAAAAACGATAGGTCTCCTGTACGCGAACCCACTCCAACAACAAAGGCACTCATCGCTTGATAATCCAACCCTGCAATAGCGCTGCCCGATGTAATGACGCTCATCGTAATTGAGGCATTTGTGTTGTTTGTAGAGGAGAGGAGTAACGTTAGTACAACAGGCGTTGACGAGCTGCTCTCATCCAAAACCAAGCTTGATGAACTAACCACTATTCCCGCTTGCAAGCCTGCATAAAATTCATCATCCCCAATCAGACCCGTAACTATCGTTTGATCCACCAATATCGCAGTGTTATTTGCACTGGAAATCCGTATCTCTAACGTCTCAGTCGATTCAAACAACGAATCATCAAGCACTATTAAGCTAAATTCAACAAAATCACTTCCTGTGCTTATTCCAACGCTACTCGGGAAAACATAGTCTACTCCAGGACCAGCTTGCGTTGCCCCCACCGCATCTGAATTTATGCTATCTAAGAAAAATAATATAGGTGCCCCTGTATTATTCGTCTCATCTATCGTTATTCTTGCAATCACATCTCGCGATAACGTAGCACTTGAACTCTCAAACCCATCCGTCAAAATCGTCAGCGTTGAAACAATACTTCCAGGAGCAATATCATCAAAAATAATCGCCCGTATATCCGTTGTAACCGGAATTATATTCAATAGATTTAGTCGATCTGATATACGCATGAACTGCGTAGTCGTGAAAAATATTGATTCATTGTTCTCAAATAAATTATCGTTAATAACGTTTATACTCAACGATGCGCTTGACGTGTTCGATAGAATCTCTATCTGACGTTGTCTGTTAAGAAAAGAACCATCAAAATCGACACCCGGCTCCGCTGTCGTTACGCGATTATTAGTCGATGTGATTCCCAAAGAAATTGCAAGCGCACCTTCCGTGCGAATCAATGCATTGGTACTTATGCGCCTGAGTGTCGCAAAAATCTGAATCGGCGTACTGCTCCCTGACTGATTTTCAAATCCATCCTCAACTCTAATCTCCAATGCAACATCGCTCTGTTCGGCATCAATGATATTAACAGCCAACTCTGAACGCGCCGTATCCGTAGTAACATTAAGCACGCCTTCTGAGTCCGTCGTTGATAATATGCTTATAACTGCTTGCTCTGTCGTTTCAAACAAATTATCTATATAGACCGGTATCTCAACGATAACCGTACGCACCTCTTGTGGGAAGACCACAGCAGTCGTTGCGCTCGAAAAGTCAATGCCTGGAACCGCTGAGCCACCTAATGGACCCGTAGGATAGCCCAGCGTTACTGTAACAGTTGTTCCTTGAACCGCAAAATCCAAGTTAACACTTATCCTCATTGAACTGCCTTCGCTAACGTTTGGATCTAAGCTCTCTATCGAAGCTATGATATTCGAATCATCATCAACAATTTCCAATACCAGTGTCGACGCTCCAGAATCAGCTAATGTCAAAGCATCATCACGCACTCCAGCATAAAAACCCTCTACCGCACGTAATACTATTGTTTCAGGGATTAAACCCTCTGCCAAATTATCACCAAGAACTTCAATATCAACCACCCCTCGATCCGAACCTGGTACGATCATGAGAGTCGTTGTAGGAACACCAAACCTATAATCCGTGCCTTGCTGCGCTGTGCCTGAAATAATAAGCGGAATAACTTCTGGTGCGTGCCCAGAATTGATAATACTAGTGGTCGAATTACCGACTCTGAATAATCGCACATCAACACTAAATGCGCCGCCTGAACCTCCTAGAGGACCCTCATTGATAGAAAGGGGCGTCGCACTTAGATGAATTTCTATACTACCAGGTTCATCTTGGGCATCATCAATCAATGTATCTATACTTGGACGCGAGGCGGGTGCTATATTCCCTCCAGAGCCAAAAGCTTCTTGAATATCAGAAAACGGCGAAGTAACCGAGCGAATCTCTATCCCTAGTGTTTCATCGTGCTCAAACAGATCATCATTTAAAACGGGATATCTAACCTCTACAAAACCTGTTCCACTCGCTATTAATATTGCTTGGGTTGTGTAGTCTAATCCTAATATCGCTTGAGAAGTGGAGATAGCGAGAGCATTCAATTCAATAGTCTCTCCAGTCGCATTCGTAATAGTTGTAGCATCTAGCGTATCTTCAATTACCGCAATAAATCGTACCGCTGTACCCCCTACAGCACCTATCGTACCCACACCCTCAACGCCAATTGACTCAGCATACAATCGCAATCGTACACGCGATGCCTCGTCATCAACGATGAAACCTTCCACCGGCGTTGTACTAACAATAATCCTACTTACAATGTTAGGATCCAAGCCTACGGGATCAAGAGAAAGCGAAAGATAAAAACTTTCCGTACCCTCAAGCAAATCATCGTCAATAAGCGTTATTGGACCAGTGGTATCCAAGGCATTCACTGCAACCGATGCCCTCTGAGCGCTTAATCCTCCAAAAGAATAGTCTGTATTAAAAGTCGCTCTTCTTGAAGTGCTCAATGCAAATCCCACCGCCTGCGTGCTAAAAACATCAAAATTAAGCGTACTGCCTGTATTATTTTCTCTATTTAAAAACACTCGAAATGTCATTGTGCCCGCGCTCTCATTGCCCGTGATCACTGATAAACCTACTTGAAGGTCTTCATTATCTTCAATCGTCCCTATTGCGCCTCCTCCAATCACCACGAACACTGAGCTATTAGGATCAGGATTAAGTATTTCAACCTGTACCTCTTCCGTATTTTCAAATATCAAATCGTCAAAAACCTCAACAAGAAATTGACCCGTTGTGTGACCCGCTAAAATCAAAATATGAGGGCTGGTTTCCGTGAAATAGTCAAACCCTGACGTTCGAGAAAATTGGGGAATTGCACCCCCTGGTACTTCAACATAGTTCACACTCAAAACAATCGTCGAGCCCGTATAGTTCGCCAAAGACATTGAGCCTTCAAATATTACCGGTCTATCATTTAACTCAGACTCAGCACCGTTTTCGGTGTTTACAATTCTAAGCCCCACTTGGAAGTTATCATTGTCTATAACATCCGCTGTAGCCGTAGCGTTCGCCGTGAAAATCCTCAACGTAGTCGTGCGTAATATCAAACCAACTTCTATAGCTTCTTCATCAGGGTAACCCTCAAATGCAGGGTCCTCCAAGGTCGGCCACGTCTGGAGCACACTCGTTGAGCCATCTATAATGGAATGCTCAAACGTCACTATATCAATATCTGCTGAGCCCGTCGCAGAAGAACCACCCAATGCAACCCGTCCGCCTGTGATAGTCGTATCAAAAACAATCACCCCTCCTGTACGATTCGTAACAATCTGATCCGTATTTATGTTCCTCAAACCCGTCCTGAATTCAACCGGCTCTTCATCACCTATAACTACATTTGCCCCAGCTTGAGAACTAACCCCTTCATTACCATCTGCTATTTTCGTGATGAAGGCATTAACACCGTCGATGGTCTCATCATCGCCTACTGAAATATTTACTTCACTCAACTCTGTCTCATCAAATATATAAAAACCATTCCCACCTGTACTAGAGTGAAAATTCACAAAAAGCCTATCTGCTCCGATCAATGCATGATCATCAACAACCGATACCGTAACCGCTATTGTGCTAATAACACCCGCCGTGAATCGCAATTCCAATGTTGTCTGAGTTGTCTGAGTTGTCCCATCACTCAATGTTAACTCAGGATTAAACCCTGCATTTTGAGTGCTCGTTCGTATGGTCAAAACAGCATCATTCCCGCTCGGCGCAGTATTAGTCCTAATCTGATAAACACCGGTCGATTGGCTCTGACTGCGCTCAACCAAAGACAATTGCAACGGGCTAATCGTAAAGCCTGGCAAATCATCATTGATATTAATCGCATCAATCTCTTCTGCCTGAACACGTGTAGGAGAGCTGTAAGCCAAATCCACCGTTAGTGAGCTCACTTCAACTCGAACCGTAAAACTTTGCGTAGGATCCGTACTCGGAGGAATATCAGGAACACCTTGCAACGTCACTACCTGTGCTCTGTCCCAATTCAAACTTGTAAAGCTCAACGTTCTCATCGCCGAATCGATAACTCCCAATGTTGCACTCGTAGAAAATGCTAAAAGCGTGACATCATTAACAGGTTCCGTAGCCAAACGCACTGAGAACGTGCTAAACGTTGCCCCATTATTGGGATCAAATAAAGCATCAATGACCGTTAACGGAGTGCTATTCGCAGACAATAATAACTCAGCGACATCATTATCAATACTAAGTCCTAAAGTGCTCTGCTCATCAACAAATTGATATTTCGGATCAATCGTGTTCGTTGTACGGATAGACAGAACAAACGTTTGCGTATCATCGTCAACAAAATCCTCTACACCCTGCGCCACGAAGGACTGCGTGCTTTGCCATGACCCTATTCCTGAAACTAAGGTATTAAAGGAGAACGTCGAGTTGATTAAGATTACCTCACTCGTGCGCCCGTTCGACAAAATAGTGTAATTAATCGAAGTATCGCTCAATATTGGAACTTCTTCAAACGGTTGAGCGCTCAAACGAACCTCGATAACTTGCGTGCTCTCACCTTCTTCTGAAACCGATAAAGGCGCTCCAACCACACGTGCAATTATTCCAGCCACATCCTCATCAACAACGACAACGTCCAAACTTGCAAACTGCGCATTTGAACCGCTCCAATGATTCCTCGTGTTCGTATCCGCCGTCAATAAAACGGTGCTTTGAGCACTCAGTGTAAAGGTCTGTGTGTCATCATCGTAAAAATCATCAATCGCATTCAACGTTACAATTTGCGTCGTTTGCCAACTCGTCGATGGAAATGGTGCGTACGTAAGCCTCAACGTACTTATATCAAAAGAAGAACCTATTTGACTCGTTGAAAAACCAGGACTCACACTCAGAACACGCGTACTCAACGTTAGCACTACCGTGCTTTCTGGTTGCGCATCAAGACGAATACCAAACATTGCAACCGTACTTAGGATGCTCGAGACCTCCCCAATAACCAACTGATCCGTCGTAAATGTTATTCCTGCAGTATCGTTATCCGTTATCGTTAGAGTTAATGTATCTCCTAAAAAATCACTGCTGTTGATGTAGCTTGTATCCGATGATATCGCGTTAAAACTTCCCTGCACCACCTCTTCATCCTCATCAACAAAATCATCAACCGCCAAAACGATGACGTTTTGTTCAATATCCCAAGTCACACTGGTAAAGATTAATGTGTCTGGAGTAAACGTCAACTCACTCGTCGTTAAACCGTTTAGCGTATAACGCGCGTTCAATTGGACATCCTGCGTAGGTTGAGAACGCAAACGCACTCTGATTGAATCACTCTCCCCTTCGATTAAACTAAGCGTTTGAGTGGAAAAAACAAATCCAGCATTTTCATCATCAAGCACCGTAACGCGTACTGAACTAATCTCCAATGCTGAATTATAGCCAGAATTTGGTGTGCTCACGATGCTCAACGCAACCGTCGTTATTTGTGTCTCATCATTCAAACTATCATCAATTGCTCGTACCGTGACCGTTTGAGTAACAAAATAATTCAATGCAGTAAAATCTAACGTCACACTCTCACTACTAATAGCTTGACTTGATGTTTCTAAAGTGATTTGGGGTACACCAAAAACCTGACCAGTATCTGGAGAAGTCGTGTTGATCGTTGAGAAAACACCCACTGATACCAGAGCGTTTGGCTGCGTCAATAAACGAACTAAAAATACCGCTGAAGGGCTAATTGTTTGATCTTCGGTTACCGTTAGAGAAGTTGGAACAACCAGCACGCCCGCCTCATCCTCATCTAAAACAGTAACAACCACTTCATCTTCATTTACTCCTGACAAATAATCGCCTCCTGATGCGCCCAACGTTATCGTCGATTGCTGAGTCCCTTCATCAATAACGTTATCCACCGCTGTAACCAATACTTGTTGAGCAATATCCCAATTGCTGCGATTGAATACTAACGTTCTTGGTGAAAAGGTTATTTGTTGCGATGTAGCCGCACTTGCTCCAATGAATGAACTTACCAACGTTGAATTAAGCACAACGGTTTGAGCAACACCTGTCGCAAAGAACGGTCTTGAATCCAAAACAACGGTGAATAAAGCAGTGCTCGCAAAACCTCCTTCAAGTCCATCCTCACTAACCGTCAAAGTGGTCGGAGTAGCAGTTACCCCTCGAACATCTAAATCTATAACTGTAACCGTAACCGTGTCAATTTCAAGTGCTGTACTATAGGAATTCGTACCTGAAGCATTCAGCAATATACTGACTACTTGCGTGTCATCATCCTCCATGTCATGAAACGCTCTCACCGTGATCGTTTGGGAACTAAATGCCCCTGAAATGAAAGCTGGAAATGTAATTGATGGTATGTTCAACAACTCCGTACTTGGCGCAGAAAAAACTTGTGCAAATGAAACTTCAACATCCGCTATAGGTATCGTTGACAGCGACACTTCAAAAGTGGTCTGCGTAATTCCGCCTGCAGCTTGTTCATAAATAATCCCCAGATCCGTTGTACTCAACGAAACAAAAGCCACATCATCATCCAATATTGTAATCAATGCCGTCGATAACTGACTCTGTGCGCCCGCCCAATGCGATTGCGTATTCAAATCCGCCCCCGATACAACCGTTGAAGCAAAACTAACCGTTAACGTCTGTGTATCATCATCAAAGTCATCATTAATCGCTGTGACCGTTAATGTTTGAGTATCCATCCACGCTGTGCTTGGATGAGGGGAGAAAAATATCTGTGTACGTGAGAAATTAACACCTCCTGTAAATGCTAATGGACTAATTGCACTCGTTGAGACATTAATCACAACCGTACTTTCAGGCTGAGCATCCAATCGAACCGCTATCGTAGCCGTCCCTCCAGCTTCCAAAACTGTTACTGCCAATGGGCTCACGCTAATCCCAGCCGTGTCGTTGTCTATAACATTTACGCTCAACGTCGAGAATGTAAAGTCTGCATCCGCTATATAAGCCTGTCCAGTAGTATTCGTACTCGTGGCTGTGAACGGAACAGCTATCGTTTCTGTATCCTCAGCAATAAAATCATCCACCGCAAAAACCGTCATCGTCAACGTTGCTAAACCATCTGCATTAGTAAACGTCAATGACGATGGATTAAAGGTCAATTCTTGTGTCGATAGACCAAACATCTCGGGGGAAGGAATTAAAACAATTGAACCACCTGCGCCTAATCCAGCAGTGAGCGAAACACCAAAAGTGGAAGAAACACCGTCCTCACTAACAGTAACTGAACTAGGGCTCACTTGAAAACCAGGACTCTCATTATCAATAATGGCAACACGCACCGAATCCAATGACGTTGCAGCACTGTAACCACTAATAACGCCTGTAGTATCCACACTCAAACTTATCGTTGTATGCGCACCATCGTCATTGATCAACTCATCTATCGCCGTAATCGTCAATCGCAACGACGTATTCCAACTCTGTGAAGTAAACTCCAAAAGAATACTGCTGTTCGATGAAGCACTCGAATTCGATAACGTTAGCTGATCCGAACCATCACTGCTCGTCGTATTAACCAATAACGTTATCGTACCTGTTGGTTGTGATTGGGCTCTGATCTCTATCTCATCAGTCTGACTTGCACCACTCGCTTCCGTGAGTGTCGTGAATAACGGCGCCACCACAAATCCTGCCGTATCATCATCCAACGCTAAAACCGTTAACGTCGCATTCTCACTCGGACCATAATCACCACCCGATACATTCAAAGTATATGTCGATGTCTGCGTACCATCATCAACAAAATCATCAAACGCCGTAACCGTAATTGTCTGCGGCGTCTGCCAATCACTAGTGTTTGTACCAAATTGAATATTACTCGTACTCAAGAACGATTGATTCGGAACATCCGTACCAAAAACAAAACTATGTACACTGCTAAAAGATACATCAACCACTGAACCAAACGGACGACTTGTCAAGCGTACTTCAAACGTCGAAGTCGCACCCCCTTCTGTTACCGTCGAGTTCAACGGGTTAACAGACAAACCACGCGTGTCATCATCAAGGGTTTGATAGACGCGTGTTTGATCCGCTAATGCGTTGTAAGCAGGGTCATTAGATGATACAGAAGATATTGTCAACGTTGTATTGCGTGTACCATCATCAAAATCATCATCCAATACCGTAACCGTAACCGTTTGTAACGTCTGCCAACTTGATGTACCCGTACTAAAGCTTAAACGCGTGGCACTAAGTGTCGAATCAACCAAACCACCAACGAGTTCATTCAATAACCCAACATCAACAGTTACTGGATCAAACGGTCTACTACCTAAGCGAATTGTGAAGGTCAATGAATCATTCGCCACACTCTCCCTCAAAACGTTTGTGCTCAAAGCACTCACTACTACACTCGCTGTATCATCGTCCAATATCGTAACCGCTACCGTCGATAACTGACTCTGTGCGCCCGCCCAATGCGATTGCGTATTCGTGTCCGCACCCGATACAACCGTTGAAGCAAAACTAACCGATACCGTCTGGGTACCATCATCAAAATCATTATCTTGACCCGTGAGCGTAATCGTCTGTGTCGTCTGCCAACTCAACGAAGTAAAGCTGAGCAATACATCGCTTACTGTAACCGTCTTCACAAATTCAGAAAAATTCACCCCTGTTGTCGAAACGTTAATCACAACCGTACTTTCAGGCTGAGCATCCAATCGAACTGCTATCGTAGCCGTCCCTCCAGCTTCCGAAACTGTTAATGCCGATGGGCTCACGCTGATCCCAGCCGTGTCGTTGTCTATAATAGTTACGTTCAACGTCGAGAATATAAAGTCCGCATCCGCTATATAAGCCTGTCCAGTAGTATTCGTACTCGTGGCTGTGAATGAAACCGCTATCGTTTCTGTATCCTCATCAATAAAATCATCCACCGCAGAAACCGTCATCGTTTGCGACGCTAAACCATTTGCATTAGTAAACGTTAATGACGATGGATTAAAGGTCAATTCTTGTGTCGATAGACCAAACATCTCGGGGGAAGGAATTAAAACAATTGAACCGCCTGCAGCTATCTGAGCAGTGAGCGAAACACCAAAAATGGCAGAAACACCGTCCTCACTAACAGTAACTGAACTAGGGCTCACTTGAAAACCAGGCCTCTCATTATCAATAATGGTAACACGCACCGGATCCAATGGCGTTGCAGCACTGTACCCACTAATAACGCCTGTAGTATCCACACTCAAACTTATCGTTGCATGCGCACCATCGTCATTGATCAACTCATCTATCGCCGTAATCACCAATAGCAACGGCGTATTCCAACTCTGTGAAGTAAACGTCAAAAGAATACTGCTGTTCGATGAAGCACTCGAATTCGATAACGTTAGCTGATCCGAACCATCACTGCTCGTCGTGTTAACCAATAACGTTATCGTAGCTGTTGGTTGTGATTGGGGTCTGATCTCTATAATTTCATTTTGGTCTTGACCAAGCGCTTCCGTGAGTGTCGTGAATAACGGCGCCACCACAAATCCTGCCGTATCATCATCCAACGCTAAAACCGTTAACGTCGCATTCTCACTCGGACCATAATCACCACCCGATACATTCAAAGTATATGTCGATGTCTGCGTACCATCATCAACAAAATCATCAAACGCCGTAACCGTAATTGTCTGCGCCGTCTGCCAACTTGATGCACTCGTACCAAATTGAATATTACTCGTACTCAAGAACGATTGATTCGGAACATCCGTACCAAAAACAAAACTATGTACACTGCTAAAAGATACATCAACCACTGAACCAAACGGACGACTTGTCAAGCGTACTTCAAACGTCGAAGTCGCACCCCCTTCTGTTACCGTCGAGTTCAACGGGTTAACAGACAAACCACGCGTGTCATCATCAAGGGTTTGATAGACGCGTGTTTGAGTTGCTAATTCGTTGTAAGCAGGGTCAGAAGATGATACAGAAGATATCGTCAACGTTGTAATACGTGTACCATCATCAAAATCATCATCCAATACCGTAGCCGTAACCGTTTGTAACGTCTGCCAGCTTGATGTACCCGTACTAAAGCTTAAACGCGTGGCACTAAGTGTCGAATCAACCAAACCACCAACGAGTTCATTCAATAACCCAACATCAACATTTACTAGATTAAACGGTCTACTACCTAAGCGGATTGTGAAGGTCAATGAATCATTCGCCACACTCTCCCTCAAAACGTTTGTGCTCAAAGCACTCACTACTACACTCGCTGTATCATCGTCCAGTATCGTAACCGCTACCGTCGATAACTGACTCTGTGCGCCCGCCCAATGCGATTGCGTATTCGTGTCCGCCCCCGATACTACCGTTGAAGCAAAACTAACCGATACCGTCTGATTACCATCATCAAAATCATTATCTTGACCCGTGAGCGTAATCG
Organism: uncultured Thiomicrospira sp.; assembly: GCA_965195345.1. Classification (GTDB taxonomy): domain Bacteria; phylum Pseudomonadota; class Gammaproteobacteria; order CAKMZV01; family CAKMZV01. Next base: position 301,249 of record OZ239628.1, on the reverse strand, counting down.
TCTGTGTCGTCTGCCAACTCAACGAAGTAAAGCTGAGCAATACATCGCTTACTGTAACCGTCTTCACAAATTCAGAAAAATTCACCCCTGTTGTCGAAACGTTAATCACAACCGTACTTTCAGGTTGAGCATCCAATCGAACCTCTATCGTACCCATCCCTCCAGCTTCCGAAATTGTTAATGCCGATGGACTCACGCTAATCCCAGCCGTGTCGTTGTCTACAACATTCACGCTCAACGTCGAGAATGTAAAGTCTGCATCCGCTATATAAGCCTGTCCAGTAGTATTCGTACTCGTGGCTGTGAATGGAACCGCTATCGTTTCTGTATCCTCAGCAATAAAATCATCCACCGCAAAAACCGTCATCGTTTGCGACGCTAAACCATTTGCATTAGTAAACGTTAATGACGGTGGATCAAAGGTCAATTCTTGTGTCGATAGACCAAACATCTCGGGGGAAGGAATTAAAACAATTGAACCACCTGCAGCTATCTGAGCAGTGAGCGAAACACCAAAAGTGGCAGAACTACCGTCCTCACTAACAGTAACTGAAGGAGGCCTCACTTGAAAACCAGGACTCTCATTATCAATAATGGCAACACGCACCGGATCCAATGGCGTTGCCGCACTGTACCCACTAATAACGCCTGTGGTATCCACACTCAAACTTACCGTTGTATGCGCACCATCGTCATTGATCAACTCATCTATCGCCGTAACCGTGAATAGCAACGGCGTATTCCACGTCTGTGAAGTAAACGACAAACGAATACTGCTGTTCGATGAAGCACTCGAATTCGATAACGTTAGCTGATCCGAACCATCACTGCTCGTCGTATTAACCAATAACGTTATCGTACCTGTTGGTTGTGATTGGGCTCTGATCTCTATAACATCCTGATTTGAACTAGCCGATTCCGTGATTGTCGTGAATAACGGTGCCACCACAAATCCTGCCGTATCATTATCCAACGCTGAAACCGTTAACGTCTCATCCTCACTCGAACCATAATCACCACCCGATACATTCAAAGTATATGTCGATGTCTGCGTACCATCATCAACAAAATCATCAAACGCCGTAACCGTAATTGTCTGCGCCGTCTGCCAACTTGATGCATTCGTACCAAATTGAATATTACTCGTACTCAAGAACGATTGATTCGGAACATCCGTACCAAAAACAAAACTATGTACACTGCTAAAAGATACATCAACCACTGAACCAAACGGACGACTTGTCAAGCGTACTTCAAACGTCGAAGTCGCACCCCCTTCTGTTACCGTCAAGTTCAACGGGTTAACAGACAAACCACGCGTGTCATCATCAAGGGTTTGATAGACGCGTGTTTGATCCGCTAATGCGTTGTAAGCAGGGTCATTAGATGATACAGAAGATATCGTCAACGTTGTAATACGTGTACCATCATCAAAATCATCATCCAATACCGTAACCGTAACCGTTTGTGGCGTTTGCCAACTTGATGTACCCGTACTAAAAATATAACGCGTGGCACTAAGTGTCGAATCAACCAAGCCACCAACGAGTTCATTCAATAACCCAACATCAACATTTACTTGATTAAACGGTCTACTACTTAAACGAATTGTGAAGGTCAATGAATCATTCGCCACACTCTCCCTCAAAACGTTTGTGCTCAAAGCACTCACTACTACACTCGCTGTATCATCGTCCAATATCGTAACCGCTACCGTCGATAACTGACTCTGTGCGCCCGCCCAATGCGATTGCGTATTCGTGTCCGCACCCGATACAACCGTTGAAGCAAAACTAACCGATACCGTCTGGGTAGCATCAAAAAAATCATTATCTTGACCCGTGAGCGTAATCGTCTGTGTCGTCTGCCAACTCAACGAAGTAAAGCTGAGCAATACATCGCTTAATGTAACCGTCTTCACAAATTCAGAAAAATTCACCCCTGTTGTCGAAACGTTAATCACAACCGTACTTTCAGGCTGGGCATCCAATCGAACCGCTATCGTAGCCGTCCCTCCAGCTTCCGAAACTGTTAATGCCAATGGACTCACGCTAATCCCAGCCGTGTCGTTGTCTATAACATTTACGCTCAACGTCGAGAATGTAAAGTCTGCATCCGCTATATAAGCCTGTCCAGTAGTATTCGTACTCGTAGCTGTGAATGGAACCGCTATCGTTTCTGTATCCTCATCAATAAAATCATCCACCGCAGAAACCGTCATCGTTTGCGACGCTAAACCATTTGCGCTAGTAAACGTTAATGACGCTGGATTAAAGGTCAATTCTTGTGTCGATAGACCAAACATCTCGGGGGAAGGAATTAAAACAATTGAACCGCCTGCAGCTATCTGAGCAGTGAGCGAAACACCAAAAGTGACAGAACTACCGTCCTCACTAACAATAACTGAAGGAGGCCTCACTTGAAAACCAGGACTCTCATTATCAATAATGGCAACACGCACCGAATCCAATGCCGTTGCAGCACTGTAACCACTAATAACGCCTGTAGTATCCACACTCAAACTTATCGTTGTATGCGCACCATCGTCATTGATCAACTCATCTATCGCCGTAACCGTCAATAGCAACGGCGTATTCCAACTCTGTGAAGTAAACGCCAAAAGAATACTGCTGTTCGATGAAGCACTCGAATTCGATAACGTTAGCTGATCCGAACCATCACTGCTCGTCGTATTAACCAATAACGTTATCGTACCTGTCGGTTGTGATTGGGCTCTGATCTCTATAACATCCTGATTTGAACTAGCCGATTCCGTGAGTGTCGTGAATAACGGCGCCACCACAAATCCTGCCGTATCATCATCCAACGCTAAAACCGTTAACGTCGCATTCTCACTCGGACCATAATCACCACCCGATACATTCAAAGTATATGTCGATGTCTGCGTACCATCATCAACAAAATCATCAAACGCCGTAACCGTAACCGTTTGCGCCGTCTGCCAACTTGATGCACTCGTACCAAATTGAATATTACTCGTACTCAAGAACGATTGATTCGGAACATCCGTACCAAAAACAAAACTATGTTCACTACTAAAAGATACATCAACCACTGAACCAAACGGACGACTTGTCAAGCGTACTTCAAACGTCGAAGTCGCACCCCCTTCTGTTACCGTCAAGTTCAACGGGTTAACAGACAAACCACGCGTGTCATCATCAAGGGTTTGATAGACGCGTGTTTGATCCGCTAATGCGTTGTAAGCAGGGTCATTAGATGATACAGAAGATATTGTCAACGTTGTATTGCGTGTACCATCATCAAAATCATCATCCAATACCGTAACCGTAACCGTTTGTGGCGTTTGCCAACTTGATGTACCCGTACTAAAGCTTAAACGCGTGGCACTAAGTGTCGAATCAACCAAGCCACCAACGAGTTCATTCAATAACCCAACATCAACATTTACTTGATTAAACGGTCTACTACTTAAACGAATTGTGAAGGTCAATGAATCATTCGCCACACTCTCCCTCAAAACGTTTGTGCTCAAAGCACTCACTACTACACTCGCTGTATCATCGTCCAATATCGTAACCGCTACCGTCGATAACTGACTCTGTGCGCCCGCCCAATGCGATTGCGTATTCGTGTCCGCACCCGATACAACCGTTGAAGCAAAACTAACCGATACCGTCTGGGTAGCATCAAAAAAATCATTATCTTGACCCGTGAGCGTAATCGTCTGTGTCGTCTGCCAACTCAACGAAGTAAAGCTGAGCAATACATCGCTTAATGTAACCGTCTTCACAAATTCAGAAAAATTCACCCCTGTTGTCGAAACGTTAATCACAACCGTACTTTCAGGCTGGGCATCCAATCGAACTGCTATCGTAGCCGTCCCTCCAGCTTCCGAAATTGTTAATGCCAATGGGCTCACGCTAATCCCAGCCGTGTCGTTGTCTATAATAGTTACGTTCAACGTCGAGGCCATAAAGCTCGGATCCTCTATGTATTGTTGTCCAATAGTATCCGTACTCGTGGCTGTGAATGGAACCGCTATCGTTTCTGTATCCTCATCAATAAAATCATCCACCGCAAAAACCGTCATCGTTTGCGACGCTAAACCATTTGCGCTAGTAAACGTTAATGACGGTGGATCAAAGGTCAATTCTTGTGTCGATAGACCAACCATCTCCGGGGTAGGAGTCAAATTAATTGAACCGCCTCCACGTATCTGAGAAGTGAGCGAAACAGCAAAAGTGGCAGAACTACCGTCCTCACTAACAGTAACTGAACCAGGGTCCACTTGAAAACCAGCATTCTCATTATCAATAATGGCAACACGCACCGAATCCAATGCCGTTGCAGCACTGTACCCACTAATAACGCCTGTAGTATCCACACTAAAACTTACCGTTGTATGCGCATCAACGTCATTGAACGACTCATCTATAGCCCTAACCGTCAATAGCAACGGCGTATTCCAACTCTGTGAAGTAAACGTCAAACGAATACTGCTGTTCGATGAAGCACTCGAATTCAATAACGTTAGCTGATCCAAACCATCACTGCTCGCCGTATTAACCAATAACGTTATCGTACCTGTTGGTTGTGATTGGGCTCTGATCTCTATCTCATCAGTCTGACTTGCACCACTCGCTTCCGTGAGTGTCGTGAATAACGGCGCCACCACAAATCCTGCCGTATCATTATCCAACGCTGAAACCGTTAACCTCGCATTCTCACTCGGACCATAATCACCACCCGATACATTCAAAGTATATGTCGATGTCTGCGTACCATCATCAACAAAATCATCAAACGCCGTAACCGTAATTGTCTGCGCCGTCTGCCAACTTGATGCACTCGTACCAAATTGAATATTACTCGTACTCAAGAACGATTGATTCGGAACATCCGTACCAAAAACAAAACTATGTTCACTACTAAAAGATACATCAACCACTGAACCAAACGGACGACTTGTCAAGCGTACTTCAAACGTCGAAGTCGCACCCCCTTCTGTTACCGTCGAGTTCAACGGGTTAACAGACAAACCACGCGTGTCATCATCAAGGGTTTGATAGACGCGTGTTTGAGTTGCTAATTCGTTGTAAGCAGGCTGAATAGATGATGCAGATATCGTCAACGTTGTATTGCGTGTACCATCATCAAAATCATCATCCAATACCGTAGCCGTAACCGTTTGTGGCGTTTGCCAACTTGATGCACTCGTACTAAAGCTTAAACGCGTGGCACTAAGTGTCGAATCAACCAAGCCACCAACGAGTTCATTCATTAACCCAACAACAACAGTTACTGTTGAAAGCGGTCTAGCGCCTAAACGAATTGTGAAGGTCAATGAATCATTCGCCACACTCTCCCTCAAAACGTTTGTGCTCAAAGCACTCACTACTACACTCGCTGTATCATCGTCCAATATCGTAACCGGTACCGTCGATAACTGACTCTGTGCGCCCGCCCAATGCGATTGCGTATTCGTGTCCGCACCCGATACAACCGTTGAAGCAAAACTAACCGATACCGTCTGGGTACCATCAGCAAAATCATCATCTTGACCCGTGACCATAATCGTCTGTGGCGTCTGCCAACTCAACGAAGGATACGGAGTAAAGCTGAGTAATGCATTGCTTAATGTAACCGATTTTTCAACGTCAAGAAGACTCACCCCTGTTGTCGAAACGTTAATCACAACCGTACTTTCAGGCTGAGCATCCAATCGAACCGCTATCGTAGCCATCCCTCCAGCTTCCGAAATTGTTAATGCCGATGGACTCACGCTAATCCCAGCCGTGTCGTTGTCTATAATACGTACGCTCAACGTCGAAGGCGTAAAGTCCGGATTCGATATATAAGTCTGTCCAACAGGATCCGCAGTCGTGACTGTGAATGAAACCGCTATCGTTTCTGTATCCTCAGCAATAAAATCATCCACCGCAAAAACCGTAATCGTTTGCGCCGCTAAACCATTTGCATTAGTAAACGTCAATGACGATGGATTAAAGGTCAATTCTTGTGTCGATAGACCAACCATCTCGGGGGAAGGAGTCAAATAAATTACACCGCCTGCAGGTATCTGAGAAGTGAGCGAAACAGCAAAAGTGGAAAAACCACCGCCCTCACTAACAGTAACTGAACTAGGGCTCACTTGAAAACCAGAGCCCTCATTATCAGTAATAGCAACACGCACCGGATCCAATGGCGTTGCCGCACTGTACCCACTAATAACGCCTGTAGTATCCACACTAAAACTTACCGTTGTATGCGCACCATCGTCATTGATCAACTCATCTATCGCCGTAACCGTGAATAGCAACGGCGTATTCCACGTCTGTGAAGTAAACGACAAACGAATACTGCTGTTCGATGAAGCACTCGAATTCGATAACGTTAGCTGATCCGAACCATCACTGCTCGTCGTATTAACCAATAACGTTATCGTACCTGTCGGTTGTGATTGGGCTCTGATCTCTATAACATCACTCCGATCTGCAGCTGCTGCACTAGCCGCTTCTATGAGTGTCGTGAATAACGGCGCCACCACAAATCCTGCCGTATCATCATCCAACGCTAAAACCGTTAACGTCGCATTCTCACTCGGACCATAATCACCACCCGATACATTCAAAGTATATGTCGATGTCTGCGTACCATCATCAACAAAATCATCAAACGCCGTAACCGTAATTGTCTGCGGCGTCTGCCAATCACTAGCGTTCGTACCAAATTGAATATTACTCGTACTCAAGAACGATTGATTCGGAACATCCGTACCAAAAACAAAACTATGTTCACTACTAAAAGATACATCAACCACTGAACCAAACGGACGACTTGTCAAGCGTACTTCAAACGCCGAAGTCGCACTCCCTTCTGTTACCGTCAAGCTCGACGGGTTAACAAACAAACCACGCGTGTCATCATCAAGGGTTTGATAGACGCGTGTTTGAGTTGGGACGTTGTTGAAACCAAACTCTGCAGATGATGCAGATATCGTCAACGTTGTAATACGTGTACCATCATCAAAATCATCATCCAATACCGTAACCGTAACCGTTTGTAACGTCTGCCAACTTGATGTACCCGTACTAAAGCTTAAACGCGTGGTACTAAGTGTCGAATCAACCAAACCACCAACGAGTTCATTCAATAACCCAATATTACCAGTTACTGGATCAAACGGTCTAGCGCCCAAACGAATTGTGAAGGTCAATGAATCATTCGCCACACTCTCCCTCAAAACGTTTGTGCTCAAAGCACTCACTACTACACTCGCTGTATCATCGTCCAATATCGTAACTGGTACCGTCGCTAACTGACTCTGTGCGCCCGCCCAATGCGATTGCGTATTCGTGTCCGCACCCGATACAACCGTTGAAGCAAAACTAACCGCTACCATCTGAGTACCATCATCAAAATCATTATCCTGACCCGTGATCGTAATCGTCTGTGGCGTCTGCCAACTCAACGAAGTAAAGCTGAGCAATACATCGCTTACTGTAACCGTCTTCACAAATTCACGAATAAACACCCCTGTTGTCGAAACGTTAATCACAACCGTACTTTCAGGCTGAGCATCCAATCGAACCGCTATCGTAGCCATCCCTCCAGCTTCCGAAACTGTTAATGCCAATGGGCTCACGCTAATCCCCGCCGTGTCGTTGTCTATAACACTTACGTTCAACGTCGGGACCGCGCCCGCATCCGCTATATAAGCCTGTCCAATAGAATTCGTACTCGTGACTGTGAATGAAACCACTATCGTTTCTGTATCCTCATCAATAAAATCATCCACCGCAGAAACCGTAATCGTTTGCGACGCTATACCATCTGCATTAGTAAACGTCAATGACGGTGGATTAAAGGTTAATTCTTGTGTCGGCAAACCAAACATCGCGGGGGAAGGAATCAAATTAATTGAACCGCCTGGATCTATCTGAGATGTGAGCGAAACAGCAAAAGTGGAAGAAACACCGCCCTCACGAACAGTAACTGAATCAGTGCTCACTTGAAAACCAGCATTACCATTCTCAAGAACTATCATCGTAAATAGCTGTGTTGCAGTCAATCGCGTGATATCGCCTGAAGTGCTATCTCTTGTGAATATAGTCCCAGTAACAGTCAATGGGAGAGTAAAACCATCAGCCACACCAGAGTCGATTTGAATAACTTGTGTTGCCTCAAATAAACCATTTGAAGTAGTCCGTGAACTGAGGTTACCAAATCTGATACGAATCCTTGGCGCCCCAGGAGGTTGACCTTGCGCTGTAATGCCAAACTCACCTGCCGGTCCCTCTACATCATTTGATACCGCAAGAATATTAAAAGCTGCATAGTTTTCAAACACCGTTACCACGTTCGTTGATAGCGTTAAGGTTGGTGTGTTGTTAAACGGGCGAACCAATACCACAATTTCAGTTGATGCACGCAACGTGCCACTATCAACCGCTGAAACCGTTAACGTTGCTGTTCCAATGGCATCTATAACAGGAATTAATGTGAAGCTATTGGTTGTTATTTGTGACACCGTGACAAGCGAGGATGTGCTCACACTAAAAGCCAATACCCCGTCCTCTGTATCCGTTGCCGTCGCATTGATCACAAAAGATGCAACGTTATCAATCAGCGTTAGCAGATTGGTTGATACTTCAATCGTTGGTGGGTCGTTAATGGGACTAACTGTCACGACAACTTCCGTCGTTGCTGCCACTCCAATACTGTCTGTTGTTGTGAGCGTTAATGTCACAATGCCACTTACATTGGGGATTGCAGATAATGTGATGCTATCGGTTGTTATCTGCGACAGCGTTACAACGGATCCTCCTGTGCTCACACTAAAAGTCAATACTCCATCCTCTGCATCCGTTGCCGTGACGTTAATGACAAAATCCGGACTAAAGTCTTCATTTAACGTAAGCGCATTGGTTGATACATCAATCGTTGGTGGGTCGTTAATGGAATTAACTGTCACAACAACTTCCGTCGTTGCTGCCGATCCACCACTGTCCGTTGCTGTGAGCGTCAATGTCACAATGCCATTCGCATTGGGGATTGCAGATAATGTGATGCTATCGGTTGTTATCTGCGACAGCGTTACAACGGATCCTCCTGTGCTCACACTAAAAGCCAATACCCCATCCTCTGTATCCGTTGCCGTGACGTTAATGACAAAATCCGGACTAAAGTCTTCATTCAACGTAAGCGCATTGGTTGATACTTCAATCGTGGGTGGGTCGTTAAAGGGATTAACTGTCACGACAACTTCCGTCGTTGCTGCCGATCCACCACTGTCCGTTGCTGTGAGCGTTAATGTCACAATGCCACTTACATTGGGGATTGCAGATAATGTGATGCTATTGGTTGTTATCTGCGACAGCGTTACAACGGATCCTCCTGTGCTCACACTAAAAGCCAATACTCCATCCTCTGTATCCGTTGCCGTGACGTTAATGACAAAATTCGGACTAAAGTCTTCATTCAACGTAAGCGCATTGGTTGATACATCAATCGTTGGTGGGTCGTTAATGGAATTAACTGTCACAACAACTTCCGTCGTTGCTGTCAATACACCACTGTCCGTTGCTGTGAGCGTCAATGTCACAATGCCACTTGCATTGGGGATTGCAGATAATGTGATGCTATTGGTTGTTATCTGAGACAGCGTTACAACGGATGCTCCTGTGCTCACACTAAAAGCCAATACCCCATCCTCTGTATCCGTTGCCGTGACGTTAATGACAAAATTCGGACTAAAGTCTTCATCCAACGTAAGCGTATTGGTTGATACTTCAATCGTTGGTGGGTCGTTAATGGGATTAACTGTCACGACAACTTGCGCCGTTGTCGTAAATCCAAGATTGTCCGTTGTTGTGAGTGTCAATGTCACAATGCCATTCGCATTGGGTATCGCAGATAATGTGATACTATTGCTTGTTATCTGGGACAGCGTTACAACGGATCCTCCTGTGCTCACACTAAAAGCCAATACTCCATCTTCTGTATCCGTTGCCGTGACGTTAATGACAAAATTCGGACTAAAGTCTTCATTCAACGTAATCAGATTGGTTGATACTTCAATCGTTGGTGGGTCGTTAAAGGGATTAACTGTCACAACAACTTCCGTCGTTGCTGCCGATCCACCACTGTCCGTTGCTGTGAGCGTTAATGTCACAATGCCACTTACATTGGGGATTGCAGATAATGTGATGCTATTGGTTGTTATCTGCGACAGCGTTACAACGGATCCTCCTGTGCTCACACTAAAAGCCAATACCCCATCCTCTGTATCCGTTGCCGTGACGTTAATGACAAAATTCGGACTAAAGTCTTCATTTAACGTAAGCGCATTGGTTGATACATCAATCGTTGGTGGGTCGTTAATGGAATTAACTGTCACAACAACTTCCGTCGTTGCTGTCAATACACCACTGTCCGTTGCTGTGAGCGTCAATGTCACAATGCCACTTGCATTGGGGATTGCAGATAATGTGATGCTATCGGTTGTTATCTGCGACAGCGTTACAACGGATCCTCCTGTGCTCACACTAAAAGCCAATACTCCATCCTCTGTATCCGTTGCCGTGACGTTAATGACAAAATTCGGACTAAAGTCTTCATCCAACGTAAGCGTATTGGTTGATACTTCAATCGTTGGTGGGTCGTTAATGGGATTAACTGTCACGACAACTTGCGCCGTTGTCGTAAATCCAAGATTGTCCGTTGTTGTGAGTGTCAATGTCACAATGCCATTCGCATTGGGTATCGCAGATAATGTGATACTATTGCTTGTTATCTGCGACAGCGTTACAACGGATCCTCCTGTGCTCACACTAAAAGCCAATACCCCATCCTCTGTATCCGTTGCCGTGACGTTAATGACAAAATTCGGACTAAAGTCTTCATTCAACGTAATCAGATTGGTTGATACTTCAATCGTTGGTGGGTCGTTAAAGGGATTAACTGTCACAACAACTTCCGTCGTTGCTGCCGATCCACCACTGTCCGTTGCTGTGAGCGTTAATGTCACAATGCCACTTACATTGGGGATTGCAGATAATGTGATGCTATTGGTTGTTATCTGCGACAGCGTTACAACGGATCCTCCTGTGCTCACACTAAAAGCCAATACCCCATCCTCTGTATCCGTTGCCGTGACGTTAATGACAAAATTCGGACTAAAGTCTTCATTTAACGTAAGCGCATTGGTTGATACATCAATCGTTGGTGGGTCGTTAATGGAATTAACTGTCACAACAACTTCCGTCGTTGCTGTCAATACACCACTGTCCGTTGCTGTGAGCGTCAATGTCACAATGCCACTTGCATTGGGGATTGCAGATAATGTGATGCTATCGGTTGTTATCTGCGACAGCGTTACAACGGATCCTCCTGTGCTCACACTAAAAGTCAATACTCCATCTTCTGTATCCGTTGCCGTGACGTTAATGACAAAATTCGGACTAAAGTCTTCATTCAACGTAATCAGATTGGTTGATACTTCAATCGTTGGTGGGTCGTTAATGGGATTAACTGTCACAACAACTTCAGTCGTTGCTGCCAATGCAATACTGTCCGTTGCTGTGAACGTCAATGTCACAGTGCCATTCGCATTGGGGATTGCAGATAATGTGATGCTATCGGTTGTTATCTGAGACAGCGTTACAACGGATCCTCCTGTGCTCACACTAAAAGCCAATACCCCATCTTCCCTGTCGGTTGCCGTCACATTGATCACAAAATTCGGACTAAAGTCTTCATTCAACGTAATCAGATTGGTTGATACATCAATCGTTGGTGGGTCATTTTCAACCAACACTGTTATTTGGGCACTGGTAGTAAGTAATCCATCGTTCAATGTCACTGTTAATGTAGTTCGCCCAACAAAATTAAGCGGTAGAGGGAACACCACCCTTAATGTTTCAGCACCAGCTTGGACGTCAACGTTACTGGTGGTTATATCCTGAGCTACACTCTGAAGTTCAGGTCCAGCGCTGACTGTCCAGCTAAGTGGAGAGTCTGCCCCGTCTAAATCATAACCACTAATGTTTACGGTTACAGTTGAATTTACTTGTGCTCTTACGCTCACAAGCGAAGTCGAAGCTAAACCATCTGGAAATTGCATAACCGCTTTAAGCAGACCAAAAACAACAAAGCCTCCTGCGCCTGCGATGCAAGTATCAGACGCCCATGGATCAAAACCGGACACCGGTACTATAATCAGATCAACACAAATATTACCACCCACTTCAGCTGGAGAATTAACACCCCAACCAATGTAAACACCTGGGACTTCTACTCGGTCAGCATCAAATCCGTTTGATAGCAATTGCCCCGTTAAGTGATAAAAGAGTCTATCACCAGCTACTCGTGGAAATGTTGGATCACCAAACCTATCAGGTGCAGCCGTTACACCTATCCAAAAGCGATCATTATCGATGTCCGCCCCTGGTAGAGGTACTGATCTTGTGTCGGATGTTAAAATATTGCCAAACAGTGCGTTGTATACTTCTATAGAATCAAATTCAACCAAAGTTCCACCAAGTGACCGAGCAAAATCCAATTGCTCTTGATAGCTGCCCGTACCATCGGTTGCCGTTGTAGCACTCACCCCTGTATATTCTCCACGTGCAGCGAATAAATCGCCGCCAACCACTTGTGCACGAATTATTCCTCTATCGATAAACTGGTGGTCCGCAAAATATTGCGTGATGACTGGTGTATGGTTAATTGATTCCACCGTTACCGTTACCGTCTGGCTATACGCTCTCCCAGAATTACTTTCCGTTAAGGTAATTATGATTTGTCCTATTCCTGTTGAGTCGGGACTTAGTGTGTAATACAAATTGGCGGTACCAGTCGTTGCCGCATTAACCACAGATGACACTTGCACTAAGTCGTCGAAAGACACTGCTGGCGCAGGATCACCACTGAAAATAGAGTCACCTGCTGTTGTGACACTAAACGTTACAGAAGCTCCATTAGCAACTCCCACATTAGTGATAGCAATTGTTTGCCGTGCGGTAGCATTTTCAGGAACAACTACAGCTGAAGTAGTCAGGGTAAAAGTGGGTGGGGCTTCAACTACTGATACAACGACTGATGTTACTGTGCTATTACCGGTTCCGTCGTTTAACGTTATTACAAAAGTGGAATTGCCCAAAAACCCATCAGGAGGAATAAAGTCCAAACTTACATCTTCCACGCCTCTTGTCTGATTCACTACGTTTATGTTAAGTTGCCCCACTGATCCAGCGGCTCCTGTAGCGCTCCATGCTAAAGCATCTGTCCCATCTAAATCATAACCTGTTAGCGTTACGAAATTAGTAGCGGTCGTGTTTCCAAATGCAACGACAGTGATTAAGTTGGTCGATGCCAATCCTTCGTTAAACTGATACAAAGCCCTATCTGTAAGGCCTGAGCTCACATTTAAAAAACTGATGCCAGTATCATCACGCCGTAAGTACTCATTCCCCAAAGCGGTACCTGCCGCAACACCTATTGCCGTGACAATATCGTATGCGTCAGCAGCGGGGACGGTAGTACCTGAACTTCCTCCAGATGCACCAAAACGTGTCAACAGTGTGCTGTTTAAGATATAAAAAGCTTCGTCTCCTGCACCTAAACCGGCAACTACCGTTGAAGCGACTCCCAATATTTCATTATTATTATTTGCAATTGGGCGTACAGACTCTACCTGTGTGCGTTGCACATCTGTCTCGAAAAATCCCAAATATCCTCGGGCGGGTGATGCTATGTTCGCCACTCTATTTGCATGCGCTTCTATCGTGTTCTCTGTACTTGTGTAATAGAAAAAAGCGCCTCCAGAAACTACGGAACCTGATGAGTCACTAATACGTGGTATTATTACTGGAGGATGGTTGGCGGGCACCACTGTAATAGCAATTGTATCAACAGCTGTAAAAACAGTCCCAGCGTTTTCAATGCGCATAGAAACTGAAATTTCACCAACACCCACTGAGTCTGGTCTCTGTATATAGTAAACAGCCGATCTGGCTGCTAAATCCATTAGATTAGTACCGCTAACAATAAAAGAGATTGTAGAACGATTACGGCTACTAAAGGTAGCAATTGATATTGGGTTCGTCGAAAATATGTTGTCCCCTGAAATTACACGCTCCGTAATGCTCACAGTCAACTCAGTTAACCCGAGGGAGGGAATTTGTGAGGGTGGAATATCCAAATCTGTGAAAAGAATTATTTTTTGTAATCTGTCCGTTTCGTTCTCACTTATAACAAGCTGATTTGTTGACAGTCTGAACGATAGTGCATTGTCTTCAAGCACCGTCACCACTATTTGCGTTGTCGTAATCACATTAGACGAGTCAGCTACAGAAATGCTCAGCGTCACCACGCCATTAGCGTTAAGAACTGGTGATAATTGGATCGTGTTTTGTGATGTCGTAAATGTGACAATACTATCTGTGGATGCTACAACACTAAAATTTGGTGTCACATCTTCCGTGTCGGTTGCCGTGACGTTAATGACAAAATTCGGACTAAAGTCTTCAGTCAGCGTGAGCGCATTGGTTGATACTTCAATCGTTGGTGGGTCGTTAATTCTTGCGATTGCAACTGCAATTGTCTCAGTTGTGCTAAGCAGACCTCCGCCCCCTGCGGCTACTACAGTAAGCGTTGTTTGACCAAATGCATTAGGTATGGACGTTAGTATTATTTGTCCTGTTGTAAAAGTAACCGCAACAACACCTGGTACTGATTGTGAGACGGTGTATGCTATTCTGGGTCCAATACTGGCAGAAGAAGTGGTTTCCCGAGTGGCAGTTGCATTAATAACAATCGGTAGTCCGAAATCTGCATCTGCTGACACCGAGTTCGTTGAAACAGCGAGCGGTGGAGCGCGGTATAAAGTAAGGGAAATTGGTGCAGTTAAAGGTATAGGACCGTTGCGGTTTATACGCACAACGTTTTGGAAGGTGCTTGTAATGGGGATATTTGCTCCGGATGTACACTCGTCATCAAGCGTTCTGCTTATTGCAGAAGAATTAGGTATCGATACCGAAGGTATAGTAATCCCTCCTAGCGAACATTCTCCCACTAAAACACCAGCGCCATTCTCAAGATTAAAGGCGCTGGCAAGAGATGATGGCCAATTAGAACTCTCCCCATCGTTGGCAGTGCCACCAGTAGCACTTTGTAATACTACATATCTGGTCATAGAGCTTCCAACACGGAGCTCAATAACATCATCTTGTAGCAAACCCACCGCAGACCCGATAGAGACACCGTTAAGATCTGTGACTGCAGAATTTATCGTAAATACTGGACTCGTTGGAACATATTCGGTTTCAGTGACTGTATAGTTGAGAACAGTCGTTCCCGTACCATTTAAATCGGATATCGTTACGGTTATGGGTACTGGTCCACCAAAGCCACCGGGCACTCGAGCAAATAGTAGCGTTCCGTTGGCGCTATTGATTGAAACCGTTCCGAAGCCAAAATTGGTTGTGCTAACAGAATATGTTGGAGTTCCTCCACCGGAGCTACTATTTGTCCCAGATGGCCCATGCGAAATAGGAAATGCCGCACTGTCTTCGATGGTTGTTAAATCAAGATAAAAGGCGCCGGGCGGATTAGCGTTGGTTATGGGCGAATAAAAAGCGACAACAAAAAGAACAATGCTGCTTTGCAATGTTTTTTTGAGAAAATCGCCAAATTTGCGCAAAATCATACCTGCTTGTTATTCCTAATAATTCTTCAACTCAATTGTTCCAATCTATTGACCCAATGGATTAAATCCTCGCTGTCTACTTAAATTGAACTCGCATAGTTGCTGAGTTTAGTAGGTTATACGTTTGACTCCAATACTTACCTTCTGAGCATTTTCTCTTTACACGGAGCTTTGCATCAACGTACTTCATCAACCCACCTTAAAAACACTGCCACTAATAAATCTCATTATACAGCACGTTTAAACTTAATGTCTTTTTTTTTATAACACCTATTAAGCGATTGATATATGTAAATATATATTTTGCATTTGATGCTTTTTATAAAGCATTTTCCCTTACCCATACCTCTTACATTAAGGCAAATAAAAGTAGAATATCTTAAGACGATATGCCGGCAAAGAGTGATACGAAGAAGGCAATATTTGATAGGTAAAAGCGGCATCAATGCTTTAAAAAAGACCATGAAATTAAGGTTGAGATTCTACACGCGCGCAGTTGATTGCGCACCTATGTGCTTGGAAAAGGAAGTATGACTATTTAAAAAAGTCTTTTTTCACAGAGTATTGCCTAATTTAAGGGCTTGTCCATACTGTACCGATCCCTCTAGAGTCGCTTGCTGCGTTTGTTTTCCCATTGTTATAGACAATGACTGTTTGCATGTTTCCCCAAGCATTATTCATTTGCAAAACGTGTCCTTTGTCTTTCAAATACTTTTCTTCCTCTTTATTAAACACGTCTTTTTCAAAAAATACAGTGTCTGGCAAAAACTGATGGTGAATTCTTTTTTCCTCTACAATTTCTTTAGCACTCGCTCCTTGCATCGCTAAAAGCAACCCATTCAGCACCATTGTAATAATTCGACTGCCTCCTGGTGTTCCCAGCACCACTGTCCTATTTGGTTGAACGAGTATGCTTGGGCTCATTGAAGAAAGCATCCTTTTTCCTCCTTCTATGGCATTGGCTTTTCCTCCGACCAACCCGTAAACATTAGGAACGTCTGGTTTGGCGACAAAGTCATCCATCTCATCGTTAAGAAGAACGCCTGTATTTCCTGCAACGAAACCACTGCCAAAGGGATAGTTGATTGATAACGTTGCCGAAATGATATTGCCTTGCTTATCAACAACGGAAAAGTGTGTGGTGTGGTTTCCTCCTGCTCCGTCACGTTTGGCAGAAAACCAAGTGCTTTTAGATGCTTTTTCAGGATTTATTGAAGCGGCAAGCCCTGCAGCATAGTTCTGACTCAATAGCTTATTAAGAGGGACTTTCACGAAGTCAGTATCTCCAAGATAAATTGCCCTGTCTCTGTAAGACCGTCTCATAGTTTCAATTAACAAATGCTGTTGCTGCTGTTTGCTTTTTCCTTGTGCATCCAATTCTTTTAATTGTTGCAAAATCTGCACAATCGCTACACCACCTGAGGAAGGCGGTGGCGCACTGTATAATGTTCCAGCGTCCATTTTCAATGTAATTGGACTGCGCTCAACAAGCACGTACGAATCCAGATCGCGTTGCTGCCAGATCCCACCGTTTTGTTTAACACTTTTGATCAATTCAGCGGCTACTTCCCCTTTATAAAATCCATCTCTGCCATTGCGTGCCAAATGGCGTAAAGTATTTGCAAGCTCTTGTTGTTTGATGAGTGCTCCTTTTTGAGGCACTTTACCATTGATTAAAAATAAATTATTGGAATGCGGGTATTGTGTTAAAACCGGTAATCTAAATTCAGCAAGCCTACGGTAAATCTCATCAACGTTAAACCCTTTTTCCGCTAATTCAATGCTTGATGCGAGGTTTTCAGCTAATGTATTCTTGCCGTATTTTTTACTTAAATAATCAAGTGCTGCGGGAATGCCAGGAATGCCAGCAGCTAACGGACCATTAACGGAACTGCCTGCTATTACGTTCTTCTGATCATCAAGATACATGTCTGAATGCCCTGCAAATGGCGCGCGCTCACGGGCATCTAAAAATATGGTTCGCTTTTCTTTGCTTAGATACATCAAATAAAATCCCCCTCCGCCAATGCCTGAAGAGTACGGTTCAACCACTCCAAGTGCTGCAGTGATTGCAACTGCTGCATCAAATGCATTGCCTCCATTGTTTATTATGTCTGCTCCTGCCTTTGTCGCCTGTGGGTGTGCAGTGGCTATGCCCGCTTGATTAGCAGAGGCTAATACAGATGCTGTTAGTAATGCAAATGTTAGTATAATGTTGTGCATCTTTTAGTTCCTATTGCTTTATTTTGTGATTGAAAAAAAATTACGCCATTTGTGTCGTCGAGGTACCAAAGAGCTCGATACCTTAACTACCTCATACTTATCTAATCATTATATAAGTGCTTCTATTATCGAGCAGAAAGCATTTCAACGCATTTTACTACTTGATGATATGGCTTTGCATGATTGGATTTATCATCCATCGATTGTGGTATCCAATAGTCAAGATCAAGTGAAATTGGCGATTGCTTTTCATTTGAATCAAAGCGATAGCGTTTGATCGTTGATCCGTTTTTTTTGTTATTTAATGTTGAATAATCGAATTGGATGAAAAATGGTTTGCTTTATTTGACCAAGCCCAATCAATGTCCCGTCTGATTCGTGTGCTATAACTAAATTACAATCGCAGTGATGCGTTTCAACCGTGCGACCATGTTTCACGTGTTTTGTTTGTACTTCATCTAACTGAATTTGCGGCGTATTTGGCAGACCTGCTTCAATGGGTAATAGTGCTTTTTCTATTGATTCTGTCGTATCCAACTGCTCCATTGTGATCATTTCGTTGTTAGTAAAAGGAGCGCTCCAATCACGGTGCAATTTTATAACGTGTCCGCCCGTCCCAAGTTGGATCGCAATGTCTTCCGCTAATGTTCGAATGTATGTACCCTTGGAGCAGTGAACATCAATGCTAATGGTGTCTTCAAAAAAACCTAATAGCCGAATGGCATGAATGGATATTTGTCTCGCCTTGCGCTGAATGTGCTTTCCTTCTATAGCGTATTGATAAAGCGGTTTTCCTGCATGTTTAAGCGCGGACACCATTGGTGGAATTTGTTCAATACTTCCCTCAAATTGACGCAGCGCTTTTTCTACTATTATTTGGTTCAATTTTGGTATTGGTGTGCGCTCTAAAACCAAACCTGAAGCATCGCCACTGTCGGTGGTCACTCCAAGACGCATGGTGGTTGTGTAATGTTTGTCTGCTTCAAGCAAAAAACCACAGATTTTAGTTGCCTCACCCAAGCATACTACTAACATGCCACTTGCTTGGGGGTCAAGTGTGCCAGTATGCCCTATTTTTACTTTTTTTCCTGCAGCATGAAGTGTTTTTTTAATGCGTTGAATAGCTTGATTGGATGTGATGCCGAGCGGCTTATTCACTAAAACGATACCGTGCATGAGCGGTCTTAACGCAGTGTATCGAGTAATTTATCTATATCTTGTGCGTGTTTTTCAACCACGTCATAACGGAAGTCTAAACGAGGCACAATGCGTAATGATAACTCTGTAGAAATCACTTTGCGTAAAAAAGGTACTGCCTTTTTCAGTGCCTTCATGTGCGATAGCGCATCTGATTGATCCTCGCATCCAGCAACTCCAACATAGACGATAGCTTGGCTAAAGTCCTTACTCATGCGCGTTTCTTTTACTCGTATCTGTTTAAGACGTTCGTCCGAGACTTTAAGCAAACATGTTTGCGCAAGCACTCTGGTTATTTCTGATGCAATTTTATACTGCCGAGTAGAGACCAAAAGACTCCTTATAAAGTACGTTTAACTTCTTGACGTTCAAATACTTCAATTTTGTCTCCAGCTTTCACATCGTTGTAGTTTTTGACGCCTATTCCACATTCCGTTCCGTTGCGCACTTCTGATACATCTTCTTTTATGCGTCGCAATGACTCCAGCATTCCTTCATAAATGACGACTTCATTTCTCAGTACTCGAATTGGATTGTTGCGCTTGACCAGTCCTTCAACCACCATACAACCTGCAATTTGCCCCATTTTTGAAGCTTTGAAAACATCGCGTACTTCAGCAATACCAACAATTTTTTCAACGATTTTTGGTGCCAGTTGCCCTTCAATTGCTTGAGTGATTTGATCAACGACTTCATATATTATGCTGTAGTAATGGATGTCGATGTTATCTCTTTCAATTATTTTCCGTGCTAAATTGTCGGCTCGGACATTAAAGCCTATAATAATTGCATTGTGCGCCATAGCTAATGTGGCATCTGATTCTCTAATGCCACCAATCCCTGAACCAACTACCTGCACTGATACTTCTTCCCTATCAAGCCCGCCCACTGCTTCTTGTATTGCCTCAAGAGATCCATGCGTATCTGCTTTTACAATCAGATTGATGATTTTTTTCTCACCATCTTCTGCATCCGCAAAAAGATTTTCCAAATGAACTTGTTGCTGTTTGCGCAAAAGGTCTTCTCTTTCCCTATTTTGACGCAACTGTGCCATTTCTCGTGCTTGTTTATCATTCTTAACGTAGATTACTTCGTCCCCTGCTTGTGGCATCTCCGTTAAACCCATAATTTCTACTGGTGTTGAAGGACCTGCACTTTTTATAGGCTTACCTGTATCATCAAGCATTGCTCGTATGCGTCCAAAGGACTTGTTTGACAAAATTGTATCGCCGACTTTGAACTCGCCACTTTGCACCAGCACATTGGAAATAATTCCTTTGCCTTTGTCTAATCTACACTCGAGTACTGTTCCTTTACCATCGCCTTTGGGTTGCGCTTTAAGCTCAAGAATTTCCGCTTGTAGTAATAAGTTCTCAAGCAAGTCCTCAATCCCTTCTCCCGTCATTGCGCTTACCCGAATAAAAGGTACTTGCCCGCCCCAGTCTTCTGATAGTACATCAAGTTGACTGAGCTCTTGTATTACTTTGTCTGGATTGGCATCGGGTTTGTCCATTTTGTTTATGGCAACAACTAATGGTACTTGTGCGGCTTTAACGTGTTGCACAATTTCGCGTGTTTGTGGCATTACGCCATCGTCGGCAGCGACGATTAAAACAACAATATCGGTGAAACGTGAACCACGCATACGCATCGCAGTGAATGCAGCATGTCCTGGAGTGTCAACGAAAGTAATCATGCCATTTTTAGTGCTTACTTTGTATGCCGACATTTGTTGGGTAATTCCGCCAGTCTCTCCATCTGCAACTTTCGTTTTTCGAATCGTATCAAGTAAGGTGGTTTTCCCATGATCAACGTGCCCCATAACAGTTATTACTGGCGATCTCGCTTGCCCTTCGCCCTCCACCTTAGGTGTCGCCATGGTTGCTGCTAAATCATGCTCTCTGGATTGGACCAACACAGGCTTATGCCCCAGCTCTTCAACAACAAGTACTGCTGTGTCCTGATCTATGCGTTCGTCAATGGCTACTGCTAAGCCCAACTTTTGCAATTCTGCAATAACACCTGATGCTTTCATCGCCATTTTAAACGCCAACTCACCAACTTCAATGTCATCAGATATTTCAACCTTATGAACTATTTTCTGTTGTGGTTTCGTAAACGCATGCTTGGGGGCGCTTACTTTTATTGTTTTCTTACCATCACTTCTTATTGCCCTATCGCCATCATTTAAACCATCATCTATGTTGGTATCGTTTAGAAAATTGCGATACTTCTCATGGGTTTTATCCCCCATTTTCGCTCCACGACTTGATCTGCGTTTTTTGGTTTTTTCTTCAGAGGCTTCCCGAGCTTGTTTTTCAGCACCTGTTTCAATTTTTAACTTTGCTTTTGATTGTGGTTTGCCTGCAGATATGCGTTTTTTATTTCCTTCATCTGTTGTATCTTCTTCCTTTTTCTCTGGTGCCTTAATTTTTGCTTCAATTGGCTTTGTAACTACTTTACGGCGTTCGACAAAGGAAATTCCTGCTTCTCTTTTAATTCTGCTTTTTGGTTGCTCCAGTTCTGGCTCAGGCTTTGGAGGCTCAGCCGCTTGCGTAGTTTCTTCGGTTGATGGAGGCTCAATCGCTTGAACTGTGCTTGCTTCGATTGATGAAGGCTCAACCGCTTGATCCGCTTGTGCTTCAATTAAAGGCTGTTCTTGATCGTTGGTTTGAGGTTGGGCAATTGCGGTGGGCTCAATAGGTTTTTCTGCTTGTTTTTCCTGCTCTTCTTCCTTTACAACCTTTTTGACTTCTTTTTTAACTTCCGTTCTTAGTCGTACAACCTTACGAGCTTGCTTGACTTCAACTTTTACATTTGACTTCCCTTGTAATACCTGTTTGCGTGTGCGGGTTACTGTAACTTCATTATCCCCTGAAAGGCTTTTCTTCAAAAAATCCAACAATTGCCTTTTTTGATCAGGAGTTAAGTCATCTTTCTTGCTGATAACAATACCCTCGCTTTTCAAAGCACCAAGAAGATCTTTGACATCCATTTTTAGCCGATCTGCCGCCATTTTTAATGTGCTATCTGCCATGACTGACCTCTACTGTTAGGTTAAAATCGTCCTAAATTACTCAGGGTTTTCTAACATCTGCATAAGCAGTATGTCGTTTGCTTTATCGCGAATTTTTGTTACTATCTCGCCGTTCAAACCATCAATTGATAGCAGTTCGCTTTCAGCAACATAAGCTATTTCTTCAATGGAGGTAAAACCTGCATTAACTAATTTTTTAGCAATGCTCTCATCAACCTCTAACTCTTTTTCTAATAAGTCACGTAAGCTGACTTGCTGGCGACCTTCAAGCTCTTTCATTTGCGTTTCGGACATGGCGTTTAATACCCAGCCTGTCAGTTCACTGGCAAGACGAACATTTTGCCCGCTTTTCCCAATCGCCTGTGAAAGCATCTCATCACTCACCGATAAGTCCATAACGCCTCTTTCTTCGTCAATTAATAACGAACGTATCTCAGCAGGAGACATGGCACTAATAACAAACTGTGCGGGATTGGCATTCCATTGAATGACATCAATGCGCTCTCCATTAAGTTCGGTCATTACCGCCTGCACTCGTGAACCACGCATGCCAACACACGCACCGATAACATCTAAGTGAGGATCTCCCGTAAATACAGCAACTTTTGCTCTTATCCCCGGCTCACGGGCCACCGCTTTTATGTCGATTATTCCATCAGATACTTCGGGGACCTCCATGCTAAATAGTTGGGAAAGAAATTCGTTGTCTGTTCTTGAAAAAATCAGCTGAGGCCCACGCACCTCAACATCGATTTCCCAAAGCAAGGCTCGAACTCTTGATCCAATGCGATAGTGTTCACCAACAATTTGATGTTCTCTGGGCAACAGTCCTTCAACGTTATCAGAAATATCAATGACGATACCTTCACGTTCCATACGTTTTACCGTCCCCATGAAGACTTCTCCAATGCGCGGCTCGTACTGCTCCACTACTTTCCGACGTGATGCTTCACGCAATTTTTGCATCATTATTTGACGGGCAGTTTGCGCTCCAATCCGTCCTATTGGTGGAGCGTCCAATGTCTCTTCAAGCACATCACCAATAACCGCGTTCGGATCTTCGTCCTCAGCATCCATCAGCTTGAGCATGGTCGCTTCTTCAAACTCTTCTTCATCATTAGCGACCACTGTCCAGCATCTATACGCTTTGAAATCGCCACTTACTTGATCCATTTCCACGCGCACATCCATATCTTCGTGCTGTAGTTTGCGAATAGCGGTTGCGAGCGCGTATTCAAGTGCATCGAAAACATCCGCTCTTGCAAGTCCTTTTTCATTTGCTACGGCTTCGACGAAAAATAACATTTCTTTACTATTCATTTATTTCTCCAAATGTGTTCTTCTAACTTGGCATTAACCTTGCTTTTTCAATAGAATTGAATGCTACCTTATAGGTTTGGACGCCATCTGTAAATTCAATCTCTTGATCATTTACAGCAGTAAGGGTTACCCGCCATCGGCTGCTCCCTTCAAGAGGCTTATTCAATTTGATTTTAAGCATTTTTCCTATGTAGTCTTTGTATTGATCTGGATAAAAAAACCGCCTATCAAGACCCGGTGAAGACACTTCAAGGTTGTACACCCCTGTAATAGGGTTTTCCACATCCAATATACCACTCACTTCTCGACTGACCCAAGCGCATTGATCAACATTTATGCCTTTGGCAGCGTCTATATAAATACGCAAAACTGGGGGGTTAGCACTACTGAGATATTCTATACCCCAAAGCGCACATCCCATATCAGCAACAATTGGCTTTATCTTTCCTGCTAACTTCTGCAACATAATTTATACTTATCAACTTTACAAACAAAAAACCCCAGCCAATGGGAGGGGTTTGTAAACCGTTCCTTAAGAGATTTTACACATCTCTTTTTTCTGGTAGCGGGGGTAGGATTTGAACCTACGACCTTCGGGTTATGAGCCCGACGAGCTACCAAGCTGCTCCACCCCGCATCATTTCATTGGCGACATTCTACCTTAAATTAGAAGATACCGTGAGAATTACCTTAATTCGTCAATATTCGTGTATAGCTGATGTTCCTTATACTGATACTCGTACGGTTAATACGCCCAACCTTGGTTTTGTAAATGCCCTGCCACTAATGGCCATTTCGTTCGTGTTTGTTTAATAAAGGGCATGGTATATGGCTGAATGCCTGTATAACTTTTAATCGCTTCAGAATTATCAAGCATCGTTTTGTGATTGTCATCTGCATCATTGAGTATAACACTGTGCAATGTTAACCCTTCAGAAGCAATGGCGTTAATTGTTAGAATGGCGTGATTTATGCAACCCAATCGATTGAGAACAACAACCACTACTTTTAAATCCATCTTTTTGGCAACATCAGCGCATAAACCATCTTCTGCTAATGGCGTGTAAAATCCTCCTGCACCTTCAGCGATAAGAATATCGTCTTTCTCAACTTGTGCTAAGCAAGCATCGTACAGTTGTTGAATAGTTAACGGACGCCCAACCTTGCGAGCGGCAAGAAATGGCGCAATGGGATCAGCAAATGCGTTTGGTGTGATTATTTTCTTCTCATCAACTTGTCGGTTTGCCTCATAGAGGGCGTTGGTATCTTCGCATACCCACTCTCCATCAAGATATGTACAGCCCGAAGCAACGGGTTTGCGCACGCGCACGCGCATCCCTTGCTCGTTGAGCAAATGCGTGATGGCAGCGGCTATTTCAGTTTTTCCAACCTCCGTATCGCTCCCTGTAACATAAAGTCCGTTCATACTCTACCTATTAAAACCTCTTTAAAAGTGACAATACAATTAGCCTCTCCTCAAAGAGTTGCTTACAAGTCGGGCCTTATCTCTGCGCCAATCCTGTTGCTTTAATGCCTCTCGTTTGTCGTGTTGCTTTCGACCGCGAGCTATCCCCAATGATGCCTTTACTTTACCAGATTTCCAATACATTGACAAAACAACCAAAGTGTATCCTTTACGCTCTATTAGTCCTTGAATTCGACTGAGTTCTTTCCGCTTTAAAAGCAACTTTCGGGTTCGTCTATCGTCGGCGACTACATGCGTAGAAGCGGTAGAAAGTGGTGTTATTAAAGCACCTATCATCCATGCTTCATCTTTCAGAAATTTCCCATGACTGTCGCGTAATTGAATCTTCCCTTGTCGCAGGCTTTTTACTTCCCAACCGTGCAGAACCAAGCCCGCTTCGATGGTTTCTTCTATTTGATAATCATGTCGAGCTTTGCGGTTTAACGCAATGGTATCGGGTGAGGTCTTTTTCTTTGCCATGTACTCACGAAGTGATGAAATCCAATATTTCTATACCAAATCCACTAAAAGTATCGTTGCCCCAAGGCGATCCAAGCACCTTCATGTGCGTTACTTGTAAATCCGATAAAATTGCGGCTCCTTTACCAAAAGTTTTGCTATCGTCGGTCACTGTATGCTCGCGCATAGCGCCCTCATCCACTTCATTCCATACCGATACTTGCTGAAATATGTGTTCATCATGACAGGGTGAAAGCAAGATGATCACTCCGTGACCGTTCTCAACAATGCGTTGCATCGCATTATCCATCGTCCATTTACGTGGTGTTCTCTGAGCGTGCAATACATCGTGCAAAGCAGAATATTTATTGACGCGCACCAGTGTATGGTCGTGCTCTTTAATATCACCGTATGTTAGTGCAATGTGTTTTTGTTTGTCGATTATATCTTCGTATAAATGGAGGCTAAAATCGCCGAAATTAGTAGGAAATTCGCATGTATTCAATAATTGCATGAATTTTTCATTGCGCATTCTGTAGCGAATTAAGTCTGCAATTGTTCCCAATTTTAAACCGTGTTCTTTAGCAAAAATCTCCAAATCGGGAAGGCGTGCCATTGTGCCGTCTTTATTCATTATTTCAACAATAACCGACGACGGTTCAGCTTCTCCTGCAAGGCGAGATAAATCACAACCAGCTTCTGTATGCCCTGCTCGGACTAACGTCCCTCCTTCTCGTGCCATTATTGGGAAAATGTGCCCCGGTCTAATAAAATCGTTGGCATTCGCTTGGGCTGAAACCACTTTGTTTAAAGTGCACGCGCGCTCTTGAGCAGAGATGCCCGTTGTTGTTTCAGTGGCATCAATTGATACGGTGAAGTAGGTCCCTGATTCAGAGCCTTTAGTCATCAATTCCAATCCAAGCTGCTCACAACGTTTTGCTGTCAATGTGACGCAAATCAGTCCTCGCGCATAATGCGCCATAAAGTTAACGTCCTCCGCGCTGATTGCTTTGGCAGACATCATGATATCTCCCTCGTTTTCGCGATTCTCGTCATCAATAAGTACGACTTTTTTTCCGTTTTTGAAATCTTCAATTATTTCTTCAATTGGGCTTATCATTGTGTGGTTAACCGTTGTGCATTTAAAATATATCGCGCAAGTAAATCTATTTCCATATTCACTTTCCTTCCTGTCTCCCAGTTTCCAATAGTTGTGTTTTCTAACGTGTGTGGGATGGCATTTATAGAAATGATGTTATCTTGAGACGCATTGAGTGTGAGGCTGATGCCATCAAGAGTAACTGAACCTTTTACCGCAAGGTACTTGCTCCATTGTGGATATACAGCACAATCGATTTTTTTACTAAAGCCTGTCTCAGATATGTTTACTATTTCTGCAATATCGTCAACATGCCCACTGACCCAATGCCCTCCAAGTGAATCTCCCACTCTCAACGCTGCTTCAAGGTTGACTTCACTCCCCTCTTTGAGATGTGAAAAAGTGGTTTTTGTTACCGTTTCATGTGAGAGCTGCGCTTCAAAACAATTATTGTCCATCGCAGTTACCGTTAAGCATACACCGCTTAACGCGATACTGTCTCCAAGAAGCCATCTTTGATACTGTAATGCTTTGGGAGTTATAACACGAACACGAATGTCTGCGCCTTTTTCAGAACGATTAAGCTGCTCAATTACTCCAGTACTCTGGATGATTCCAGTGAACATTGCCTAAATGTCGATGTTTTCAGCAGTTAAGGCGTTTGATTCTATGAATACTCTTCTTGGCTCAACTTCATCGCCCATCAAGGTCGTGAATATGTCATCCGCTTGAATCGCATCTTCTATTTGCACACGAAGAAGACGCCTATTATTAGGGTCCATCGTTGTTTCCCATAGTTGCTCGGGATTCATTTCCCCCAGTCCTTTGTAGCGTTGTATCTGCTGCCCTCGCTTCGCTTCACTCATCAACCACAGCAAAGCCGACTCAAAGTTGGTCGTTATCGTTTCTTTGTCTCCTCTCATTACTTTGGTTTTGCTTCCTTGCATATCGGCTTGCAAAAACCGCCATTCCATCATTCGATTGTAGTCTGGACTATTGAAGAAGTCTTTGCTCAACTCCCACTGTTCAGCCTTGCCTCGAACGTACGCGTTTACTGTAATGCCATCTTCGGTGCTTCGCACTTCGAAATGATAACGCTTTAATCTGTCCGATTCTTTTAATGCATCACGCAATTGATCTCCCCAAGCCATCAATTTTCCAGCCTCTGGTGCGTGCATTCGTTGAATAACATTCAAAAGCACTTCATCGTATTGTCTGGACAAGCGTCGATTTGCTAAGCGTGCGTTGAGCTGTGCTTTAAATAATTTGTGCAACCCTTCTTCTCTGATTGGAGGGGTGCCATTTTCATCATGAATACTGGCATTATTCAACGCCAAGCTGATCAAATAGTTGTCCAAAGCAATGTCGTCTTTGAAATATTGCTCTTGTTTACCTTTCTTTATTTTGTATAACGGAGGCTGGGCAATATATATATACCCGCGCTCGATCAATTCAGGCATTTGACGATAGAAAAAGGTAAGTAATAAAGTACGGATGTGTGCTCCATCAACGTCGGCATCTGTCATGATGATGATGCGATGGTAACGCAGTTTTTCTGGGTCGTATTCGTCTTTGCCAATGCCACAACCAAGTGCTGTGATCAGCGTGCCGACCTCTTGCGAAGAAATCATTTTGTCAAAACGCGCTTTTTCGACATTCAAAATTTTTCCTTTCAACGGTAAAATTGCTTGAGTGCGTCTATCTCGTCCCTGTTTAGCAGAACCACCCGCTGAATCACCCTCGACCAAATAAAGCTCTGACTGCGCAGGGTCTTTTTCCTGACAATCCGCCAATTTACCAGGCAATCCCGCTATATCAAGAACGCCTTTTCTGCGCGTCATATCTCTTGCTTTTCGAGCGGCTTCACGTGCTCTGGCAGCGTCAACTATCTTTGAACAAATGAGTTTTGAATCGGCTGGATTTTCAAGCAAATAGTCTTTTAAAGATTCGTTTATTGCTTGTTCAACAATGCCTTTGACCTCAGAGGAGACTAATTTGTCTTTCGTTTGTGAAGAAAATTTTGGATCAGGAACTTTAACTGAAATAACCGCGGCTAACCCTTCACGCGCATCGTCCCCAGTTGGAGAAACTTTCGCTTTCTTTGCTAAATCTTCACTCTCAATATAACTGTTCAGTGTCCTTGTCAAAGCAGCTTTAAAGCCCGACAAATGCGTTCCACCGTCGCGTTGAGGAATGTTGTTAGTGAAACAGTACACATTTTCTTGATAGACATCGCTCCATTGCATGGCTACTTCGACCTCAACGTCGTCTCGAATGGTGCTCATGTAGAATGGTTTGCTATGAATGTTGTGCCTGTTGCGATTTATATATTCAACGAAGGCTTTTATTCCCCCATCGAAGCAAAATTCATCCTTGCGCCCATCACGCTTATCCTCAAGTAAAATCCGAACACCAGAGTTCAAAAACGATAATTCACGAATGCGTTTTAACAAAATATCGTAGTGGTACTCTGTATCACTAAATATATCTTTGCTTGGCAAGAATCGCACTTCCGTTCCCGTTTCTTCACTGTCTGCTATTGCTGCTAAGGGCGACACTGGGTCACCTAATTTATAATCTTGTTGCCAAACTTTCCCTTGTCGCTTAATTCTAAGCTCAAGGTGTTCTGATAGGGCATTGACAACAGAAACGCCTACCCCATGCAACCCACCAGATACTTTGTATGAGTTATCATCAAACTTTCCTCCAGCATGCAATACCGTCATTATGACTTCGGCTGCTGAACGATTTTCTTCTTCGTGCTCATCAACGGGAATACCCCTGCCATCATCGGTCACGGAAACATACCCATCGGCATGAATTAACACTCGTATCAGTGAACAGTGCCCCGCTAACGCTTCGTCAATGGAGTTGTCAATAACTTCAAAAACCATGTGATGCAGCCCACTGCCATCATCGGTGTCTCCAATATACATACCAGGACGCTTTCGAACGGCATCAAGTCCTTTCAGTACTTTAATATTGGAAGATCCATATTGTTCTGACATATTATCTGCTCCGCTAAATTTGGTTTGTTAAATGCCTCGTTTGACTATGCTATTTCGACCGACTAACGTATTCACCCGTGCGGGTGTCAATTTTTAGTACATCGCCAGTGACTACAAATAAAGGCACTAAAATAATCGCACCTGTGCTTAAAGTAGCAGGCTTGTTTGCGGTGCCACTTGTATCTCCTTTAAGACCCGGCTCAGTATGCGACACTTCAAGTGTGACAAAATTGGGTAGTTCGACGTTGATCGCTCGCCCATTCCATAGCGTAACTAAACATTGATCTTGCTCGGATAACCACCGATGTTTATCTCCAACTGCGTTCGCATCCGCTTGGTACTGATCGAAGGTATTGGCGTCCATGAAATGCCAAAATTCACTGTCTGAATATAAATACTGAAGATCCAACTCAGCGACATCCGCTAATTCAATTGTCTCGCCCGACTTAAAAGTTTTCTCTAAAGATCGCCCAGTCAATAATTGTCGATAATTTACTCTAACAAAAGCTTGACCTTTCCCGGGTTGAATGTGTTCGTGACTGATTACCGAGCAAGGATTCCCGTCTAAGAGTATTTTCGCTCCGCTCTTAAGCTCGTTGGTTTTTGTTGTTCCCATTTTTTAGATATATTTATCGTTTTAAACTATATCGCCGTTTTTAATCCGATTGACCTCAATCGAATGCCTTTGCGACTCTAATATAACGTTATATGATAGGAGGATAATTATACTATAAACCCCGTGTTAAAACACACGGCAAAGCCACCAACTCCGTGACGCCTACCGCAATTAAAAACGGTGCTAATAGATCCTTTAAATATTGAACGGTTGACTGCGACATATGGTACCAGAGGTGGGACTCGAACCCACACGCCCTTGCGAGCACGGGATTTTGAATCCCGCGTGTCTACCAATTCCACCACTCTGGCTATGTTGTTTGTAAAAGACAAAGCAAATTATATGTTCTTTAACCTGATTTTATTCGTCTTTAGGATAATCTAAACTGTATTATTTCTCATCTTTGCCGCGACCTTACGTTCCGCAGAATGTCCGATGGACTATTTGATCCGGTGTTGGGGGCGTGGAAAATTCTGCGTACTCGTTTCGTTCTTTATACGGTTCAGCAAACACTTTTTTCAACAATTCAAAGTGCCTATAATCCCCTTGGTTGGCGTCTTTTATTGCCTTGTCGATTTGATGGTTGCGCGGAATGTAAACAGGATTATGGGTGCGCATCCGCTGTACCTGATGTTTTTTGAGTGCAGAATCCGCATCCAATCGCACTCGCCACGCACTCAACCAATGATTAACTGCTGGCATTTCTGGCAATGCAGTGCTTTCTTCGTGTGCTCGAATCAACTGCTGAAACAGACACGTAAAGTCTGCACTATCTTCCTCCATAGCAATAAATAAATCTTTTGCTAAATTCAGATCGCCTTCAAGCGCATCGTATAACCCAAGTTTATTGCGCATACCTTGTAACCATTCTTGTTGAAAGATTGTTGGATAGGTTTCAATAATCGGTTTGATTTTTTCAATCGCTTTATCTTTATCATCATCAATAGCAGGAAGTAACGCATACGCCAACTGTGCTAAATTCCAATGTCCAATAGCTGGTTGATTGCAATAGGCGTATCGCCCATGACTGTCAATTGAGCTAAACACTTTTTTTGCCTCGTAAGTATCCATAAAAGCACACGGTCCGTAATCTATCGTTTCACCTGATATCGCACAGTTGTCAGTATTCATTACCCCGTGAATAAAGCCAATTGCCTGCCAGCTGGCAATCAATTTTGCCTGTTGACGCATCACCATACTAAATAAACTTATCGCCGAATTTTCACTATCCATATTTTCAGGATACAACCGTTGCAAAGCGTATTCAACCAAATCTTGAATGGCATCAAGCGCATTTTGCTCCGAAAAATATTCGAAAGTGCCAACACGAATATGCGCCCGTGCTATTCTGGTAAGCACCGCTCCCTGTTGAGGTGTTTGCCTACGAATCATGTCTCCCGTAAGCACAGCAGCAAGAGCGCGCGTTGTCGATATTCCAAGCGCATGCATCGCTTCGCTCATCAAATACTCTAAAAGAACAGGTCCTAAGCCTGCTCTGCCATCGCCTCCTCGCGAATAAGGCGTGCGCCCGCTGCCTTTGAGCTGAATGTCGAATCGCCTGCCCGTCCCATCAACAACTTCTCCTAACAACATGGCGCGTCCATCGCCCAATTGCGGGACCCAATTGCCAAATTGATGACCAGCATATACCATCGACAGCGGTTTAATTTGTTGAGGAAATTCATTCCCACTAAGCGTATTCAGCCCTTCATCTGACTTCAACCATTTGGCATCCAAACCCAAATCAATTGCCAATTCAGTATTGAGATCAATCCATTTCGGAGCTTGCACAGGCTGTGCTTGCATCGATGAATAGAATTCAGAAGGCAATTTTAGGTAGGTGTTTTCAAGTTTATCAAGCATAGTTCGTTAAATTGGATGGCTGCAGCCTAACAGAGTAATTTTCATTAAAAGCAACTTAACAATATTTCATATAAAACCTAATTTTATTGTTTTTTAGGCGCATTTACCATCAAAATAACTGCAAAATGAACATTTATTGCTTTCAGGGCATTCCCACAAAGAATAATCAAAACCATTAGCCAAAGTAGTTGCTTTTATGATGACATTTCAACGCATAAGCACTGCCATTTTATTGTTCCCAATCTTGCTTTGTCTTCTTTTTTAGTTTTGTCAATAGCCCTTTAAACGGGAAAGCAACGGCGACATATTCGGCTACCGTTATCGCAAAGCTATAGATTCCATTTTCTGCTGTTCGTTAATATAAATCGTGGCATCGGCAATTAAAGGTAAATCCCGCATCATTTGCTTGGTTATCGGCGCATAGTGCGCAATAAAATGTTGCAGCTGCTGAGCATTCATCATAACGGCGTTTTTGCGTGCTGAAGCCGTCATCCTTTTCATGTCATTTTCTTGTTGCTTCTTGCGCCATTGAAACACGTAACTAAAACTTGGGATAGATAGATAAATTTGATAATCAATGAGATCAAAAGTTGATTGATAAAGTTCTATCTGCTCGTTGACATATTTGAACCAGTCCCCGTGCGGGTCGTATTGTTTTTCAAAGTCGCTCTGAGGTAAATTTGTTGCAACCACTCTGCACCCTACGCACCACCCTTCAAATATTACAACGGATGCTGGGGCGATACTGCACTCTCCCGTACGATCATCGACGAGCTTATCAAAGCGTGGCATGCTTGTTTGTTGATTATTTTTTAATTGTTGCAGGGTTCGTAAAAGCCAAATGTGATCATGCGTACCCGGCACACCGCGGGTTTGAAGCAATGGGTGTATTTGCATTTTTTCTTGCCGTTCAACTCGTGTTAGATAAAAATCATCGATGCCTATAATTTGACATGACTTTCCCTTTGCTTCGAGTCGCTGCTTTAATGCAAATGACAAAGTGGTTTTTCCACTTCCTTGAGGAGCACTCAAGCCAACGATAATTGACGTTCTGTCCTCTAATCGCATCAATAAATCATCAATCAGCTTTTCAATTATTGGCGTATTCGTTGCAAAATAGTTTTGGGGAAAAAACATTATTCGAATATATCATAATGTATTTATACAGTAGCGCGTAATGAACACTGATTGGCTAAAATCGTCTCCTTTTATGTACGATGCCCATAATCTTAGGAAACGCCATTCCAGCCTTTGAGACGGCTATGCATGTTGGATTTGGCATTGAAATTGATGGCAATTGTGCCATAGCGGGGCAGTTTTTTCATGACGATAGACCTTTTAAATGATTAAAGACTGCGGTCAATAAAGCCCCTAATCCTTCGCTTCAGGGCGTGAACATATTGCATAAAACTGTGAGAAATACAACGCTGTGCAGAAGTCGTATTTGTTTGTTTTTAGGAAGATTATCGGTTTTAGGTGCTTTCAATCCGTTATAATCCGCGCGCAATGCAAGACTTGATATGGGATACTCAGCCAAGGGCTTCAATTGCTCAGCTTATCGGAACTTTTGAAGGCCGTTTTGATGCATGTACGCTCAAACGCTTCAATGAAGCTACGGAAAAGATAATCTCAGATGTTTCGGTACATTGGACAATAAAGCCAATAGAAGGCGTTGATTGCGCTTTTCTTTGGGAATTATCATGGCAAACGAGTGTTGAATTACGCTGCGAGCGATGTAATAATACTTTCATTAAAGCGTTGAGTGCTGATAGTGCGCTTGGTTTAATCAGCCACGATAGCGATGAAGCGTTGATAGTAGGGCGTTATACGGAAGTCTTGTTGATTGATGAAATTGAAAGTCTCGGACACGTGTTCGAAGACGAATTAATATTAGCATTGCCTATTGTTGCTGAATGCAACGATGAAAAATGTAAATTAGGAGTAATTTCTTTTGGGCAAGAACCGATGGCTATTAACCCGTTTAGCGTGTTGGAAAAATTGAAGTTAAAAAATTGAAGAGAAAGGAGATTAACAATGGCTGTTCAAAAAAATCGTAAAACGCGTTCTAAGCGCGACCAAAGACGCTCTCATGATGCTTTAAAAGCAAAAACCTTGAGCATTGACCCAACTTCTGGAGAGACACACTTGCGTCATCATATGACAGCGGATGGTTACTACCGTGGCGTACAAGTGATCAAAAAACCCGAAGTAATTGAAGACGTCCAAGAATAAATGACCATTTGCTTAGCCGTAGACGTGATGGGGGGCGACTACGGTGCTGAGGTGACGGTTCCTGCTTCTATGAAAGCATTGGAAAGAAACCTTGACTTAAAAATATTTTTTTTCGGAGAGGACGCAGCTATAACACGCTTCTCGTCTCTGGCGGAATTTTCTGGTTTGGCCGATCGCTTTGAGATCGTTCCATCCTCTGAGACAATCAGCATGGATGAGCTTCCATTAAGCGCCTTGAGAAATAAAAAACAATCTTCCATGCGCTTAGCAATCGACTCGGTTAAAAATGAATCCACCGATGCCTGTGTCAGTGCTGGCAACACAGGGGCATTGGTTGCTATAGCCAAATACGTGCTTAAAACCATAGAAGGCGTTGATCGTCCTGCGATATGTTCACAAATGCCCCCCATAGATTACCCTCGATACGCATTAGACCTTGGAGCTAACTTAGAAGCAAGCCCTAAAATGTTGATGCAGTTTGCACTAATGGGTTCTGCATTGGTTGAGGTGTTGCACAATGTTGATAGACCAAAAGTGGGATTGATGAACGTTGGTTCTGAGGAGATGAAAGGGGCTCTCAAAGTAAAGGAGGCGCACGACGCCTTACTCAAAACAGATCTAAATTACATGGGTTATGTTGAAGGCGATGCTTTTTTTCAAGGCGAGTGTAATGTGATTGTAATGAATGGCTTTGAAGGGAACATAGCATTGAAAGCAAGCGAATCCGTCTCGCGGATGATAAAAAACGACATGAAAATTGAATTCAATAAGAATTTATGGACGCGTTTCTTAGGGTTGATCACATACAAAAGCGTACTTAAACCGCTGTCGTATAAACTTTCACCGAGTAAATACAACGGTGCAAGCCTACTTGGGTTACGAGGCGTGGTCGTTAAAAGCCACGGATCTGCCAATCAAGAGGGATTTTTGCACGCCATTGAGGTTGCTTACGATCAAGTGCGTAATAACATTATTGATAGAATGTCTCACGTTATTCCTCAGGCGACGTGCTAAAAATGGCTAATTTTTCAAAAATTATCGGTACTGGATCTTATTTACCAAGTCGTATTGTCACGAATGATGAGCTATCTCAGCGTATCGATACAACTGATGAGTGGA
Source organism: uncultured Thiomicrospira sp. (assembly GCA_965195345.1). Taxonomy (GTDB): domain Bacteria; phylum Pseudomonadota; class Gammaproteobacteria; order CAKMZV01; family CAKMZV01. Next base: position 265,917 of record OZ239628.1, on the reverse strand, counting down.
TTAAAGCAAGGACTGGCATCGCCCAACGACATGTTGTAGCAGACAATGAAAGCACTACAGATTTGGCTGAAAATGCTGCACGTCAAGCACTCATGCGAGCTGGCATCGCCCATTCTGAATTGGATTTAATTGTTATTGCAACGACCACACCTGATAAAGTTTTTCCCTCAGTTGCCTCCACCTTACAACATCGCCTCGGAGCAAATGGTTGCGCGGCTTTTGATGTGCAAGCGGTGTGTTGTGGCTTTATCTATGCTTTGAGCGTTGCCGATCAATTTATTCGCACGGGAGAAGTAAAAAATGCACTGGTTATTGGGGCTGAAGCTTTTTCTCGCATTTTAGATTGGAACGATCGCTCCACTTGTGTCCTCTTTGGTGACGGCTCGGGTGCTGTCGTTCTGCAAAAAAACAATGTTGCAGGCATCTTAGCAACGCAGTTACACGCTGATGGTAAGCATGAAGAGTTGTTGCATGTCCCCGGTAATCGTAGCATCTACCCTGACCAAGAGCCTGCATTTGTCCACATGAAGGGCAAAGAGGTATTTCGTGAAGCGGTCGAAAAAATGAGCGCATTGCTCGATACCACCTTACAGAAAGGCAACATGGAGAGGAGCGATATCGTCTGGATGGTTCCGCACCAAGCAAACTTACGAATCATCAAGGCGCTTGCCAAAAAACTCGGCATTTCAATGGATAGTGTCGTTGTTACGGTCAATAAACACGCAAACACTTCTGCTGCATCGATTCCGCTTGCTTTGAATGAGGCAGTAAGCGACGGGCGAATTAAAGAAGGTGAAGTGGTGCTGATGGAAGCTTTTGGAGGAGGCTTTACTTGGGGATCCGCTTTAGTTCGTATGTGAAAACTTGATTTTATAAAATTATTACTTCAATATTAATTAGAACAATGAAGACAGCCATATTATTTCCAGGCCAAGGCTCGCAAAGCATTGGAATGCTAAAAGAGTTGCATCAACATTTCCCTTCTGTCAAAGCTCTTTATGTAGAAGCATCAGACACTCTCGGTTTTGATGTGTGGAAAATGAGCCAAGAAGATGAAAGCTCATTGAATTTAACAGCGAACACGCAACCCATTTTGCTCACTGCAAGCATTGCAGTTTGGCATATTCTACAAAGTGAGAAAGGCATCACTGCCGATATTTTTGCGGGGCATTCTTTGGGTGAGTACACCGCTCTTACGGCGGCACAAGCGTTCACTTTTTCAGACGCATTACGATTAGTACAGACACGTGGCAAATTGATGCAAAATGCTGTACCGTCTGGTACAGGCTCCATGGCGGCAATTATCGGTCTTGATAACGACATAATCGCCGAAGTTTGCGAACAAACGCAAGGAATCGTTTCCCCTGCAAATTTTAATTCCATTGGGCAAACAGTTATTGCTGGCTCTGCTGATGCGGTGAGCAATGCCTGCGAAAAAATTATTGCCCGAGGGGCAAAGCGTGTGGTTCCGCTGGCTGTTAGTGTTCCATCGCATTGCCTATTAATGCGCGAGGCAGCAGACGAATTGAACCAATACTTATCCTCTATGGATATTAACGCAGTGCACACACCTGTGGTCTCCAATGCACAAGCGGTGGCGTTACAGTCTCCAAGCGAAATTATTGAAGCGCTGTGTGAACAACTTTACTTGCCTGTACGTTGGGTAGAAAACATTCAACTCATCGTGAATAAAGGAGTACGACAGTCCTATGAATGTGGGCCTGGAAATGTTTTAAGTACGCTTGTTCGGCGTATTGACAAGCAACTTGCCTGTTTATCGGTTAATGACTTGCTATCGCTTGAAAAAGTTAATGGATAGCGTTCCAAATTTTATTTAATGAAAACATACAATCCTTGTTTAGTTGAACAAGATACTCAAGCGCGCTGGGATAAAGAAAATGCTTTTGTAACGGATGTTACTACGGCACATCCTGACGACACATACTATTGCCTTTCCATGTTTCCCTACCCATCAGGGCAGTTGCACATGGGGCATGTCCGTAATTACACCATTGGCGATGTCATCTCACGTTATCAACGAATGCTTGGGAAAAAAGTATTTCAACCTATGGGTTGGGATGCCTTTGGGCTACCCGCTGAAAATGCAGCTATAAAGAATAAGGTTCCCCCCGCAAAGTGGACTTACGATAATATTCGTTACATGCGCCAGCAATTCCAGCGATTAGGTTTGGCATACGATTGGAATCACGAAATTGCTACTTGCCATCCCGATTACTATCGTTGGGAACAGTGGTTTTTCACTCGTTTGTTAGAAAAGGGTATTGCGTATCGCAAAAATAGCGTTGTCAACTGGGACCCCATCGATCAAACGGTGCTTGCTAATGAGCAGGTTATTGATGGGCGTGGGTGGCGCTCAGGCGCGTTGGTGGAACGGCGTGAGATTCCGCAATGGTTTTTGAAAATTACTGATTATGCTCCAGAATTACTGGATTCTCTTGATGATTTCGAAGGTTGGCCTGCTTCAGTAATCAATATGCAGCGCAACTGGATTGGCTACTCTGAAGGAATGGAAATCGAGTTCAAGTTAGCGGATCAACAAGCATCCTTACGTGTCTATTCAACACGCCCTGATACTCTTATGGGTGCAACGTACATGGCAATCGCTGCTGAACACCCTTTACTCGCCGATATTAAAGATCCTGCTATTTTAGATTTTATCGCTAAATGCAAGCATACCGGTGTTAGTCAATCGAGCATTGAAACGCTCGAGAAGGAAGGAATTTTTTCTGGCATCTATGCCACTCACCCCATTTCAAATGAAAAGCTGCCCATCTGGATTGCAAACTTTGTCTTGATGGGTTATGGAACAGGAGCGGTTATGTCTGTTCCCGCGCATGACGTGCGTGATCATGCATTCGCTAAAAAATACAACTTGCCCATTGTTCAAGTTATCCAACCTTGTTCTTCAGAGAACGTTAATATCGAAGAAGATGCTTATACTGATCACGGCATTTTATGCAACAGTGGTGCTTTTGACGGCATGGATTTTGACACTGCGTTTACGGCAATTGGAGACCATTTATCAAAACACGATGCTGGCAAAGTAACCTCTCAATACCGTTTGCGTGATTGGGGCGTTTCCAGACAACGCTATTGGGGTTGTCCTATCCCCGTTATATACTGTGATGAATGTGGAGCGGTTGCCGTTCCAGAAAAAGACCTTCCTGTTATTTTGCCTGAAATTGAAGCACTTGGAGACACGGGATCGCCCTTATCAAGCATCGCATCTTTTAAAGAATGCAGCTGTCCAAAATGCGGTAAGGACGCTTCACGAGAAACGGACACTTTTGACACGTTTTTTGAATCCTCTTGGTATTACGCTCGTTTTCTATGTCGTGACACATCATCCAGCATGTTTGAAAGCTCCCTTGATAAATGGTTGCCTGTTGATCAATACGTTGGTGGCATTGAACACGCCATATTGCATCTACTTTATGCCCGATTCTTTCATAAACTAATGCGCGACGAGGGACTGCTTACTGGCAATGAACCCTTTAAAAACCTCCTAACACAGGGAATGGTTTTAAAAAACGGCGAAAAAATGTCTAAATCCAAAGGCAACACCGTTAATCCACAAGAGCTTATTGATAAATACGGAGCGGATACCGTACGCTTGTTTACCATGTTTGCTGCCCCACCTGAGCATTCTCTTGAATGGTCAGATTCAGGGGTTGAAGGCTGTTCTCGCTTTTTAAATCGACTATGGCGAATAACAATCGAAAATACAGGAAAAGACAGCGAAAAACCTGAAAAGTGGAGCGAAAAACAAAAAAACTTACGCCATCATATCCATACTGCCATATCGCGTGCTTCGCGAGATATTGGTCAACGGCATCATTTTAATACGGCCATCGCTGCGGTAATGGAAATGATGAACGTTCTTGGAAAGTTTGATGTCCACTGTCCTGAAGATCAAGCCGCCTTGAATGAAGGAATTATTACCTGTCTTTTGGTTCTCTCTCCAATTGTTCCACATATTACCCAACAATTATGGCAAGATTTTGGTTGTGATGGGCTGATAATGAATCAGCCTTGGCCCGCTATTGATGAAGAGGCTCTATCGCGCTCTCAATTTCAATTGATTGTCCAAGTAAACGGAAAACTGCGCGCCAAATTGCAAATAGGAGTGGATGCTTCTCAAGAACAAATTGAAGAAGAGGCATTGGCTGATTCCGTAGTGAAAAGCCACGTAAGCAATCACCATCGCTTAAAAACCATCTACGTTCCGAAAAGACTCATTAATTTTGTTGTTAAACCCTTAGAATCTCATTAAACTGGAGTATTTATTATGCGCTTATATGGAAGTCCTACATCACCTTTTGTACGCAAAGTTCGAGTCGTTTTAGAGCTCGCAGAAAAGCCCTATGAATTTACCGTGCTCAATCCGCATGAACGTCCCGCAGAGCTTATGGCTCATAACCCATTGTCAAGAGTGCCCACATTGGTTTTGGATAATGGAGACAGCATCATTGACAGTAGCTTAATAATTCGTTATTTGCTTGACACCCATTCTCACTTGAATTTAATCTCTCAAGGCGACAATAAATGGCAAGACCTAAACAAAGTTGCGTTAATTGATGGCGCCATGGACTATTGCATTGTCATGATGTTGGAAGGCATGCGTAAAACTTCCGATGCTAATAAGTACGATCAATCTTGGCTCTCCATACACCGTACATTAGAATGGTTTGATCAGGTTTTTGAACTCCCTGAGCCGTTAAGTTTGGTTGAAATTTCATTGATTACGTTGCTTGAATACATTGATCTTCGCAGCGAACCTCTAAGAGAAGCCGATTTTGGATTATGGCGCAGTAAATACCCAAATTTAGCGCAATGGCTGCTGAAAGTCAAGGATCATGCTATTTATAAGAAAACAAACCCTAATGTTTAATTGGTCGCTTAAAATCCTCGAAAATGTCGGATTTATACGGAATTAGGCTTGCAACGTCTGCTGCTGGTATAAAAAGTAATGCCACAGCAGACTGTTTATTAGTAGCGTTGCCTCCTGACAGTCAAACCGCTGCAGTCTTTACTCAAAATCATTATGTAGCAGCGCCGGTTATCGTCAGTAAAGAACATCTTGCGACAAACGAAGGAACGCGTTACTTACTTGTCAATAGTGGCAATGCCAATTGTGGTTTAGGGCAAGCAGGCTTAGAGGTTGCCCGACAATCGGCAGCAAAAATTGCTGCGCTTTCTGGCTGTCAACAAAAACAAGTTTTACTCTTTTCAACAGGTGTTATCAACTCTGCGCTCGCATGGCAAAACTTAGAGCAAGGCATTAGCGACTGCATGCTTTCTTTAGGATCGGCAAACCTTAAACAAGCCGCTGAAGCGATAATGACAACCGACACACAACCAAAGTTTGCATCAAAAACGGTTACAGTGGATGGTGAGATAATGCATCTTTCGGGGATTTCAAAAGGGTCAGGCATGATTTGTCCAAACATGGCGACTATGCTCGGATTTATGTTCAGCGATGTACGCCTGTCAAAAGAACTAACAGATAGAGCTTTGAAGACAGCCGTAGAGCAGTCGTTCAACTGCATTAGTGTTGATGGCGATACATCAACAAACGACTCCTGCACGTTAACCACCACCAGTAAAGGGGTGTACATTGATAGCGTTGACAGCAAATTTTGGCAACCATGGCTTGAGGCACTTTGTGCGCTTTCTCAAGAACTCGCTAAAGCGATTATTAAAGACGGTGAAGGTGCGACTAAACTCATAGAAATTCAAGTAAATGGCGGTCAAAGTGTAGAAGATTGCAGAAAAGCAGCTTTTACAATAGCGCACTCTCCTTTAGTAAAAACCGCCTTTTTCGCTGAAGATGCGAATATCGGTCGGATCGCGGCAGCATTGGGTCGTTGTGGCGTTGCCAATCTTGATTTCAGCAAAGTTAATATCGCTTTAGGCAATATTCCCATACTAACTAACGGCGCACTCCCGAATAATTACAACGAAACTTTAGTCGATAAAGTCATTCAAAAAGATTCTTTTGTTCTGTCAGTGGATTTGAGTCAAGGAACGGCTAAAACAACCGTGTGGACTTGCGACTTAAGTCATGAGTACGTCCGAATAAATGCTGAATACCGCACTTAAAAATGCGACAATCATTGTTTGTAAATAAAAAATATACGTCTATAAATAAAAGGGTTTAATGTTCTCTCATCTAACAAGACTGTCTCTGATGCTATTGCTTATTGCACCAATCGTTGCGCAATCGAAGCAGTCTATATCTGTATTAGGGACATTGAAACAAACGGGCATACTTGTTACTGGTCAAGGAGAGGTTTCAGTTGCGCCTAACATGGCATACTTAACCCTGTCCATCATTGAACGCGACATTTCGATAAAAAAGGCACGCACTGCTGCCAATGCCGTCGTAGATAAAGCGGTTGGCGTTTTGAATCAATTTGAAGTTGATTTAGAAAATGTAAATACAAGTTTCATCAATATTCAGCCTGAATATCTATTTCAAGAAAACAAGCGCATTTTTTCTGGCTATAAGGTATCAAGAACAATTGTTATCAATTTGCGCGATTTGAGTAAATTAGGCGGTGTTATTGAAGGATTACTCGATACTGGAATCAATCAACTATCGCCTCCTCAATTTGGCTCAACCCACGAAAACGACTTGATCAATCAAGCGCTTGCCCTCGCAGTAAAAAATGCAAAAGCCAGTGCAAAAATCATTGCCGAAAACTTAAACGCGCGCTTAGGCAAACCTGTTGAAGTTATTCAGCAAAATCAAAATGTTGACCATCCTGTTGCTTTTCAAGCCAATATCGCACGCCGTTCAGGTAACAACTCCGCTAAAAATCATTACGCCACAGGACAAATCGTCTTTAAAGCAAGCGTTCAAGTGCGCTTTAATTTGCATTAGATACGCAAGCCCTCGATTTTTGCTATTTCTGAAAAGATTTTTTCGTAAAATACGAGTTAAACGCAATAAGGATATAATATATCCTTCTTATTTTTGATCCCTTCACACCTCTAAGAACCTCATGAGCACAGTAAGCATTGCCAATCTTCAAATCGACAAAGATTTATTTCATCTTGTTAACGAATGCATCATTCCAGATACAAACGTTGAACCTTCTCATTTTTGGAACGAGTTAAGTAAAATAATTGACGACTTCATGCCTAAAAACAAAGAACTTCTTAAAAAAAGATGCGATTTGCAAGAAAAAATCGATGCTTGGCACAAGCAAAATGGCAAGACGCATTCGCCTGAAGCGTATAAAGCCTTTTTGAAAGAAATAGGCTATCTCATCGAGTCAAATACCTGCACCAAAATCGATACCAAAAACATTGATCCAGAAATCGCTTCAATGGCAGGCCCTCAACTTGTTGTGCCTGTGGACAACGCCCGTTATTCAATCAACGCGGCAAACGCTCGATGGGGTTCGCTTTATGATGCCGTTTATGGTACGGATGTTCTTGGAAATAGACCAACAGGGAATAGTTACAACGAAGAACATGGTGCAAAAGTCGTGGACTACGTCAATCGCTTTTTAGATGAACACGTTCCCCTTGCAAACGGGAAGTATGCCGATGCGAAGCAATTTGAAATCAGTGGGTCTTCTTTAAATGTTACCATGACTGATGGGTCGCAAACTGCGCTAACAAATCAAGCGCATTTTGCTGGATTTTCAGGCTCTGAAACGAATCCTGAAGTCGTCTTATTGGTGCACAATGGTCTGCACATTGAATTGCAGTTTGATCGCAACAATATTATTGGAAAAAACAGCCCTTGTGGGTTGAAAGATGTTGTTATGGAGTCGGCATTAACCACCATCCAAGATTGTGAAGACTCTGTTGCCGCTGTTGATGCAGAAGATAAAATTCGTGTTTATCGTAATTGGCTTGGACTAATGAAAGGCGATTTGTCAATTGACATGACAAAAAACGGAAAGCCTTTATCACGAAAACTACGCCCAGACAGACATTATAAAGCCCCTAACGGCTCAGAAAAAACCTTACCGGGTCGATCACTATTGTTAGTGCGCAATGTTGGTCATCTAATGACTTGCCCTGCTGTAACAACCGCTTCAGGAGAGGAAGTCCCCGAAGGCATCCTTGATGCCATGATTACATCACTCGCTGCCATTCACGATATTAAAATACACCATAAGAACTCCCGCAAAGGAAGCGTTTACATCGTAAAACCTAAAATGCACGGCCCTGAAGAAGTTCAGTTTACTGTTGATTTATTTTCCCGTGTAGAACAAGCACTTGACCTTGCTGAAAATACTTTGAAAATCGGCATAATGGATGAAGAACGCCGAACAAGCATCAATTTAGGTGCATGTATAGAGGTTGCACGTTCGCGATTAATTTTCATAAATACGGGCTTTCTCGACCGCACTGGCGACGAAATACACACATCAATGCACGCTGGCGCATTTGAGCGCAAAGGTCAATTAAAAAATGTCCGCTGGATTCATGCTTATGAAAACAACAATGTTGATATTGGGCTTGAATGTGGTTTATCTGGTGTTGCCCAAATTGGAAAAGGAATGTGGGCGCAGCCAGACAACATGGCAGCAATGATGGAGCAAAAAATCGCACACCCATTATCTGGAGCCAATACAGCATGGGTTCCTTCTCCTGTTGCAGCAACGCTGCATGCTATGCACTATCATAAGATTGATGTGTTCGCCCAGCAGGCAGAAATTGCTCAGCGCGAAAGCGCAAAACTCGATGACATTCTTTGTATTCCAGTTGCCGAAAATCCTCAATGGAGCGTTGAAGAGATTACAGAAGAACTTGACAACAATTGTCAAGGGTTGCTTGGGTATGTCGTTCGGTGGGTAAACCAAGGTGTTGGCTGTTCAAAGGTACTCGATATTAGTAATGTTGGACTAATGGAAGATCGCGCTACTTTGCGCATCTCCTCTCAACATATTGCAAACTGGCTTCATCATGGCATTATCTCCAAAGAACAGGTAGAAGAGACACTTCGCAGAATGGCGCTCATTGTCGATAATCAGAATGCAACCGATTCGCTCTATGAGCCGATGGGTCCAAACTTTGATGGTATTGCTTTCAAGGCCGCGCAGGATTTAATCTATCTTGGTATGGACATTCCAAATGGCTATACTGAACCAACCTTGCACAGCCGACGTTTAGAAAAGAAAAAGTCTATCTAATAACTAATTATTCTTTAGGCTTATTTGCCTCATCATCAGGCGCGTCATCGGGTTCATCATCAAGCTCGTCAAAAAAATCATCTTCATCAATGTCATCTTTTGGCGATGAAGCATCTTGGGTATTTTCATTAAACGGGTCCTCATCTTCTGAGAAATCCTGCTTCTGATTGCTCCCCGGTACAGATTCTGGTTTTTTCGACAAGAATTTTCCAAGCACGACACCTATTTCAAACAATATCCACATTGGTAAAGCCAACAATGTTTGAGAAATTATGTCAGGAGGCGTTAACAGCATTCCTAATACAAAAGAGCCAACGATTACGTACGGGCGTTTTGCTGATAGTGCCTTAGGTGAGACAAAATCTGTGATTATCAATAATATTGTCGCAATGGGTACTTGAAAGGCTATGCCAAAAGCGAAAAACATTTTGATTGAAAAATCCAGATAGTTGGTGATGTCCGTTGCCACCTGCACGCCTTCTGGCGCAACACCAACAAGAAAAGAAAATACCAAAGGGAACACCACAAAATAAGCAAATGCTCCGCCAGCGTAAAATAAAAAAATACTCCCCGCTAATAGTGGGAGCATCGTGCGTTTTTCATTTCGATATAAACCAGGGGCAATGAAAGCCCATAATTGATAAAGCGTTATCGGCATTGTGAAAAAAATACCGCTGATGAGTGCTAATTTGAAAGGCGTCAAGAAAGGGGATGCTACGCCTGTGGCAATCATTTGTCCATTTTGGGCTGCCAACGAATGCACTAATGGCAACGCCAGCCATGCATATAGATTATTGGCAAAAGGAAGCAATGCAACTGTCGCCACTAATATGCCAACAACCGCTTTTACTAATCTACTTCTTAGCTCAAGCAGATGACTAATTAAATCGCTGAATGTTGAGTCGGTCACTTTTTAGAAATTGCTTCTTTATCGTTCGATAGCAATGGATCGGTTATGATGGAAGATGATTCCTTTGCCGTTTCTTTAAGTGAATCTATCTCTTGATGCACACTGCGCAATTCTTCTTTTAGCTTTTGAGAAACAGTGCCATCCTCTATCATGCCTGCTTGGTTTTTAAAATCGACAATATGCTTTTCTAAATTCGTTTCTTGTTTGACGTTCGCAACAAATCGACGCACCTTAGCAATGGTTGAGCCAATCATTTGGGCGACTTCAGGCAATCTCCTTGGTCCTACAACGACCAAAGTGATAATGACTATAAGAAACAACTCAAGAGCGCCTATATCAAACATTTTAGAAAACCTTTAAAAACTATCGTTCTTTATGCGAGGACTCTTCCTTAACTTCAGCATCTACGATGCTTTCTTCCTTTTCTTGAACTCTCTTTGACGATTGCTCGTCATTCTTATCATCATCCACTGCTTTTTTAAAGCCTTTAATAGCACTTCCCAAGTCTCCTCCGAGGTTTCTAAGCCTCTTTGTGCCAAAGAGCAATAAAATAATTGCAAGAACGATTAAAAGTTGCCAAATACTTATTCCCATAAAAATCCTTGTAAAATTTATTCCAGCATGGTATTGTAGGGTCTTACGTAACAAATTTATAAACTTTATGTCCTCTGGTGTAAAAGATATGTCCGTTTGGAAAGCATTCGAGAATAATGAGCTGTCACATTCTGACGCCCATTACCTGATGGCTATTGATGAACTCATACAGAATGATGGTAAATGTCGTGCGGCGAGTATCGCGCGCACCTTGGATATTAGCCGCAATGCCGTTTCACTAAAATTGCAAGCTATGATTCGTCAACAGCTCGTTAACGTGGACGACGATCATTTGATTCATTTAACGGCTGGTGGGTTAACTGCGGTTGAAAATGTCATTTCTATCCGTCGATCCTTTCAGTTTTTCCTTACAGACGTTCTCGGCATTGACAAACTGAACGCTCAAGAAGACAGCTGCAAAGTTGAGCATCTTTTATCAGAAGATACTGGAGTAAAGCTGCTGAAGCTGGCTAAATTTATCCAATCCAACGACCAACACGCCCTGTCATTTATCGATTCTCTCAATAAGTTTGAAGTCCAATGCGATCATAATGAAGAAGCCTGCCCGATATGCCATCATCGCTGTTTCGCTGAATAATTAAACCGATCAAACAAACATTGTTATTGGTGCTTTGCGTACCTTCAATTCTTCATAATCAAATTATAAAAATTTAGTCGCTTAAATATATTGCTTTGAGATGCTTGCTTGACTTCATCAAAATGATAAGCCAAAGTGTCGGACTTGATGCAATTTTTAGAAATATTTTAGAAAGAATATAGGACTGTACCGTCGCATTCCGTTGCTCAACGAACAGAAAATGATGCTCCTCAATGGTCGGAGTGGAGGGATTCGAACCCCCGACCCATTGCTCCCAAAGCAATTGCGCTACCAAGCTGCGCTACACTCCGACTTGAAGTGCGAGTATTTTATACTAAATTTGATTTGAGTTTCCCAAAACAGAACCCTATAGACGTTATAATATAGACCTACGCCGACATAGCACAATTGGCAGTGCAACTGTTTTGTAAACAGTAGGTTCGCGGTTCGAGTCCGTGTGTCGGCACCATACACTTTTCTAACAGCATACAACAAAACCTATAAATTCAGTAAAAACAAAGGCTTTTCCTTTTCGCTGGTTTCTAACACTGAAATTTTTCAGAACAAAAGGATGGAATATGACGGACGCTTTATCACGCTTTAATCAAATGTCTCTTTCTTATACTTACGAGAACAACGGCTGGAGTTTTACTAATTTCTTCGATGGCGGGATTCGAATTTCCGAAATGGCGTCCCGAGGTACTTTGCGCGAAACGATCACAATCGAAGAACTTCGCGACGAAATTTATATGATAACTTGGGAAGATGAAGAAATGGGAGTGATTACACAGATTGTTGATCTTCCAAAAAAACGGCTTCTCGCTGCTGTTCCTTGGGAAGGAAAAATAGAAGTATGGCCTGCGACCATTACGGCATTTGTAAAAGGGCGCGTTTAACTATAAAGAACGTATTGTTTTAGGTCTCTCTTCGGATGGCATCCATGCAATCTCTGCGAAGTCAAAAAGGGTTCATTGATGCTTCGCTCAAATCTGCCCACCCACCCCTTTAAACTTGTCAACAAAAGCGACAATCTTTTGAAAAACTGCTTGTTTTTTGGTTAGGTATTGCGGATTAAGCGGGCTCATTTTGGGCAATAATTCGTTGAGTTCTGTGCCATCTTCACTGACATGTTGTTGCTCTAATGAAGTGGTAATATAACGCTTAGCAGCGTCCAAATTTAGTTCATCAGCATCAATTAACTCTCTCATCTCGCGTTGTTGTTCCGCCCGAGCAAAGCAATAAAAATTGTCAATTAGATCGGCTTTATCAGGCATTTTACCTAAATCGGTTTGGTTGATAAAGTCAACAAGCAACCCTTCTTTAGCACGGTTGCCAACACTCGCACGAATCGAACGGCGCACTTCTTTTATCAGGGCTGTTTTATCATTTGATGCATGATTTTTTTCAGCAATTAACGCAAAAATATAATCCAAGCCAATCTCTTGTGATTTGAGTAATTCCACCTCAAAAACCACCTCCTTCCAATCGATACTTGAGCCGTCTTGTTCATTGGCGGATTTTTCACGGCGAAACCATTCACGAATATCGTTATAGGTTGAACGATAATCTTGTGTGGTGCGTTCGTTGGGCACTTTAATTGCCTGCATCTCCGTTAAATCATCATCGCTTAGGCTGTGTTCTTGTTTAAACGCTGCAACCGCTTCTATATTATGAGTATCTATTTTTTGCAGGTCTTGCAATCGGGCAAACTGATCATGATTTTGTAAAAGATTCTCCGTGCGTAAATATTCACCAAATAACTTGGCAAATTCTTTTTTATCCTCCTCACCTGCAATCTCGTTAGGATCGGGAAAGCGTTGCTCTAATTCTGCAACCACCGCTAAATAACCACGCCGTGCCTCTCCAGTTGAGGCATCCGTAAAACCCTCCATGTATTCTTTATAGCTTTTTTCCAAGACGATATTTGCGGTATTTTCATCGCCAAACAAGGTAATAGCATCTTTTGTGGCTTGGTCTAAGTTGCGAAAGTTAATGATATTGCCGACTGCCTTGGTGTTGTCATAAATGCGATTGGTGCGTGAATAAGCCTGTATCAAACCGTGATAGCGTAGGTTTTTATCCACAAATAAGGTATTAAGTGTCGGCGCATCAAACCCTGTTAAGAACATGCCCACTACAATCAACAAATCAACATCTTGATTTTTTACACGTTTGGCAAGGTCGCGGTAATAATTTTGAAAAGATTGACCATCAAGCCCATAATTGGTTTTAAACAGGGCGTTATAGTCATCAATCGCTGCATTTAAAAACTCTTTAGCGCTGCTATCCATGGCTTGAGGCTCTAAAGTCTCATCCGTAATATCGCCTTTTGCATCTTGGCTTTCATTCGCTGCAAAAGAAAAAATAGTCGCCACTTTAAGCGGTTTATTGCTGTCTTTTTGTAGGTTTTTTAGTGTTTGATAATACGACTTAGCAGCATCAACACTGCTGACAGCAAACATGGCATTAAAGCCTTTGCTGCCTGTATTGAGGCGGTGGGTTTTTTGTTTAAAATGGGTTAAGATATGTTGTGAAACTTTTGCAATGCGATCAGGATGTAAAAGGGCGGCTTTATTCTCTGCAGCACTGAGCTTACTCTCATCTTGTTCGTTTTCAATCGCTTTAGATTTTGGGCGTACATTGCAGTAATCCACTTTGAATTTTAAGACTTTATCATCCCTAATCGCATCCGTTATTACATAAGAATGCAGCTCACGCCCAAACACGCTTGCGGTCGTCTCTGAACCTAAGGCATTCTCTGGGAAAATCGGCGTACCCGTAAAACCAAATTGATAGAATTTTTTAAATTTTTTCTTAATGTTCTTTTGTGCTTCACCAAACTGGCTACGATGGCATTCGTCAAAAATAAAAACGACTTGCTGGGTATAAATCGAGAGATTGTTTTCACTTTTTATTAAATTATTGAGCTTTTGAATGGTGGTAACGATGATTTTATTGTCTTGTTTATCGAGGTTGTTTTTTAACCCAGCAGTCGAATTAGAGCCATTAACGCTCTCGGGTGAAAAACGCTGATACTCTTTCATCGTTTGATAATCAAGGTCTTTGCGATCAACCACAAAGAACACCTTATCAATAAAATCCAGCTCAGTCGCCATGCGTGCTGCTTTAAAGCTGGTTAGTGTTTTGCCTGAGCCTGTGGTATGCCAAATAAAACCACCACTCTCAAGGCGGTTATCGCTCTTTGTCTGATGGGCGCTTTTTATTTTCCATAAAATGCGCTCAGTCGCGGCAATTTGATACGGGCGCATAATCAGCAAGGTATCGGATACATCAAACACCGCATAGCGCAATAAGACATTAAGCACTGTGTTTTTTTGAAAAAATGTGGCGCTAAAGTCTTTTAAATCTTTAATCAAGCCATTATCCGATTTTGCCCAGTTCATAGTGAAATCAAAGCTGTTCTTATCGCGTTCGGTGGTGTTCGCGAAATAACGGCTGTCTGTTCCGTTTGAAATAACAAAGATCTGCAAATATTTAAACAATGAGTTATCCGCATTAAAGCTCTCTTTGCGGTACCGATTTACTTGATTAAATGCCTCACGGATGGCTACCCCGCGCCTTTTAAGTTCCACTTGTATCATGGGCAAACCATTGACCAAAATCGTTACATCGTAGCGATTGGCGTGGTTGCCAGTTTGTGCAAATTGTTTAATAACTTGGACTTTATTACGGGCGATATTTTGCTTATCTACCAAGTAAATATTTTGAATATGCCCATCATCAAAGACAAAGTCATAAATATAATCATGATGGATTTTACGGCTCTTATCCGTGCTGTTATCATTCGGTTTATCCAGATACTCTAAAACAAACCGCTGCCATTCACTATCTGAAAACGCCACTTTATTTAACGCCTCGAGCTGAGTGCGGACATTGACTAACATGGTTTGTTGGTTAGTTAGCGTGGGCAAATACTCATACCCTTGACTGACCAAATCCCGCACCAATTCCGCTTCTAAGTCGGCTTCGGTTTGATACCCAACATTTTTTTGCTCAATCTTGGTGTATTGATTTAAGATGATAAAATTTTGACTTTCTACGATGGGTTTGGTATACATGCCTGTTATCCTTTTTCCTGTTGTATAAACTGCCGCATCTCTTCAATCGAACTTCGCATTTCATCAGCAGTGTATTTTGGATTTCTTTTATTTTCAGGATGGTGTATCTGGTGGCGTATGTATTCGCTGACCACTATATTTTTTTGCGTGACCTCCTTACCACCTCTATGCTCTTGGTTGTATGGTTTCGTTGTCCTTCCTATTTTAAATTCAGAAAGCCTTTTTTTCTCCTCAATAAATCCATAAAGCTCATTGTGATAGCTTTCACTGCAATCGTCAAAAGCTAAAAAATTAACCTCATTTAAAGATGGAAATGGAAGGGTTTTCTCTTGAATAGAAGTGACTCGCAATTCATCGGTGTTCTCAATCAGCCTCATATACTTAAAATCCAACATCTTAACTATTGCTGGGCTGTGAGTGGTTAGAATGATTTGTGTATGTTCTGATTCTGATAGTTCGATAAGAGCATTAATGAGTTGATTCTGATGTTCAGGATGTTGTGACGTTTCTGGTTCTTCAATTGCATAAATAATATCAGGTACATTGTTTTCAGTTTTTCTTCTTTCTGCTTCTGCTCTGAAAAAATTAAGCAAAATCAGCCTTTTCACACCACTTCCACGTTTATTGATTAAAATACCATCATCCCCTGAAATAGCAACATTTTTGAACACATCAGTCCATTTCAACTCTCCCACAGGAGGAATAACAGGCTGTAATTTTTTAGCAATGTCTGGGTTCATCTCTTGTAGTTTTTCCAGCGTTTTATCTGCTACTTCTTTGAGTTTAGAGCCAACTTCTTCCGCAACTGTATTGAGTGAAGATTGAACGCCTTCTTCCTTTAATATTTCTCGTACAGCCAGTTTCATAGGGTCTTGAATTTCGCTATCTCCGTCACTATTCTTTCGATCAGATTGGAAAAGGGAATACAATGGCATGTAGTCTTTGAGTTTCTCCCAAATACGCTTTGCATCTTCTTTGGATACCTCTATTTCGATATCGCGAAGTTGTAATTTATCTGAGTAATGTGACCAAATGGCTTTCCTCATTTCTGCATTTTTTGTCCTGTTTGCGCATTCAATTTTTTTGTCGTCTATAATTTTTTTTAAGTCACCTTGTTTTTTGAGAAGTAAGCCTTCACAATCGGAGTAGGTGGGGTGATTAGCTAACACAAATACTTTGCTTCTACTTGTTGCATCATCGTATTTTTTGATTATTTCCAATTGCCCGTTACTGTTAAGCAAATATTCATCTTTAAGATTTGTTTCGTTTGTACTATCAATCACCAAATTAGCTGGGATATCCTCAAAAACCACAGTAATACAAATCACCCTATTTCCATCCGAAGACCCTTTTGTATTGATGTCCGCCTTCTCCAATTTTATGACTCCTTTGTTTTCATTGAAAAACACATCAAGAGCTTCAAGTACGGTTGATTTCCCTGCATCATTTTTCCCAATCAAAACTGTAAGATCGTTGAAGTCGATGGTATTTTTCTCTTTACAGCCTCTCTCTTTATAGCCTCGAAAATTTGAGATTCTTACTTGTGTTATTTTCATAATTACGTTGACTCCTTTGGTTTGGGAAAGGTTAATAATTGGTCGCGGTAATGTTCGTATTGTTTTTGGCGCAATGCAATTTCACGCGGTAAACCCTCGCTAATGGAGTGGGTAAGGGTATCGAATTTATCGAGGATGGCAACAATGCGTGCTTGTTCTGCGAGGGACTTCTCTGGGTTGTCTGAGTATGGAATTGGGATTTTCAGGGCTTTAATAATATCAGCGTTTAAATTGCTGACAGAGCCACTGTTAATCTTACTTAACCAATAATTTTGAACAAGGTTGGATGATAAATAGTGATAGAAAAAATCCGCGTTTAAATATTCCTCGAATGCGCTAATTGAAGCCCAACCATCATGAATAGCTCCATCTATTTTGAGGATATAAGGACGACCAAAGCTCATTGAATTAGAAATAATAAAATCACCTTTTTTCAATAATCTTGATTTTTTTGCTCCCTCTTTAGTAACTCTCTGAGCTGTATTATGAACATATTTAGAACCTAACGAGGTATCACCAATTTTGATCCAAGGTACACCATCTTTATCATCTGTTATGTATTGTGCTATTGGTCTTGGTGAAGCACCGCGTTGAACAGTTGCTACTTCCCCTAAGGTTTTCCATTCCACTGCGTTGTCTTTAAAGGTAAGCAGTTTGTCGCGGTAATAGGTGTATTGTTTTTTACGGGTGGTTAGCTCGGTGGTTAGCTCGGTGGTTAGCTCGGTAAAGCTGTCCAAAATGCGCACAATCTCCGCTTGTATTGCCAGCGATTTTTCAGGATTATCAGGGCATGGAATGGGGATTTGAAATGTTTTTATTTTTGTAGTTCCAATTAGTGCGAAACCTGTTGGATTAACATTTTTTTTGAATAACTCACCGAGTATAAAACTGTAGTAAAAAAAATATTTATAATTAAGGTGTTTTTTTGCTTTACCCTTAATACTTAAAACAGTTAACTGTTGGTTGCAAAGAAAATCTGTAGTAATTAAAGCATGCTCTCCAATAGTAGCGGTAGTAGAAATAATAATCGAATTTGCGGGAAATAATCTGCCTGACTTTACAGCCGTCGGAGTAACATGCTGAATTGAATTGCTTAGAACTCTACCATGTTTACGTATATCTTCCATGCGAAACCAAGGGATAGTTCCATTATTCCAAAGTTCAGACTTATTTTTTGTAGGAGTATAGCCATTTCTAATTTCACAAATATCCCCCAACGGACGCCACGTCACGTCAGCGCCGTCCAGCAGTTTTTCTAAAAAACTTAACGCGCTCATGGGTCAATTTGCGCCACGATGGCGTCAATATCGGTGCGTAGTTTGTCTATATTGGCGACAGTGGTCTTTAATTCGGCATTGAGTTTGTTTATATCAATGACTTCGCGGGTGTCCTTGGCTTCTACGTAGCTGCTAACCGATAGGTTGTAATCGTTCTTGGCGATGGCGTCATAATCCACTGATTGGGCAAAGTGTTCAATATTGTCTTTGCTATCAAACACTTTCATAAGTTGTGTGATGTGTTCATCGGTGAGGATGTTATTGTTGGTTTGTTTTTTAAATAAACCACTGGCATCAATAAATTGGGTATTGTTGTCGGTTTTGTGTTTGGATAACACCAAGATATTGACTGCGATTGACGTGCCGTAAAATAAATTCGGTGCGAGGGAAATAATGCTTTCTATATAATTTTCATCTATTAAGTATTTGCGGATTTTCTGCTCTGCACCGCCACGATAGAAAATACCGGGAAAGCACACAATTGCCGCCCGACCTTTAGGGGATAAGTAACTCAAAGCATGCAGGACAAAGGCGAAATCGGCTTTGGATTTGGGGGCAAGCACTCCTGCGGGCGCAAAGCGGTCATCGTTGATGAGGGTTGGATCGTCTGAGCCAATCCAGTTAACCGAATAAGGCGGGTTAGAAACGATAGCGTCAAAGGGTTTATCATCGCCAAAATGGGGGTCTATTAGAGTGTTTCCTAACACCATATTAAACTTGTCGTAATTGATGTTATGCAAAAACATATTCATACGCGCAAGGTTGTAGGTGGTGTGGTTGATTTCTTGACCAAAAAACCCCTCTTTAACAATATGATTGTCAAACTGTTTTTTAGCTTGTAGTAATAACGAGCCTGAGCCACAAGCGGGATCATAGATTTTATTCACTTTGTCTTGCTTGTGCATGGCAAGCTGGGCAATGAGTTTTGAGACATGCTGTGGCGTAAAGAACTCGCCCCCTGATTTACCCGCATTTGCTGCATAATTTGAGATTAAAAACTCATAAGCATCGCCAAATAAGTCAATTTGATTGTCTTCAAATTCGCCAAAGTTTAGTTTTTCCACGCCTTTGAGCACTGCAGTTAGTCGGGTATTTTTATCAGTGACGGTATTGCCCAAGCGGTTACTGGTGGTATCGAAATCAGCAAACAAGCCTCTAATATCCTTCTCAGAGCGATAACCATTTGCCGAGCTTTCAATATCGTTAAATATCTTTGCTAAGTCGGTGTTGAGGCTTTGATTATCATGAGCTTTTGCGGTGATGTTGGTAAATAGTTGGCTGGGGTAGATGATATAGCCTTTGCTTTTAATCGCGTCCATCTTAATCGCATCCGTAATAATATCGTCGCTAAGCTCCGCATAATTAACGCTGCTATCCCCTCCTTGCATATAACGGGCAAAGTTTTCACTAATGAAACGATAAAACAAAGTGCCAAGCACATATTGCTTAAAATCCCAGCCATCCACTGAACCACGAACATCATTCGCAATTTGCCAGATGTGGCGTTGTAATTCAGCGCGTTGTTGCGTGCTTTTCATGCTAAATTCCTATTAAGTTCGCTTAAAATCATTAAAGTTGTTATATTCTCGGCATTCAGTTTGGTGTTATTTGAATAATAATGCGCTTGTCTGTTCCTTTCTTATCCCCTTAGGCGACTTCTTGCGCTTATCGTTCTTAGGGGTATGCTGGGTATGAGGTGAGTTGGTCGATAAGCCGGGTTCTGTCTAGGACAATCATTCATCTTGTGGATTTTTCACAAAATCCATCTTTGCAGCCTACCCGAAGATTAAGTGCGAGCCGCACTTTGCTTTCGCGAACCTTCCTATTTGGCCTTGCTTCCAATGGGGTTTACCTTGCCAGCTCTGTTGCCAAAGCCGCGGTGCGCTCTTACCGCACCATTTCACCCTTACCATTTCTGGCGGTATCTTTTCTGTGGCACTTTCCGTCAACTCACGTTGCCCAGGCGTTACCTGGCATTGCGCTCTACGAAGCCCGGACTTTCCTCTGCGTACAGCGATTGTCTGACCAACTCGGGGTAATTATACTCTCAATATGCAAATTTCTTAAATTTAGACGCATCTGATGGTCGTGCTTCTTTTGAAAGCGTTTTGAGCGCGTTTTGAAAATGATTTGAAATATTAAGACAGGCTTATTCCCAATGCGTCCAGCCGTTTTTTAAATTGCTCAAAGATTGTGTAAAACACTTCTGAGTAATCGCTCGTGTCCACCCACGCTTGTACTGTGAGCGATACTTTTTTATCGGCAAATCCGCTTACTAATATCAAGGGTTCTGAATCGTTTCTCACTTTTTCATTGGCTTCAAGTATTTGCTTCAATTCCATGCGAACGCGATCAATATCATCTTCATGCCCTATGTGAAAAACCCAATCAATGCGGCGTGTCTCTTCAGATGATTGATTGACTATTGTTGACTGCATAAGGAGGGCGTTTGGCACAATAATTCTTCTATTGTCTGGAGTTAGTAATTCGGTTGCGAGCATCTGAATGTTGTGTACTACGCCTTCGTTATCGCCCGCTTCGATATAGTCGCCTGTTTTAAAGGGCTTTAGAATATTTATAAGAACGCCTGCTGTTATATTCGTGAGAACGCCTTGCAAAGCAAGTCCAATTATCAAAAGTACCGCCGCGATTGCTACTATAAAGATGGTTGCTTCTATGCCGACTTGAGTAAGAGCTGCAATGCTTGTGGTGCCAATTATTACCCAATAAACCAAATTGCTTAGTAGTGCGATTACCCCGTCTTCAAATCTATCCTGCAGTCGGTTTTTGAGGAGTGCGCTCAATTTTTTTGCTGCCCAAATTCCTGCGCCAAGAATAAGTACCGCGATAATAACATTTATTACAAACATGCTTATATTTCCAGTGAAAGTTCCCATTAAAGCCTCTACAAAGTCAACTTTTGTTAATATGCTGTTGCATATTCCGCTATTTGTATTCCTATGAAGGATGGATTTTCTTCTATAATAAGATGGGTGTCCAGTTCTATTTTTAAATCTCTTAATTTTAATGTGCAACTCAATGAAAAAAATTATCCAAACCAATAATGCGCCCGCCGCTGTAGGCACTTATTCCCAAGCTGTTAAAGTCGGGTCAACCGTTTATTTGTCTGGGCAAATTCCCCTTTGTCCCAAAACAATGACGTTAGTAAACGATTCGATTGAGGCAGAAATTCACCAAGTATTTAAAAACCTGCAAGCGGTATGCGAGGCATCAGGGGGCAATCTCAACGATATTGCTAAGCTCAATATCTTCCTTGTTGATTTGTCTTGTTTTGCTACTGTGAATGAAATCATGGCGAGCTATTTTGACCAACCATATCCTGCAAGAGCTGCTATCGGTGTTGCCGCTCTGCCTAAGGATTCACGTGTCGAAATGGACGGTATAATGGCACTCTGACGCTTGATGGATGCGGGTCGTCTTTATTTTCATCTGCCTGTTACAAATATTCCGGGTGTTGGAGAAAAGGTTGCCGAAAAACTTGATCGCCTTAATATAAGAACTTATTTCGATGTTTTATTGCACCTGCCGTTTCGATATGAAGATCGAAGTTGCGTCATTCCTATAGCGGCGGCTTCAGAAGGCAATAGGAGCTTATTTCAGGGAACTGTTTTTCGTCAAAAGCTGATCGGAAAGAGACAAAACATGCTTCTTGTCAGTGTTCGCGATGATAGCGGCATTTTAAATTTGCGCTTTTTTAACTTCCACACCTCAATGGCAAGAGCATTTTCACATGGTAGAGCTCTTCGATGTTTTGGGGTTGTTCGCGAAGGTGCGCAGTGCTTTGAAATCGTTCACCCTGAAATAACATGGGTGGATAAAGAACCTCAATTACCCAATTATTGGTTAGCGGTGTATCCTTTAACGGAGGGATTGCATCAGCCTTTTATGCGCAAATGCCTTGCTTTTGTTCTTGCAGGCATGCCCAATGATGCTTCGCATTTGGATACTGCTTTCCCTAATATTTCTTGTTCCTTCTATGATGCAATTCATTCACTGCATCGACCATCGATTGAAGAGTCAATGGATGAATTTGCAAATTTTTGTAGTAAATACCATCGCAGAATCGCTGTAGAAGAGCTTTGTGCGCAACATTTAAGCCTGCTGGCATTTCGAAAAAACAATCAGAGCAAAAACGCATTGCCTCTTAAAAGTACCGCCTTAAAAGACCTTTTTATACA
Source organism: uncultured Thiomicrospira sp. (assembly GCA_965195345.1). GTDB lineage: Bacteria > Pseudomonadota > Gammaproteobacteria > CAKMZV01 > CAKMZV01. The sequence goes on along the minus strand of OZ239628.1, from coordinate 243,528 downwards.
AAATCTGCCGTTCACGCTCACACAAGATCAACAAAGTGCCATTGAAGATATTTGCAGTGATGTTCAAAAGCGCACGCCCATGCTGCGATTGTTGCAAGGCGATGTCGGCTGTGGCAAAACCGTTGTTTCGGCAGCAGCTCTACTTATGGCTGCCGCTGAGGGTTATCAAGGTGCTTTAATGGCACCAACAGAGCTTTTAGCTCAACAACATTTTCAAACATTTTCTGCATGGTTTAATGCTTTAGGTATTGAGGTTGCTTTGGTTTCTTCATCATCAAAACCAATATCGGAAACAAAAAATCGCTGTTGTATTTTTATCGGCACGCATGCTTTATTTCAAGAGAATTTTCAGTTTAAGAATCTTGCGCTTGTTGTTATAGATGAACAGCACCGATTTGGTGTTGACCAAAGAATGCAGCTTTCAGAAAAGGCTAAAACCCCGCCCCATCAATTGATAATGAGTGCAACACCGATTCCCAGAACCTTAGCAATGACTTTTTATGGGGATCTAAGCCAATCGATTATTCAACAACTTCCTTCCAACCGAAAGCCAATTCAAACGTCTGTTTTGAGCACTGAAAAATATCAAGAGCTGTTGGTTCGGTTGCATCAGCAGTGTTTATTAGGCAAGCAGGCTTACTGGGTGTGTCCGTTAATCGATGAGTCTGAGGCAATCGATGCGCAGTCTGCAACAACAAGATTTGATGCATTACAAGCATCTTTGCCTGAAGTATCGATTGGAATGATTCACGGTCGGATGAAAGCGAAAGAAAAACGTGAAACAATGCAAAAATTCATTCACGGGACATTACAAATATTGGTTGCGACAACGGTTATAGAGGTCGGGGTTGATGTTCCCAATGCAAGTATTATTGTGATTGAAAATGCTGAGCGTCTTGGACTGGCTCAACTTCATCAGTTGCGAGGGCGCGTTGGTCGTGGCGAAGTGCAAAGCCAGTGCCTGCTTCTGTACTCCCCTCCATTAAGTCAAATTGCACAAGCTCGTCTGCAAATATTGCGGGACTCACAGGATGGGTTTTTGTTGGCTGAAAAGGATTTGTCTCTTCGAGGAGCAGGCGAGTTGCTCGGAACAAGGCAAACGGGGAATTTGCTTTTCAAGGTTGCCGATTTAAGTCGTGATAAGGATCTTTTGCCCGCCGTTCATAGCGTTTGCGGGCATTTACTGAAAAGCCAACCCGAAACAGCAAATCTGTTGATTGACAAATGGTATTCCTCAGATAGCAGCTATATTTCCGTTTAAATATTCTCCTTTGAGGATCAATTTCAATTTTCCGCTGTTTGCATGACTTGCTACCGAATAGCATACAGTAAAATAAGGGGTTGTCAACTTTAAAACTACTTTTCCAATATGCGTGCATCGAAATTTGTTATTAACACTTTAAAAGAAACTCCGTCTGAAGCAGAAACCATCAGCCATCAGCTGATGTTGCGCGCAGGAATGATTAAAATGCTCGCAAGTGGGTTATATACTTGGACCCCTTTAGGGACGCGTGTTTATCGCAAGATAGAGAATATCGTTCGAGAAGAAATGAACAAAAGCGGCGCGTTGGAAATTATTATGCCGATGGTTCAGCCGGCAGAATTATGGGAAGAATCCGGGCGGTGGGTTGATTATGGTCCAGAATTGTTGCGCTTTCCTGATCGTCATGGGCGTTCTTTTTGTCTTGGACCAACACATGAAGAAGTTGTAACCGATTATTTACGTAGTATTTTGAAAAGTTACAAGCAGTTGCCGCTTAACCTTTATCAAATTCAGACAAAATTCCGTGATGAGATTCGCCCTCGATTTGGTTTAATGCGCGCGCGCGAATTTACTATGAAAGATGCGTATTCCTTCAATATGGATGATGCATGTTTGGAAAAAAGTTATCGTGCAATGCACACAGCCTATTCCGATATTTTATCTCGAATTGGTCTTGATTTTAGAGCCGTTCGAGCCGATGGAGGCTCCATTGGTGGCAGCACTTCTCAAGAATTTCACGTATTAGCAAAAAGCGGTGAAGACGCGATTGTTGTTTCTTCAGACAGTGATTATGCGGCAAATATGGAAGTTGCTGAAGCGGTATGCCACTCGGAACGACCAGCACCCTCTGAGGAAATGGCACGCGTACATACGCCCAATGAAAAAACTATCGCCGCTTTAGTAAAAAACTTTGACATTCCTATTGAAAAAACCGTTAAAACGCTTATCGTCAACGCGGATGATGGACAGCCTTCTAATCTGATTGCCCTACTGGTTAGAGGAGATCATCAATTGAATGCAGTCAAAGCGGAAAAGTTGCCCCAAATAGCCAAGCCTCTAACAATGGCATCAGAAGAAGATATTGCTCTGGCTATTGGAGCAAAACCGGGCTCTCTTGGACCTGTCGGTTTGCCAATACCGTTGATTGTTGATCGTGCCGTTGCTGTCATGAGTGACTTTTCAGCAGGGGCAAACGAAGACGATTGGCATTATTTCAATATTAATTGGGGGCGTGATGTTGAGCTGCCTGAAATTGAAGATATTCGCAACGTTACTGACGGAGACCCAAGCCCTGATGGAAAGGGCGTTTTACAGATTAAGCGAGGCATCGAGGTGGGGCATATTTTCATGTTAGGTGATAAATACTCCAAGTCAATGCAATTAAGTTCGCTCGACAAAACTGGAAAACCAATCACCCCTTTAATGGGTTGCTACGGGATAGGGGTATCCAGACTTGTTCCGTCCACTATTGAACAATTTCATGATGAAAAGGGCATTATATGGCCAATGAATGTTGCTCCATTTGAGGTTGTGATCGTACCTTTAAACGCGCATAAAGACCCCAGAGTAATCAATGTGTGTAACGATATCTATTCGATGCTGCTCGATAAAGGGGTTGACGTTTTGTTGGATGATCGCGACGAACGCCCTGGAGTGAAGTTCGCAGAACTTGATTTGATTGGTATTCCGCATCGCTTAGTAATCAGCCCCAAGTTGATTGATGAGAAGAAAGTAGAACATAAAAGTCGCGTTCTTGATGCTATACAGATATTAGATATTGATGAGGCGATTGCGTTGTTAGCATAAGCCATTAAGATCATGCGTACTGCAATTATCATTCCTGCTCGTTTTCACTCGACCCGCCTTCCCGGAAAACTTTTGCTTCAATTGGGGGATATTCCTGTCATTCAACATGTCTATAACCGTGCTATTGAGGCGGATGTGGGCGATGTTTATATCGCAACAGAAGACCAAAACATTGCCGATGCCTGCTCAACGTTCTCGCGTGTCATTATGACGAAAAAACACACCTCTGGAACTTCTCGTATTGCTGAAGCCTGCAGTAAAGTGAATGCAGAACACATAATAAACATTCAAGGAGATGAACCCTTTATTTCCCCCGTTCTCATCCGTCAGCTCAGTGCAACGCTACAAGATGGAAGTTATTGGGTTAGTGCATATCATAAAATTTTTGAAAAAAACGAGTTAACAAATCCAAACATTGTTAAAGTCGTTTTTAATAATGATGCGTATGGAATGTTTTTCTCACGCAGTCCAATTCCCTTTCCTCAAGAAAATAGCGATTTTTGGGGTTTCAAGCATGTTGGTGTCTATGCTTATAATCGAAAATTTTTAGAGACTTGGAAGTCTCTCCCTCCTTGTGAAATTGAGGAGCAAGAACAACTTGAACAATTAAGGGGGCTTTATGCTGGATTCAAAATAAAGTTGATAGAAACCGACAAGCCATCAATAGGTATTGACACAAAAGAAGACTTTCAACAAGCACTAAGTATCATAAACGAAACACATACCTAATGTTTTGCATAAAAAAGTTGGCATAAGCCCTTGATATTTTTTCTTTTTTATGGGATCATACGCAGTCTACTTTATTATGTTTACAACATTTTCTTTGCTTATGCTTTCTTTTGTTGTTCCAAGGGCGTATAAAATTACCATAAAGAAGGAAGTTCAAACCATAGGACTTTGTGTATTTTTGGCGTTACTATCCCCAAATTTGTATGCGGTTGCAGAGTATTTCTCCATTGATGTTGGCAGAGGAAGCGCAAATATAACGCCTTCAATCACTGCTGGAGGTTCTAATGTAGGCGCGAGCGCCACTGAAAGAATTTCCTCATCCGGCAACCCTTTTCATGCGGCTCTTTCTATTCAACTCTATGAGAATTTTTACACCCGCTTTGATTACACTTTTTATGGTGATACACAAATCTCCTTTGTCTCTAACTTATTTCCAGAAATCCGTCTACGAAGCTCTGCCTTTAGTGCTCTATTAGGATATGCATACCCTAATAGAACCTTTGGCTTTCATTTTTTTGGTGAAGCTGGAGTCGCCTCAGTGAGAATTACTCACGAAGACGTAGATCCTAACATCTCTCTTACAATTCAAGAACCTGATGCCCTCTCTCTCTCCTTAGCTGGAGGATTTAACTATTTCCTCTCCAACGGTTGGGGGCTTACTTTATTAGGAGCCCGCCCTGCATCCGGGTATGAATATATAGGCCTCTCTCTTTCATATCGATTTAGTTTGACAACCGATAAAATTAGAACGGATGATTCAATAGATTCTGGTGACCAGATTAGCGTTGCTGGTGGTGGCATAAGAAGCATAAACGAGGAGGGTATAGAAACAGGAAGCGACGCAAATAACCTACAATCCTTAATTGATAGTGGGGACCTCAGTGAAAACAACGCTCTATTTTCTCAAGACTCAGCAGGTGAAAATGCAGAAGCCGACTTTGACTCGGATGGCATCCCTGACTCTCAAGACCTTTGCTCAGATTCACGTTTAGGAGCCATAGTTGATTCCGTTGGGTGTGCTACTACGGACAACGATAGGCTTGCATCTTCTGATGAAAGCGACGCCTTGTTTTCGGATGCCGACCCTAATTTTTCTGACAGATCTCTCTCACAATCTAAAAAACTACTGGAGACTGTAGATGATAACTATACAAACAACATCATTGAGTTGGAAAGGTTTGTCTTCATAGATAATGACCTCTATGACATTGCCCAGGATGACCTCGATGATGCCCCCCAAGATGATCTCGTAAATCCAGCAGACGCATCTAACGCTAACACTCCTTCGCCTGAAAATACGATAGAGGAAATAGATACTGAGATTAACAGCAGACAACAAGCTTTTACTAAAAATGAGTTTACTATTCCCCTCGGGACTTCTTTTGCTCTTCCGCCCGCTCGCCCGCCTTCATCTGGAGCGGCGGCAGATAATAATCAAAAAGCAACTAATGATGTCAACGTTTCAAACATAATCTCTTTTGATACCGGCTCTTCTCGAATTTCTCCAGAAAACCAAGCTCGACTAAAGACAGTGGTTGAAAGCATGCAATCAGCAAGCTATAAAGCCAAATTAAGTGTTTTCGCTGGGACTGGCCCCTCTGTAGAGTTCAACCAGTGGCTTGCAAACCGTCAGGCATTAAATGTGGCAAATTTCCTTTTAGAAAACGGCATCACTCAATCACGAATATTGTACGATCCGAATACGGACCCTTCACAAATCCCCGTAGACTCTTCAAAACAGAACCGCGTTTTTATCGAGTTCAGTCAGTAGCTACACACGCCTACACATACCTTATTTGTGTTTTTCAATGCGCTTTTGGTAAATCTACAGCAGAGGCTTAATGGTGAAGCTCTTCTCCTATGGTCGGGTGTATGGCGATTGTTTTGTCAAAGTCACGCTTCGTAGCCCCTAAGTTTAACGCTACGGCGAATCCCTGAAGAATTTCTTCTATCCCCTCGCCCAACATATGGATTCCTATTACCTTGTATCGAGTTCAGTCAGTAACTACACACGCCTACGCACCCCTTTATTAGGGTTTTTCAATGAGCTGTTGGTAAATCTACAGCAGAGGCTTAATGGTGAAGCTCTTCTCTTATGGTCGGGTGTATGGCGATTGTTTTGTCAAAGTCACGCTTCGTAGCCCTAAGTTTAACGCTACGGCAAATCCCTGAAGAATTTCTTCTATCCCCTCACCCAACATATGGATTCCTATTACCTTGTATCGAGTTCAGTCAGTAGCTACACACACGCCTAAACACCCCTTTATTAGGGCTTTTCAATGAGCTGTTGGTAAATCTACAGCAGAGGCTTAATGGTGAAGCTCTTCTCCTATGGTCGGATGTATGGCGATTGTTTTATCAAAGTCACGCTTCGTCGCCCCTAAGTTTAACGCTACGGCGAATCCCTGAAGAATTTCTTCTATCCCCTCACCCAACATATGGATTCCTATTACCTTGTATCGAGTTCAGTCAGTAGCTACACACACGCCTAAACACCCCTTTATTAGGGCTTTTCAATGAGCTGTTGGTAATCTACAGTTAGAGGCTTAATGGTGATAAGCTCTTCTCCTATGGTCGGGTGTATGGCGATTGTTTTATCAAAGTCACGCTTCGTCGCCCCTAAGTTTAACGCTACGGCGAATCCCTGAAGAATTTCTTCTATCCCCTCGCCCAACATGTGGATTCCTATTACCTTGTATCGAGTTAAGTCAGTAACTACACACGCCTAAACACCACTTTATTAGGGTTTTTCAATAAGTTGTTGGTAATCTACAGCAGAGGCTTAATGGTGAAGCTCTTCTCCTATGGTCGGATGTATGGCGATTGTTTTATCAAAGTCACGCTTCGTCGCCCCTAAGTTTAACGCTACGGCGAATCCCTGAAGAATTTCTTCTATCCCCTCGCCCAACATATGGATTCCTATGACCTTGTATCGCGTTCAGTCAGTCGCTACACACGCCTACGCACCCCTTTATTAGGGTTTTTCAATGAGCTGTTGGTAAATCTACAGCAGAGGCTTAATGGTGAAGTTCTTCTCCTATGGTCGGATGTATGGCGATTGTTTTGTCAAAGTCACGCTTCGTAGCCCCCAAGTTTAACGCCACGGCAAATCCCTGAAGAATTTCTTATCCCCTCACCCAACATATGGATTCCTATTACCTTGTATCGAGTTAAGTCAGTAGCTACACACACGCCTACACACCCCTTTATTAGGGTTTTTCAATGCGCTGTTGGTAATCTACAGTAGAGGCTTAATGGTGAAGCTCTTCTCCTATGGTCGGGTGTATGGCGATTGTTTTGTCAAAGTCACGCTTCGTAGCCCCTAAGTTTAACGCTACGGCAAATCCCTGAAGAATTTCTTCTATCCCCTCGCCCAACATATGGATTCCTATTACCTTGTATCGAGTTCAGTCAGTAACTACACACGCCTACACACCCCTTTATTAGGATTTTCAATGAGCTGTTGGTAAATCTACAGCAGAGGCTTAATGGTAATAAGCTCTTCTCCTATGGTCGGGTGTATGGCGATTGTTTTGTCAAAGTCACGCTTCGTAGCCCCTAAGTTTAACGCTACGGCGAATCCCTGAAGAATTTCTTCTATCCCCTCGCCCAACATATGGATTCCTATTACCTTGTTTGACTCTTTTTCACAGATCAGTTTCATAAAGACTTCTCCCCCCTTGCCCTGTAAACTATCAGACAACGTGGAAAATTTGCTTCGATAAACATCAATCGCCAAGCCTTCCTTAATCGCTTCTTCCTCTATCTTTCCGACGACGGCTATCGGTGGCGTTGTGAAAACGACGGTAGGAACAAAGTTAAGGTCTATTCTCTCCTCCTTCTCATTGCCGAGCAGACGTTTTATTAACCTTCTGCCTTCTTGTATGGCAACGGGGGTAAGTTGAGGTCTATCTGTCACGTCTCCAATCGCGAAAACATTGTCAATGTTGGTACAACTGTATTTATCCGTGATAACACGCTTACCCTTTAGTTGAACGCCTGCACTTTCAACAGACAACCCGTCAGTGTTTGGTTCGCGTCCTATTGCCCAAACCAATTGATCAACAATTATTCTCTCCCCTGAATCAATATGTACCGCCACTCCTTCATTTGGTTCTTTTGTTACACGTGAAACATTGCTATTACAAAGCAACGTTACTCCCGCTTTTTTTAAGTATTCGGCGATACTCTCTTTTATCTCTGGCTCGAATCTTGAAAGAGGTAGGTCTTTTCGAATAACTAAGGTAACTTGAGTTCCTAAGTTTTGAAGAATGAATGCAAACTCAAGAGCAATGTATCCTGACCCCACGATAACCACTTTTTTCGGCTGTTCTTTCCAAGAAAAAATATCATCGGAGATGCAGCCGATTTCTGCACCCGGAATGTTCTTCGGCTTGGTTGGTTTTCCTCCCGTTGCAATAATGATCTTTTCAGCTGTAAGCTCTTTTCCTTCTACCTCTACACAGTTTTTTGATTTTATCTTTCCCCATCCGTTAAAACAATCCACTCCTAAGCCTTGTAGGTGTGTGGTGTACCATTGTTCTATTTCATTAATTTTTTCTTCTCTGTTGGCGGCAAATGTCATCCAATCAAAATGCTTGTTTTCTATGGACATTCCCCAACCTTTCAGATAATTAAGGTTTCGATATGTATTAGATGCTTGCCAAAATAATTTTTTAGGGACACAGCCAACATTTACGCACGTTCCGCCCCAGTACAAACCTTCTATGATTGCACATTTTTTCCCGTACATTGCGGTGTACTCTGCAATCGAAATGCCTCCGCTGCCTCCGCCTATAACGACCACATCATATTCGTTTTTTGATGTCATTTTTCCTTCCTATTAAAATGTTTTGAAATATCTCTCGGTATTGGGTCTGGCTGACCCGTCATCTTGCTTACAATATGCTCTGCCATGATCATACATCGCGTAACGCCATGCGAGCCCAAGGCGTTTAAAAGCCATGTGTTGCCTCTTTTGAAGCATAGGGGGTACCTTCCTGGCTTATTAACCCTCCGCCCTTGCCACAATTTTACCCCCTTTATGCCTTTAGTAGAAAGCGAAAAAAGCTTTAGCTTGAGCATTAGGCGATCTATAGCTTGCTTTTTATCTTCACTTTCTACGGCAAAGGTTGATCCAACTAAGACTGTTTTCTCGTCCATCGGTATTATGTATCCATCTAAGTGTATTGGATTAACAATGTTGTGCGCCTCTTTGTATGAAACAATAAGAACCGATCCGTGAATAATCCATTGGGGGTCTACGTCACTCGCCCCGATAGCAATAACAGATGGGTCTGAAGAGTTTAAAAAGCCTTTTTCGACATTTTCCTCAACGCTTTTATCTAATGTTGCTTGAGGCACCGTCTTTCCTCGCAATGTCTTTTTAAACGAATCCATAAAAACAAACCCGCCCTCTTCGAGCTCTTTATTTCCCTCCTTATCAATACAAAAAACGCCCTCTAATCGATAATCTTTTGAAGGCATCGCCTCTTTTAGCCAATCTTTTAAATAGAAATACCCTTGTATTGACAGTTGAGATAAGCCTCCAAGCTTTTCTGTTACTCTTGGGTGCACCAATGCGACGGGAATGGTTGATGCAGGTAAAAGAGCCTCTTTTTTGTTAATTTGTATTTTTGTTATCCCTCTTCTCTTCGCTGCATTGGCAACCGCGCTTCCAGCCACCCCATCTCCCAAGATATTGATTCTGTCTGCTTTCGATGTCTTTTCTAATGGAGAGTTTACAGGAAACGTGGCAACCAAGAACTCTCTCTTTCCCAAACAGCCCGCCTTTTTTTGAAAAGTTATTTCTTGACGTGAAAGCACATCTTTTATCCTCCTCGCACAAGAAAATGTTGAAAGAATTGATTCCCTATGAGAACATCGCTTGATTTCAGCAATTACCTCTTCACTCCAACACCCATCTTCTATAGAGGGTTTAAACCCGTCAAGATACCAAGCATCCACTTTCGCATCTAATCTCGGTAATTGCTCCCGCGCATCTCCTTGAAGGAATAACAAGAAAACATTCAATTTCTCAATATGCACCAAATAAAAGCCCGGCAAGGGTGGAGGCAATTTATCGTAAATTTCTTGGGCAAAGGGGGCTAAGTACGGAAAGTTTTGAATGTTTTTTTCTATCTGCTCTTTACTCCATGGGTGCTTTTCAACAGCAATATACCAGAGAATTTGCCCTTTTTCACGTTCTTTTTCCCACAAGTCCAACGTCACAAAAAAGTTCAGCCCGCTACCAAATCCTATTTCACAAATACTAAAACAACTTTGTCCTTTCCATCTCTCTGGCAGACCACATCCTTCTAAAAAAACATGTCTACTCTCTAATGCTCCTCCCTTTTGGTTGTAGAATATATCTGTATATGTAATCGATTGGGGAATGCCCGCGTTCCATCGTATTACAGGAGGCAGAAGTTTTAATGCATGTTTTTTTGGCATTCAAAGAATATTTTTACGGAGGAATCGGACATGGATAATTATAGTTGGAAATCAAAGTTAACTCCTCAGCAATACCGCGTAGCAAGAGAAGGAGGAACAGAGTCTCCGTTCAGCAATGCATTCCATGATTTTAAGGGTGTTGGAGACTACCTCTGTGTTTGCTGCGAAGAAAAACTTTTTCAGTCGACAGAGAAATACGACTCAGGATCAGGCTGGCCAAGTTTCTGGAAACCTGTTAGCAAAATGTGCATAAAAGAGCTGGCAGATTTCTCTCTTGGAATGGGTCGGACAGAAGTTAAATGCGCAAAATGCGATGCACATCTCGGGCATGTTTTTACGGATGGACCCAAGCCAACGGGGCTTAGATATTGTATAAACTCCGCAAGCCTAACATTTAAAGAGAAAGAATAACTTCAGCGACAACCCGTAAAATGAACAATCCTTTTTTTAGGGAACTTCGTCTTATACAGATTCTATCCCCATGAATAAACAACATAATAAGAAGAAGTAAAGGCTGTTTTAAAACGTATCATCATGATATAAAACGAATAAAAAAAATGATTCAGAAAAAGAAGCTTTACTACTACACCTGCTTATCTTTAATAATAAGTTGTATAGTTATATTGCCATTAAAAGCAAGCGAGAATGATTTTAATGAAGAAGACCCTCTGAAAGGATACAACAAGACAGTCACAGATATAAATTTCACTATTGATAAATATCTCCTACGCCCTTTAGCGAGTGCCTATTCGTGGGCAGTTCCTCCTTTCTTAAGATCGAGAGTGTCGGACTTTTTTTCTAATCTTTCTGAATTTTCGAATGCATCAAATCATCTTTTGCAAGGAGAGATTGATAACTCTGTCACGACCGTTTCCCGTTTCCTGACGAACACATCAATAGGAGGTTTAGGTTTTTTTGACGTGGCTTCTGAATTAGGAATTCCCGCTGAAAATACAGATCTCGGAGAAACGCTCTATCAGTACGGGTTTTCTTCAGGTCCTTACGTTGTACTTCCTTTTTTTGGAGGGGCATCTCTAAGGGACCACATTGGGCGTCAGTATGACTCTGCTCTGTTTTCAATAGGGAGAGATTCTGATTATTACACAGCAGGAAGAGTGCTAAATGTTATTTCCATAAGAAGCGAGTTTTTAGCTGTCGATCGGCTCTTACCTCGTGACCCAGAAGCAAGATACTCGTTCACAAAAAACCTTTACTATCAGAATAGAAGCCGCTTTTTAGGAATAGAGGATAAAAAGGAGAAAGAAGATCCTTTTAATGATTTTTTTCCTGATGGTTGATTGGCGCGCCTGAGACGATTCGAACGTCCGACCACCAGCTTCGGAGGCTGGTGCTCTATCCAGCTGAGCTACAGGCGCAAGGAGATACTAAAAGAGGCATTTTACTCTGAAAGCATGTCTCGGAGCTGTCGAAACATCTTGTCAGGGGTTATGGGACTGGTAATAGCTTCTTCCTGCTTTGAATCAGCAATCAAAGTGAGAAAACGACTCGGTTTCGTTTTGTACATCTTTCCCCCTTGCGAGCGCGTCTTTGCATAGCTAATTGTAAGGTTCCGCTTTGCTCTTGTTATTGCAACATAAGCAAGGCGAACCTCTTCCTCTAAGGCAGTTTTTGAAGTGCTGTTTTTATGAGGAAGTAGACCATCTTCAAAACCACACAAAAAAACATTGCTAAACTCCAAACCCTTTGCAGCGTGTATGGTTGTTAGAGAAAGTGTTCCGCCGATGACTTCAGCAACAAAATTTTCGCTTAGTTGCAATTTAAAAAGAAGACTTGAAAGGGAAATGTCATCGGACTCACCAATAATATTAGACATCCACGTCCTAAAAGAAGAAACTCTTTTCCATTGCTTTTCTGCTGACGTTGGTGAGTCGGCTTTCAACTCCAACCAAGATTTATAATCAATATCTTTCACAAGAAGATCAAAAACTTCTAATGGTGAGTGGCGTGCTAATGATTGAATCCAATCTGAAAAAAAATGCAAAGAACGCCATGTTGAATCTGGAAAATCAGTCTTTTTCACCCAAGGAATAGCATCAAAAAGAGGAATATTTTTCTCTTTGGAGATGTCCACGAGCTTTTCAATACTTTTACTCCCGATTTTTCTTACTGGCTTATTTATAATTCTTAGAAAAGACTGATCGTTTGATGTATTGGCCACAAGTTGCAAGTAGGCCATCAAATCTTTAATCTCAGAACGGTCAAAAAACGATTTAGCGCCACTAACAGTGTAGGGGATATGCGATTGCCTTAGTATTTGCTCAAACTGCTCTCCTTGCCAGTTTGATCGATACATAATACAAAAATTACTCCAATCGGCTCGTTGAGAGACTCTTTCATTCCTTATTTGCTCTAAAACTTTATTTGCTTCATCTCTGTCATTGTGGCAAGGAAGCACAGTTACTTCCTGACCATCTCCAAGACGAGACCAAAGTTTCTTGCTGGTATCAGATGATAAAGAGCTGATTAAGCGGTTTGCAGAAAGTAAAATATTATTGGTTGAACGATAATTCTGAGACAAGACAATCGTCTTTATTTCAGGGAACTGTACTTCAATTTCAGTCATGTTTTCAGGCAGGGCACCCCGCCAAGAATATATTGATTGATCAGCATCTCCTACAATGGTAAATCGTTTACTTTTATCCGCAAGACAGCAGAATAATTCGTTTTGTATGCGATTTGTGTCTTGATATTCATCAATAAGTAAATATTGAAATCGCCTTCTCCAAGCGTCAGCGTCGGGGTTGTTTGATTGCAAAAATGCCAAGGGTTTTAATAGCAAGTCAGAGAAGTCAAGCATATTTAATTTGGTCTTTTGTCTCTCGTATTCAAAAAAACTGAGAGCTGCGGAAGTCTCAATTTCATTTTCAGCCAGCTCCAAAGACTGCTGCGGATGGATTCCTCCATTTTTCCATTGATCTATTCGCGAAATAATTATCTTCAGCCAATCAGACTTGTGACCTCCGACAATATCTTTTATGAGGTTTTTGGAGTCTAAATCATTTAACAATGAAAAATTTGGACGCAGGTCAAAAGATAAAAGGGAGGATTGGATTATGTTCAACCCCAAAGCATGGAAGGTTGATATTTTTATGTGTTGAACCAGGTCTTTTGGGAGTTGCTCATTAAGCCTTATTGACATTTCTTGAGCCGCTTTATTTGTGAAGGTGATTGCAACAAGACTGCGAGGAGAGAAACCAAGATTAATCAAATGCGTTATCTTTTGCACAATAACTTTTGTTTTTCCGCTGCCTGCACCCGCAATTACACGAAGAGGCGAGTCCACGTTAATAACAGCTTCAATTTGCTGGGGGTTTAACCCATCAAGAAGGTTATTATCAGTCACTTAAGGGTTAGGTCTTTTCAGGTTTTGACCACTCGGTAATGGTTCTTTGTTGAGATCTGGAAAGGCTTAGCTTATCGGCTGGTACAGTCTTAACGATAACCGATCCAGCACCAACTGTCGCATTTTCTCCAATGGTTACTGGAGCAACTATTTGGGATCCCGAGCCAACAAAAACACCATCTTCAATTGTCGTCTTGTGCTTATTTACACCATCATAATTACATGTAATAACACCAGCGCCGATATTAACCGATTGCCCAATGGACGCATCGCCTATATAAGTTAAGTGGTTGATTTTTGTTCCTTTTTTAACGGTTGACTTTTTAATCTCAACAAAGTTACCAATATGCACACCTTCACCGAGTTCTGTTTCAGGGCGGATTCTTGCAAAGGGACCCACAAAGGTATTGTCTCGAATAACAGAGCTCTCAACGATGCTAAAAGGCTTGATCACAACATCATTGCCGATAGTGGTGTCTGATATCACGGACCCAGCCCCAATAAAACAATTACTCCCGATTGATACTTTTCCCGAAAAAACAACATTTATATCAACCTGCGTATCCCTCCCAATAAGAATGTCTCCACGAAAATCAACGCGATCAATATCTTTAATCGAGACCCCTTTTAGACATTGTTTTTTTGCCTCTCTCCTCTGAAAGACTCTTTCAAGAGCTGCGAGCTGGATTAAATCATTGACCCCAGCAACCTCACTAATATCTTTGCATTCAACAGAATCAGTTTTTGCATTATCAGCAACGGCTAACGCTAAGATATCGGTGAGATAATATTCATTTTGAGTGTTGCCAACGTTAAGTTTATCCAGCCACTTTGCAAGAAGGCTTTTACGGACAGCAAGCACACCTGTATTAACTTCGTTGATTTCTCGTTGTTTTTCGTTGGCGTCTCTTTCTTCTACAATTTCCATGAGGTTACCAGCAAAGTTGCGTAATATCCGCCCATAACCCGTCGGGTTATCAACAACAGCCGTTAAAAAAACCAAATCAACGGATTCGAGTTTTTGTTTAATTTCATTTATTGTTTCTTTCTCAATAAGAGGAACATCTCCATAAAGAATGATAATAAAATCACCTTGAGCGGAGGGAAGCCCTGACTTCACTGCATGGCCTGTGCCGAGCTGTTCTTTTTGAAAAGCAAAGGTACATGACGTATTGGAAAAAAGAGAACAAATAGATTCGCTTTCTTTTCCATAAACCACCACAAGGTCGTCGCATGTTGAGTGCGCAGTGCTAATAACGCGCCCCAACAGCGATTTCCCGGCAAGCTCATGGAGAACTTTTGGTTTTGATGAACACATTCTTGACCCCTTACCGGCGGCGAGAATAATAGCAGAGTGTTTGGGCATACTAAATCCTTTGGAAAAAAAGAAGTTATAAAAGAAAGATTTTTGTTATTCGTAAGTCTTCTAAGCTTAAAGTGAGAGGGTGTATTCTATCTTTAGAGCGAGAAAAAAACCAAATTTTCATCTGAGGAATTTATTTCAAGAAAAAGCAGGATATAGTGGCAATGAAGAACGCAGTAAGTGAAAAAAACACAGAAAAAGACAGTAAAAAATACGTGGGGCGATTTGCGCCATCTCCCACAGGACCCCTTCATTTTGGGTCATTGGTAACAGCCTTGGCAAGCTTTCTTGATGCGCGATCAAAAAATGGTTATTGGCACCTTAGAATAGAAGACATTGATCCGCCACGGGAGCCACCCGAAGCCAAGGATGATATTCTATTTGCTTTAGATGCCCATGGACTTCAATGGGATGGTGATGTGCTTTATCAAAGCGCGAGGACAAACATATATATCGACTTTCTGCAAAGCCTGCAAGATCGATCTCTCACGTACCCTTGTGACTGTCCTCGCAAGCGGCTACAGGGGATAGCGAAACATTACGACAATCGATGTCGTGATTTATCGCGCGTACAAGAACCTTCAGCGACAAGAGTTATTGCAGACCAAAAGGTTTGCTGGGACGATGGTGTACAAGGAAAGACATGCTTTGATTTATCAAAAGATGGCGATTTTATTGTGCGTAGAAAAAATGGTTTTTTTTCTTATCAGTTAGCCGTAAGTGTCGACGATGTTCTGCAAAAAATAACAACAGTCGTGCGAGGAGTCGACCTAATGGAAACGACAGGCAGACAAATATTCCTCATGCAATGCTTTGACCAGCAACCTCCTTGTTATGCGCATATAGGTGTGGTGCTTGGAGACGAAGGAAACAAATTAAGTAAGCAAAGTTTTGCGCCCCCGATACAAAACGGCACGAACGATGTTCGATCAAACTTAGTCAAAGGGTTGCAGTTTTTGCAACAAAACCCACCCCAAGATTTATTTTTCACATCCGTTGATGAGATTTTAAGCTGGGCGGTTGAAAATTGGCATTTAGATGCGAGGGTTGGAAAAAGCGGACAGTTTACAGAAGAGGGCTTTAAAGTATAAAGTGATAAATGGGTTAGGCGATGAAACATCCACAAGAAAGACAAGGGCAACATTGATAGAAGAGATAAAAAGAAGCGAGAACGATTAAATAGTTAGCGATCCTGTTAATTCACTTATATGAGAAATTCCGTGCTTTTTCAACCATTTTCGCAAGTCTTTAACGATTTTTAACGGTAATTGTGTATCGCCAGCCAATGCAGAGCCGATGCCGCAGGCAGAGGCACCCGCCATAAAAAAAGCAATGACGTCTTCAGCACTCTTTATTCCTCCCATTCCGATAACGGGAACGTCAAACTCTCTCGCGATTTGCCAAACCTCGTGAACACGCAGCAGAGCGAGGGGCTTAATTGCAGAGCCCGAAACGCCACCGCTTTTCCCCCCAAGGGTCGCTTTGCGTTGGTTAATGTCGATAGCCATGCCTGAAAAGGTGTTAACAGCTGAAATAACATCCGCGCCCGCTTCAATGCATTGTTTGGCGCATTGAGCGATGTCCGTTTGGTTTGGAGACAGCTTGGCAATCAACGGTTTGCTGGTACTGTTGCGACAAGCGCTGATAACTTCGGCTGCCAAAACGGGATCATTGCCAAAAACAGCGCCACCTCCTTTTACATTGGGACAAGAAATATTTATCTCAATGGCGCGAACGCTTGACGTATCGAATTGTTGGGTGATATAGGCATACTCTTCCACGCTGTATCCACAGACATTGGCAATAATATTTAGATTGTCGCTCAAACTTTTTGTTTGAGGGAGGATGTTTTCTATTACTTCTTCAACACCAGGGTTTTCCAATCCAACAGAGTTGATTAATCCACAGGCCGTCTCCCAAACACGAGGCTCGGGGTTCCCTGCTTTGGGATCCTTGGTTGTTCCTTTGAGGCAAATGGCACCTAACGCATCGAAAGGGAAGCCATTTATCCGAGATAGTTCGTGAGCAAAGCCGCCATTACCCGAAGAAACACAAAGAGGCGAGCGCCACTTCATTGATGCTATGTCTACTGAAAGTGATGAGAACATATTACAATGACCACATGAATAGAATTTATAAAGACCACCCTGCATTGTAATGAATAATCCCCTCACAGGTTCACAAGAAATACGGGTTACTTTGAGCATTTCGGGTATTTTTGCCTTGAGAATGCTTGGATTATTTATGATATTACCTGTTTTTACCCTGTATGCTCAAGGAGGGGCTTACGGGGAGGTAAGTGGTTGGATGATTGGGCTTGCGATGGGTATTTATGGATTAACGCAAGCGGGTCTGCAAATTCCTTTTGGGATTTTATCCGACCGTTATGGTCGTAAAATAATGATTGGTGTGGGTTTGCTTATTTTTGCTATTGGATCAATTCTTGCTGCTCTTGCAGATGATATTGTAACGGTTATAATCGGTCGCGCCTTACAGGGGGCGGGTGCTGTAGCCTCTGTACTACTTGCTTTAGTGGCAGACTTGATTCCAGGTGACCGAAGGGTTAGAGCAATGGCGGTCGTTGGGATGAGCATCGGGTCTGCCTTTTTCTTATCTTTATTGTTGGGGCCGATTTTGTATCAGAGCATCAGCGTTCCTGGAATTTTCTGGCTTACGGCAATTTTAGCTTTATGTGGATTTTTGCTGCTGCTGAGCGTGCCGTCTCCCAGAGTCCTTAGCAATAGCAGGCAAGTTACACGAGAAAGTTTTTTTGCAACACTTAAAAATCCCCAGTTAGCACAAATCGACTTTGGTGTTTTTTCATTGCATGCAATTATGACGGCATTATTTGTCGCAGTTCCTCTTGTCTTGGTGCGCACGGGGGTTGGCATTGAACAGCATGGGTCGGTTTATTTTGGGGTGGTACTCACCTCCTTACTCATTATGCTTCCAATGGTTATTATGGCGGAGAAGCATAAAAAAACAGGGGTGGTTTACCCCTTGGCGATATTGATGATTTTTGTGTCGATGCTGGCGATGTCATTTTTAGACGATCAGTTTTGGGTGCTTGCTGCAATGCTTGCTGTTTATTTCGGGGGATTTAATACATTAGAGGCTTTATTACCGGCTCTGATTAGTCGAAAGGTTGATACATCAATGCGTGGGACAGCGATGGGCGTGTACTCATCCGCTCAATTTCTTGGTGCCTTTTGTGGAGGTGTGCTTGGAGGGGGGCTGATTTCGCTATTCAGCAGCAACAGCGTTTTTATTGGCTGCGCGGTGCTGTCCTTAGTTTGGCTGGCTGTGCATTTAAGATGCAGTAAATAGATCGGCTATTCTTCTTTGAATATCTGCAGCGGCAGACTTGCTGGAATCAAAACCATGATGTTCTTTAATTGGTCTTCCAACGACTATGTAGTCCGCGCCATTGAGGAAGGCTTCTTCGACATCAACCGTTCTTTTTTGGTCATCAGAGTTTAAGAAGGGTCTTATTCCTGGCGTGATAATGATAAATGATGTTGCTGTTATTTCACGCAAGGCAGATGCCTCAAGACCCGATGAAATAACGCCATCACAACCTAATTCCTCCGCTCTGCGCGCTCGCGATAACACCAAATCCTTAACATTAACCTGAAAGCCTAAATCTTTAAGGTCTGAATTATCAAGGCTTGTTAAAGCGGTAACGGCAAGGATTTTAATTCCCTTTTTTTCAGATACTGCGGCTTTCAATATAGCATCATTTCCATGAACTGTTGCGAATGTTGCGCCACACTTCCCGAGCTCACGCACAGCGAGCTTTACTGTTTCAGGCACATCAAAAAACTTTAAGTCGACGAATACCCTCTTCCCTTTTTCCGTGAGCCATTCAATCAATTCAAAATACTCTCCGCCCATAAAGATTTGCAACCCAAGTTTATAAAAAGTGACGGTTTCCCCAAGTGATTCAACTAATGCTTTGGCTTCGGCGTTTGTTCCCACATCAAGCGCGACAATGAGGCGATCACAGGTGGGTATATTTTTGGTATTCTTTTCTACTAAAAGAGACATGATTCTTAGGGTGTTTGGGTGGCAAAAGAAGAAAAGCAGTGATTATGCTTTTGATTGTTTGAGTGATAGCGGTCCATCGAATTCGATTGTATCATGCTGGTGTTATCACCGAGAACCTTTGGCAGAAACGGATTATTATTGATCATTTAAAGAACAAAAGATAGAGCAATAGGGATTATTAACACGGCGGATGCATTTCCATACAGCACAATTGCAGCCATTTTGTCTGGCTCAATCTGAAGGTTTTCTGCCATCAGATAATTTAATAGAGCTGGGGGCAAGACGGCATAAATTAAAAGCATTTTCCATTCAAGAGTATTCAGGGGTAGATTCGAGGACTGCAATAGCAAGTAGCTAATGAGACCAACGAGAGGCACCAAAAGAGATGTTTTAATGCCCAAAGTAAAATGATCAAGATTTAAATCACACATTTTCACGCCCAGTGAAAACAGAAGAAGAGGAATCGCGGCCTCACTTGCAAAGGAGAATGGAAGAAGAATAAATTCGGGTAACTGCAGGGCGAAGACGTTAAAAATAATTCCAGCGACGGCGGCCAAAATCATCGGGTTTAATAAAGCCGTTTTGAAGTTTGTTTTGCCCGACATAATTGCTTGGCCGAGTGAAAAATGCAAAGTATTCTCTATGAGAAATAACAAGACCGCACCAATGAGAGCGTCCTCACCGAAAGCCAGTAACAGGATAGGAAGCCCCATATTTCCAGAGTTATTAAACATCATGGGTGGCAAGATGAGTCGATGATTGCCAAGCCATTTAAGAACAGGGATTGTGAGTGCCCCACGCAAGATTAATATTGCGCTTCCAGCAAAAATGAGCAGTAGGTTTTGCGAGACTTCGATGGGCTTTTCTTGTAGTGAGACAAAAATAAAAAGGGGTAATAAAACGTATAGGTTTACTCGATTTAATATTTGAATTTCTTTGGAACGAAAACCCATGAATTGAGCGGATAGAAAGCCAAGGAGTATGACTCCGAAAACAGGAGAGACGATAATTAATATGGTTTCAAACATAAAAGTAAAGGTGCTGGTTTTTTTGCATAGAACGGTTCTGAGTGAGAGGCGATTTAAAAACAATTAGGAACTGCGTCGAAACTATGCCATTATCTGAGGCTTTACTAAGCATAGGTGGTATAAATGTCGTTATAGATGAAATCGTTTATTAAAAAAACACACATAAAAATTTTATTCTGACATAATAAATAGAATATAGCTTTTATATTTCATCCAAATTCATCCCGTGTGATTTTTTAGCAAACAAACATTAGAAAACTTGTATATGGAATTTTTAACCTACTTTGGCAATGTTTTTGAACCGTTAAACTTTATGATTTTGGTTGCTGGGACGGTTATCGGTCTTTTGCTTGGGGCAACGCCTGGACTGAGCCCAACAATGACTGTCGCGCTGCTTATTCCATTTACATTCCACATGAGCTCAACCAGTGGGTTGATTTTACTTGGTGCGGCTTATACCTCAACGGTCGCTGGCGGGGCTGTTAGCGCCATTCTTCTTAAAATTCCGGGAGCTCCTGCGAACATAGCAACAACGCTTGACGGTCATGCGATGGCTTCAAAAAATGAAGCAACTAAGGCGCTGCACTTATGTTTTATTAGCTCAGCTATAGGGGGTATTCTTGGTGTTTTTGTGCTGATTTTTTTCACTCCTGTTCTTGCAAACTTTGCGCTGGGTTTTGGACCAAGCCATCTGTTTTGGGTCGCTATTCTTGGTGTTACTGTGATTGCGACGTTAGATTCTTCATCGATGATGAAAGGGCTTGCATCAGGGGCTTTAGGTTTATGGCTTTCAACGATTGGTTACGATGGAATACAAGGCGTTGAGCGATTTGTCTTTAGTGAGCACTTGGAAGGAGGCATTCATATTATTCCTGCATTAATCGGCTTATTTGCTATTCCACAAATTCTGTTAATGTTCGCTGAAACAATTCAAGAGAAGCAAAAAGATTTATTTGTTACCGAGAAGCAACCCGTAATGGACTCTATCCGTCTTTGTTTTTCAAGAGTTCGTGCGTTAAGCATAGGCAGTATTATCGGAGTCTTTATCGGGCTAATTCCCGGAGCAGGAGGACAAATTGCAGGGCTGGTTTCGTGGGATCAGGCGCGTAAATTTTCAAAGTTTCGTGAGAATTTTGGTAAAGGAGAGCCTGATGGGATTGTCGCAGCAGAGGCAGCAAACAATTCAATGGTCGGTCCATCTCTGGTTCCTCTGCTTACTTTAAGCGTTCCCGGAAGCCCTACGGCGGCTGTCCTTTTGGGAGGGTTGTTGATTCATGGAATATTTCCTGGTCCATCGTTATTTATGGATTATCCAGAGGTTGTTTGGACGTTTATTGATTCATTGCTCGTCGGTCAAATACTAATGGTGATCTTTGGTATTGCCCTGAGTGGGCTTGCGGCGAAAGTGATTAAAATCCCCAAGCGTTTTCTGGCACCATCAATAATGGTGCTTGCTGTTTTTGGAACATATAGCGTACAACATTCCTATTCCGACGTGATTGTTATGTTAGGGTTGGGCTTAGGAATGTGGATTCTCGAAGGTGTCGGTTTGCGTAGCGCACCCTTGGTGTTGGGTTTGGTTTTGGGACCGATAGCAGAGTCGAATTTTGTACAAGGATCAATTATTGCAAATGCTACCGACGGGATGATTGACTACTTTTTATTAGGACCACTCAATGCCCTGTTAATTTCGCTATGTATATTTTCTATGGGGTATAGCCTTTGGAGCAATCAGAAGCAAAAGAAAACAACAAGATGAAAGAGCAACCGTTGAAAATCTCGCCAGTTATCACTAATTTAGTTTTACTGGCGGTCGCTATTGTAGTGACAGGTGCCACGTTCTTCGAGGACGATGGTCAAGCGTATTTATTTCCTAAGGTGGTCGTTGCAGTTATGCTAATAACAACTGTTGCCGATTTTTTTATTTCGCAGTTTAAAGGGACGGGAGAAATAAAAATCAATCGCCGTGCAATACGCAATTTCATGCCAGGGTTTATTGCGTCGATCGTTTTGGTTACGGTGGCAGAAACGGTTGGGTTTTATATGGTATGTTTCGGTTTCATGCTGCTAACAGTTTACATGTATTCTGCGCAGATTAGGAATGCTATTGCGCAAAAAAGCGCGTGGTTACCCGCTGTAATCAAAGATGGGCTTTTTGCTATGGGATTTGTTATAGTTGTATATTTGCTGTTTAGTGTACTGCTTCAAGTGCAGACGCCAAGAGGCTGGATTTTGTAAACAGAATTGTGGTGAAGATGCGTGTAAATTTTTACACATTTAACTTTAAAGGAGAATCGTTATGATTATTAAAAAATACAAATCGCTTGTTACTGCTTTTTTCGCATTAATAGCGGGTATTGGATTGCTTTCAACGTCTGTTCAGGCAGAAGACTTTCCAGATAGACCAATTAGTTTGTCCGTTTCTTACGGCGCTGGCGGGGCCACTGATTTCCAAGCAAGGATTGTAACAATGGTTGCTGGTAATGAGGAGTATCTTGGACAACCTATAGTCATTCTTAATCGCCCTGGGGCGGGAGGACGAAAGGGTTGGAATCAGTATGCTTCCAAAGCAAAAACGGATGGTTATGAATTGTCAGCATATAACGTCCCGCATTTTATTGCGCAATCTATAAAATTCAAGACGAAGTACAATATAAATAACTTAGAGCCGATTGCAAACTGGGGCGCGGATCCAGCGGTTTTGATTGTGAGTAAAGACAGTCCGATTAATAATCTTAATGATTTTGTGAAGTTTGCTAAAAACAATCCAAGAAAGATGACGATATCTGGTGCGGGGTTGTTTGTGGGTCATCATATTGCCTTTTTGCAAATTCAAAAAGAGACAGGAACAAAGTTAACCTATGTGCCTGATAAAAAAGGTGGAGCGGGCGCATTAAAATCAGTTATGGGCGGGCATGTTATGGCGGGGATTAATAATCTATCAGATGCTTATCGCAGTCGCGCTAACTTGAAAATCATTGCCGTAGCGGATAATAACCGTAATACGGAATTTTTGCCTGATGTGCCGACGTTTAAAGAACAAGGCGTAAATGTTGATGATTCTAGTGTGAACTTCAGGGGCGTTATGGTACGCAAAGGCACGCCAAAAGAGGTTGTTAATCGATTGGCGGGTGCTTTTCCTAAAATGTTTGCGAATGCGCGTGTTGATAAGCGCATGAAAGCAGGCGGGTCGCCCGTTCGCATTATGAATAGAGAAGAAGTTGCCGCTATGTGGAAAAAGCGGGAAGCATTTCTCAAAGAGTTGCTTAAAGATTTGTAAACGAGAAGCCCCTCTCTTAATCTAAAGAGAGGGGCAAGTCAGTGGCAGAAAAATCAAAATAATACGATGCACGATTCTTCAAAAGAAATACCCACACTTGTAAAGCAAGCGCAATTGGCACAACAACAAATTGTGGGCTATTCTCAAAAGAGTCTTGATGAGCTAACGCATGCGGTTGCGTGGGCTGTTATGGAGCCAAAGCGCAATCAATTGCTTTCAGAAAAGGCCGTTGCAGATACGGGGCTCGGCAACGTTGCCGACAAGGTTGTCAAAAACCATCGGAAAACGTTGGGATTGTTACGTGACCTGCGAGGGCGGAAAACGACAGGGATTATTTCTGAAAACCCTAAAAAAGGAATAACAGAGATTGCACGCCCTTTGGGTGTGGTTGCGGCACTAACTCCGTCAACCAATCCAATTGCGACACCAGTCAACAAGATTATTAATTCGCTTAAATGTGGCAATGCTGTTATTGTTGCACCCTCACCCAAAGGGGCAGACGTTGCGAAGATATTGATAGGATACATACATCAAGAGTTCGACAAGATTGGCGCACCGCGTCATTTGGTGCAGCAAATGCCCATGCCAGTCAACAAATCAGACGTCCAAGAGCTAATGCAAATCGTTGATTTTGTTGTAGTAACTGGATCACAAAGCAATGTTCGCAGGGCTTATTCCAGCGGGACTTCTACAATAGGAGTTGGTACAGGTAATGTTACAACGATTATTGATGCAAGTGCCGATGTTGAGAATGTAGCGGAAAAAATTAAGCGGTCGAAAACGTTCGATAATGCCACTTCATGTTCGTCTGAAAATAACGTCATTTGTTTGGAAGAGCATTACCAAGATTTTATCAAAGCATTGCAAAAGCAAGGCGGGCTGTTATTGAATTTAACACAAAGGCAACAGCTTCTTGATGGGTTGTGGCCCGAGGGTAAATTAAACGTTGGGTTGATTGCTCAATCAGCAAATACGCTAGCGAAAGCAGTAGGAATTGAGAGCTCAGAGTTGACGAGTATGCTGGTTGTTGAGCATGATAAAAACAACTTGAATCACCCGTTTTGTCGAGAGCGGATGTCTCCTGTGCTTACCCTTTTCAAGGTCCGTGATTTTAGCGAGGCGAAGCACTTGGCAAATCAATTGCTCGAGGTTCAAGGCGCTGGACATTCGCTTGGAATCCACAGCAATGATGAAGAGAACATTCTTCAATTGGGTCTTGATTTACCGACCTGTCGAGTGATAGTTAATCAAGCGCACTCTATTGCTACAGGAGGTGCTTTTAATAATGGAATGCCCTTTTCACTATCAATGGGTTGTGGCAGTTGGGGAAAGAATTCAATTTCTACTAATCTTAATGTCGAGCACTTCATGAACGTCACTCGAATTATCCGAGAAATTGAGGTAGACGAGCCGACAGTCGCTTCAATATTAGGCGAATATATTGCTAAAAATCATTCATGAAAAGAACTGTTGCGGCATATTTGGAACATTGGGCAGAAAAACATCCTGAAAAATCTGCTTTCATCTTTCCAGAGAGTGGAAAGCGCGTTAGCTATTCTCAGCTATTAAGAACAGCACTAAAGGTGCATGCCTTTTTTGAACACCATAATATCAAGCCAAAAAGTATCGTGGCGCTTGCTCTGCCAAACTCAAAAGAGGCGCTTGAATTATTACTTTCTACTATGGCTGCAGGACGCGTTTTCTTGTCATTAAACTTAGTATCTGGTAAAAAGGCAATGACGTATGTTTTAAATCATGCGCAACCGCCAATTATTTTTGTTGACTCGGAAAGAGCGGACTTAATCGCAACCTTGGAGCTTAATTTCAGTCCTAAAATTCAAATTGTGGATGATAACGTTTTTGAGCGCGCGAGCAAAGAGATTCCTGCGCAAGATGAGCAGGATCAGGCACTGCTTATGTACACAAGTGGAACAACTGGTGATCCTAAAGGGGTCGTTTTAACGCATGACAACATGATTGCGGGGGGAGAAAATTCAGCAAATGCACATGCGCTTTCTAGTGATGATGTGGGGATGTGTGTGTTGCCTCTGTTCCATATCAATGCGCAGTGCGTTAGCGTCATGTCCACATTGGTGTGTGGTTCAACGCTTGTTCTTGCTAAGCAATTTAGTGTAAGTGGTTTTTTCCCTTGTATTGAAGAAAACCGGGTTACATGGGTAAGTGTCGTTCCAACGATGTTGAACTTTCTGATCTATGCGATCGAAGGAGGAGAGAAGGCGATTAAATTGCAAGATTTCGATATAACATCTTTACAATTTATTCGATCTGCCTCCGCTCCTTTACCAATGGAAACGCATCGGATTCTTGAAAAACATCTTAACATTCCAATCATTGAAACAATGGGCATCACAGAAACGGCCGCTCAAATCCTTTCAAACCCAAGACCTCCCAAAAAACGCAAAATAGGAACTGTTGGGCGACCCTTTGGTAATGAGGTGCGCATTGCTAATGAAAGAAACGAGCAATGCCACGTTGGAGAGGAGGGAGAAATACAGGTTTTGGGTAGAAATGTTATGCAAGGGTATCATAAAAATGATCAAGCAACCATTGCTGCTTTTACATCGGATGGTTGGTATCGTAGTGGGGATATCGGGACGATCGATGAAGAAGGCTATATTCAAGTTACCGGTAGGATAAAAGAGCTTATTATTAAGGGCGGGGAGAATATTGCTCCGCGAGAAATAGATGAAGTTTTATATACCCATCCTCATGTCATAGAGGCAGCTTGCTTTGCCGTTCCTTGTGCGAAGTACGGGCAAGATGTTGAGGCATGCGTGGTGTGTAAGGAAGGGGTAAGCGTTGAAGAGGCGTCTTTCATCAGTCTTTGTGAGGAGAGCGTTGGGGGGTTCAAGGCACCGCGTAAAATTCACTTTGTAAGCGCGCTACCTAAAGGACCTTCTGGAAAGGTTCAACGGCTAAAAATTGTAGACTTTCTTGCTGATTTGAGTCAGTAAATTTTTAATGGGCTTGTGCCCAATTATCACCAATACCAATATCGACTTTCAAGGGCACTTTTAGTGTGGTTACTCCCTCCATCGTTTTGCGGATCAACGCTGAGTAATGTTCCACCATAGAAGCGTCGACTTCGAACAGCAGTTCATCGTGAATTTGCAAAGTCATTAGTATATCGGTTTCGGCATGCAGTAGTTCGTACATGGATATCATTGCCATTTTTATGATATCTGCTGCAGCTCCTTGAATGGGCGCATTAATGGCGGCACGTTCAGCGTATTGTCGAATCGCATGATGCTTGGAATTAATATCAGGCAGTGTAATTTTGCGACCTAAAAAGGTTTCAATATAGCCGTTATTTTTTGCAAATTGGCGGCTTTCTTCCATATATTTAAGGACGTTCGGGTATTTTAGGAAATATAGTTTAATGTATTCTTCTGCTTCTTTTCGGTCTACGCCAAGCTGGTTTGATAGGCTAAAAGCACCCATGCCATAAATAAGTCCAAAGTTAATTGTTTTTGCATAGCGCCTCTGATCGCTGGTAATCTCATCAACGGCTATGTGGAATAATTCTGATGCAGTGGCAGAGTGGATGTCCTTGCCTTCAGCAAAGGCCTTTTGCATATTTTGATCATCGCACATGTGTGCTAGGATGCGTAGTTCAATTTGTGAATAGTCAGCAGATAACAGTTTTCTGTTCATCGTCGCAATAAAAGATTTTCGTAGGCGCTTACCGTCTTCGCCTTTTATTGGGATATTTTGTAAATTTGGGTGGCTGGATGACAGTCTTCCTGTATTGGCAATTGCTTGGTTAAAGTGCGAATGGATGCGTTGATCCATGTTATCAATATGTTTTTGTAGCGCATCTGTATATGTTGATTTCAATTTCGCTTTTTGCCGACGTTGAATGATAATGCTTGCAATTTCATGTCCTTTATTCGCAAGATGTTGCAGAACTTCTTCGTTTGTTGAAGCCTCTCCTGAAGCAGTTTTTTTAATCGTTGGCAACCCCATACGCTCAAAGAGAACTTCGCGTATTTGTTTTGGAGAATCTAAGTTGAACGGTTCTTTCGCCAAGGCAAAAGCATCCGCTTGTAAAGTTTCGATCGACTGGTTAAGGTCGTAACTAAACTCTAACAAAGCGTTTTTATCAATACCAACACCTGTTGCCTCTATTTGCCACAAAATATAGGACAAAGGCAGCTCCATATTATTGAGCAAGTCTTTGCGCTTTTGGTCTTCACCTAATGCTTTGCTGAGCATTTGGTACACGTTAGGCATTATCTGCCCAAGTTCCGCCGCTATTTGTAGCCAATCGCTTTTCTTTATTTGATCAGCATCTTGTTTGGATGCAATATTTCTCATCGCATTTAATTGCTCGCCAAAATTGGGCGCCCATTGTGCACTTAAGCTAATGAGGTCGTGTTTAGAGGCACTGTTGAGAACGTAGGAGGCAAGCATTAAATCAGTTTCTGGTAATGTTCCTTGCCAGCCGAGGCAATGCAATAAATGCTTGAAATCATGGCAGTACCAAGAGCCACTTGCTGTCGCAGCATGAACCCATTCAGATATACGATCTAGCCAGTTACTTTGATCGTAGAGCAGTATCCCCGTTTGCGTGTTATCACCGATGATAAAAGCAAGGATTTCAGGCTGCCAATGTTGCGCAACAGTAACGGGATAGCACCATAAAGGAGCCTCTAATTTCTCGGTCATTGCCGCAAAGTTATCAGGGGTGAGCCAAGTTACGTTAGTCTCTAAACGGTCATTGGTTTCAGCGACAGGTGGGTTGATTTTTTCAAGTGCTCGCAAGGATGCAGTGAATCCATATTGTTGATAGAGAACACGCAGAGAGTCGATGTTGGGTTCGGTCACAGTAAGATCATCGATATCAACCCCGAGATCTAAGTCACAAATAATAGTTGTTAATTTTTTCAATAATGGAAATCGCTCAACGTTTTCTTTAAGAGAATTGCCAACTTTGCCGGGAATTTCATCAAAATTGCTGACAATTCCATCTAAACTGTCGTATTTTTGCAATAAACGTGCCGCAGTTTTCGCGCCTACTCCAGGCACTCCAGGGATGTTATCAGCGCTATCACCTACGAGAGCCAAATAATCTGCTATTTGATTTGGACGAACACCAAACTTATCAAAAACTCCAGCGGAGTTCATTTGAGACATTTGATTTTTGATGGAATTAACCAGTTTTACGTCATCATTTACTAACTGAGCCATATCTTTATCGCCTGTTGCAATAAAAACACGATAACCTTTGCGATGAAAGCGATATGTTAAAGTTCCAATAACATCGTCTGCTTCTTCGCCATCAACGGTAATAACCGGAATGCCTCGAGCCTTAATAATTTGTATAAGAGGCTGAAACTGTTGAATAAGATCAGCGGGCGTAGGGGGGCGATTTGCTTTGTATGTTTCAAGCCATTGGTGCCTTCTTGTTTTCCCACGTGGATCGAAAACGACGATAAACTTATCTGTAGGATACAGGGTAAGCATTTGATCTATCATACGATTAACACCAAACATAGCTCCCGTGGGCTGCCCGTCTGGGCTTGTTAAGCGCGTTAAGGCGGGGGCATGATAGGAGCGAAAAAGGAATGATGAGCCATCTATCAAAAGAACGGAGGGTTTTTCCTGATTAGTCATTTGGAATGTTTGTTGGATCGCCTAATAAGTGAAAGTGCAGATGAAAAACTTCCTGTCCACCACCAGATCCAGTATGTATCTGTGTTTTGAAATGCCCACCAATGCCGGCTTGCTCAGCTAAGGGTTGAAGTTGCATTAACATATGCCCAATTATCTCCTCGTCGTCTTCC
Source organism: uncultured Thiomicrospira sp. (assembly GCA_965195345.1). GTDB lineage: Bacteria > Pseudomonadota > Gammaproteobacteria > CAKMZV01 > CAKMZV01. The sequence goes on along the minus strand of OZ239628.1, from coordinate 214,387 downwards.
TCAAGATGAGCGAGAGAAATGATCGGTTTCTTAGGAATGATTAGAAGATGCACGGGCGCTCTTGGATTGATGTCACGGATGCAAAAGCAAAGATCATCTTGGAAAATGATTTCAGATGGTATTTCTCCATCAAGTATTTTGCTAAAAATGCTTTTCATATAGTTTCCTTCCCGTTAAGTTGTTCAATAACCTAAATACCATTGAACTTCTGAGCTTTTCACAAAACTTAATGCGTGAAATAGTTACAATGTGGCAATGTTTCTACGCTCATTATATCTACTAAGCGCCCTTGGATTAGGTTACATCGGTGGATTTGGTTTCGCGCCGAGCAAAGTTTTAATATTACTGTTGATTTCTGGCATTGGGCTATTGTTTCTTATTGAAAAAATTTCAGCAGCGAAAACACGATTTATTTTAGGGATTTTTTGGGGTTTAGGTCTATTCATTCATATCGGCGAATGGATTATAAGCAGTACAGAGGTTGAGAATTTTCCTTGGATAATTGGGTTTTTCATGGCTCTTTTTTTGGGTTTATGCTGGAGCTTTTTCACAGGGTTGTTTGCTGTATTTGCAAGACGCTATAGAGAATGTAATTGGTTTTTTAAAGGCATTTGTACGGGTGCTCTTTGGACATTACTCGAGTGGGGAAAGGGGAATTTTTTCGGAGGTATTCCATGGCTGACATCGGGCTATGCTTTTAGTGATACTTTTTTGTCAAACCTCGCGCCTTGGCTTGGTGTTTATGGCATCTCCTTCGTATGGGTTACGATGATTGTTTGGATGCTTAGCTGGATACAGCAACCACGAATAAAAGGCGGGCTTATAGCAGCGGCAATTCTGTGTATATCAATTTGGTTATTGCCGACCCAATTCACCAAAGAAACAGGTAAATCGCTGGAAATTGCCATTATTCAAGGAAATATTGCTCAAAAGGAAAAGTGGCTCCCCAATAATTTAGAACCCACGTTAAGACATTATTTACAACTTAGTAAAAATGTATCTACAGGTACGAACTTAATTGTTTGGCCTGAGTCTGCCATTCCAATGTATTGGCATAGAACGGCGAAAGACTTTATAGAAGAGGTAAATGCATTAAACAAGGCAAAAAAACATATGATCGTATCAGGTGTTTTAACGAAGCAAGAAGATAAATTTTTTAATTCGGCGATATTGTTTGGAGAAAGCTGGCAGTATAACAAGCGCAGGCTTGTTCCTTTCACGGAGCACGTTCCTTTTAAAGAGTTCATTAATCGATTACTATCAGTATGGGGGGTTAACGTTTTTGATTTTGATAGTGGGGCTCTTAAGCAGCCTAAGCTAATCATTGAAGGCATAGAAATAGGCGTTAATATTTGTTATGAACTGGCTTTTGGGCAAGAGATTGCAAAATCACTGCCCTCTGCAGGGATTATTTTAAATCTGAGTAACGAGGCATGGTTTGACGATACAGCAGAGCAAGATCAATTATTACAAATGGCGCAATTACGCGCACAGGAGACAGGGCGTTATATTGTTCGATCCACCAATACGGGTATTTCTGCAGTGATTGACCCAAGTGGTGAAGTGGTTGCTCGATTGCCTCAAAAACAAAATGGAATAATTAACAAAAACGTTCCACAAATGCAAGGAATAACGCCCTATATGTTTTTGGGGTATCAATGGTTTTGGGTTTTAATATTTGTGGTTGTTTGTGGAGCGATCAGAAAAAGAGTTCCTGAAGAGATCTCTTGAAACATTCTGTTAAACAAACTATTTCAAAAAGAGCGCTTGTAAATCGTTAAGAAAGCGCAGCCCAAAAGGCGTTGCTTTAAACCGAGAGCTTGAGACTTCGAGTAGCCCACTCTCCTGTGCTTGCTTCACGATATGCGCAATTTCTTTTAAGTCAAATAATTGTTCAGCAAGCTTTACATCTACGCCGTTAATTAATCGCAGGGCGTTGAGCATAAATTCAAAGGGGAGTTGGTCATTTGTTATTGGTTTTAGTAGAGGAAGCGGTTTTTTGAGCATTTGTTCAATGTAGGCCATAGGTGCTGAAATATGCCGTGTTCTAAATATGCTGCTGTCTTTTTTTGATATTTTCCCGTGCGCACCACAGCCTAAGCCTAAGTAATCTCCAAAGCGCCAATAGTTAAGGTTATGGCGAGATTCCTCGCCTTTTTGAGCAAAGGCTGAAATTTCATATCGCTCATAATTATGTGCACTCAACAAAGCCAAACCTTGCGTGATTATTTGTTCGCACGTCTCCTCATCGGGTATCGAAGGAGGGCTGCGGAAAAAAGGCGTGTTTGGCTCTATAGTTAGTTGGTACCAAGATATATGCTGCGGACTAAAAGCAATTGCTTGTAATAAGTCTTGATAGGCTTGATCCTGATTTTGTTGAGGCAGCGCATACATTAAATCTATATTCACTCGAGAAAAGTATTGCATAGCTTGTTCAATTGCCTTTTTTGCGTGATCGGCATTATGAATGCGCCCGAGAGATTGAAGATGCCCATCATTGAAAGATTGAACCCCTAAAGATAGGCGATTAATACCAGCCGATGCGTATTCTTGAAAGCGTTTACTGTCTACGGCGCCTGGGTTTGCTTCAAGAGTGATTTCAATGCCACTCGTAAACCCAAGGCTTTTATTGAGGGAATTTAGCAGACGCTCAATTCCCTTGCCACTAAATAATGAGGGAGTACCTCCACCGATAAAAATGCTTGATATTGGTTGGTGCATCTGCCAATGAAGGCGCTGATTGTCAAAATCTTTTAGGAGCGCATCAATGTACTTATCTTCTGGAATAACGGTTGGTGCTTTATGCGAATTGAAGTCGCAATACGGACACTTCTCAATACACCAAGGAAGGTGTATATAAATTGAAGGGGGGGTCAAGCGGCGGAATCCTGTATCTTTCTACGCATTTTAGCGATTGCGATGCCCCTATGGGATAGTGTCATTTTATCCTTTCTATCAAGTTCAGCGGCGTGCAGTCCATTGTCCAAAAGAAAAATGGGATCGTAACCAAAACCATTCGTTCCTTTTTGTTCTGTTGCGATGCTACCGTACCAAATACCTTGCGCAATAAGAGGTGCTGGATCTTCAGCGCTTGAACACAGAGTAAGAATACAAATAAATTTAGCCGCTCTATCTTGCTCAAGGGTTTGCTTCAATGTTTTTAATAAATGGGCAACATTTTCTTCATCCGTTGCGGTATCGTGTGCGAATCGAGCAGAATGTAATCCTGGTGCCCCGCGTAATGCTTTGACGGACAAGCCAGAGTCGTCAGAGAGAGCAGGCAGACCAGTATGTTTGGCAGCGTGGCGAGCTTTGATTAGAGCGTTTTCAACAAATGTAAGTCCTGTTTCTTTTACTTCTGGCACATCATAGTCGCATTGTGGGATGAGCAAAATGTTTAAATCTTCAAATGCCGACTGCAACTCAGCCGTTTTCGAACGATTGTTCGTCGCTAATACAATTTTTTTCATTTAACAGGTTCCATTGTTAAATATAAGGTGACTCGATCACGGAACCCTTTTGAAACCCATTGAGTCGTCAGTGTTTTGTATCCCGGAGCAGTGATTATGAAATGAATGTGGGGCGGGTTGGTTCCAGGGTATTCTGTTTCAAACCCAAATTGCCCTTTTTCATTGGCGACTTGTTGGGCATAGAACCGATCCTCATACTTGCCATTTTTCCCAGCTTGCCAATACTGTATTTTGGCGCTCGGAATTTGCATACAGTCTACGGCCGAAAAAACGGTGCCACGTACGTGAAATCCTTTTCCTAACTCTGTGCTGGTTTGAGTTATTGGTTTGTAGCTGTTACCAAGAAACATTTGAGGGGTTGGTTCGCACTCGTATTCTGCCACAGCGAAAGGCGCAAAAAAGAGGCCAATAAGTAGGTTGAATAAATATATTTTCTTTTTCATTTTTTGTTAATTTAACTCCCTCAATATTTCGATATAGGATTGACTTACACAGGAAGAATAGTGTATGCTAACGCCTGAAAGAATGCAATACGTAACCACGAATAACTACAAACACTTTAAAGAAAAATAAAATCATGAACGATAGAACACTCGAATCAAGCTTGGTTGAAAGACGTCAATTCAAGCCAAATGAAGCATTTCAAAAACAAGCAAATTTGAATGCAGAGTCTTTGCAAGCATTATATGATGAGGCTGATGCAGATAATGAGGGTTTTTGGGGTAATTTAGCACGAGAAAAGCTCAATTGGATTAAGGAGTTTAGTGTTATTTTAGACGCTTCAAAAGCGCCGCATTTTAATTGGTTTTCTGATGGTCAAATGAATGTTTCAGCAAATTGCATAGACCGTCATCTTGATGATCGAGGCGATCAAACGGCGATTATTTTTGAAAATGAAAAGGGCGACTCAAGAACTTATACCTATCGTGAGTTGCACGATGAGGTATGTCGAATTGCTAATGCACTCAAGAAAATAGGCGTTGGAAAGGGCGATCGAGTTATTATTTATATGCCGATGACAGCGCACGCGGTTTTTGCGATGCAAGCGTGCGCACGTATTGGAGCAACGCATTCCGTTGTATTTGGCGGGTTTTCTTCAGAGGCTTTGCGTGATCGGATTGAAGATGCTGGTGCAAAGGTCGTTATAACGGCGGATGGTAGCTATAGGGGAGGAAAGCTTGTGGCGTTAAAGGCAGCGGTTGATGCTGCTTTGGATGCAAGCACTGCTGCTGTTAAGAAGGTTATTGTTCTTAAAAATGCAGGCAATGAAGTTGTTATGAATTCGGAACGAGATATTTGGTGGAATGAAGCAGAAGAAGGCATGAGTAATCATTGTCCTCCTGAGCCTGTCGAGGCCGACCACCCTTTATTTGTCCTCTATACATCGGGGTCCACAGGGAAGCCGAAAGGCGTTCAACACTCAAGCGCAGGCTATTTGCTTAACGCACAGTTGACGATGGAATGGGTCATGGATATCAAGCCTGATGTTGATGTTTTTTGGTGTACAGCCGATGTTGGTTGGATCACAGGGCATTCTTATGTGTGTTATGGTCCACTTGCTTGTGGTGGCACGATTATGATTTATGAGGGTGGACCAACCGTTCCAGATGCTGGGCGATTTTGGAAAATCTGCGCCTCGAACAAGGTGACGATTTTTTATACTGCACCCACCGCTATCCGTGCGCTTATGAAAGCGGGAGAAGATTTTCCTAATCGTTACGACTTGTCTTCAATTCGTTTGCTTGGAACTGTAGGAGAGCCCATCAACCCTGAAGCATGGATGTGGTATCATCGAACAATTGGCAAAGAGCGTTGCCCTATAGTTGATACTTGGTGGCAAACTGAGACAGGTGCGAATATGATTGCTCCCATACCGGGGGTGGTTGCCACTAAGCCTGGTTCTTGTACGAGACCGTTGCCGGGGATATCTATGGCAATTGTTGATGAAAGCGGTCAAATTATTGATGAGCCGAATCAAGGGGGCGCTTTGGTTGCCACCAAGCCGTGGCCGTCTATGCTGCGCACAGTATTTAATGACGATGCACGCTATATAGATGCGTATTGGTCGTTATTTGACAATCGCTATTATGTGGCAGGTGATAATGCCCGTATTGATGATGATGGTTACTTTTGGATTATGGGGCGCATGGACGATGTCCTTAATGTATCGGGGCATCGACTGGGAACGATGGAAATTGAATCTGCTTTGGTTAGCCACCCATTGATTGCTGAGGCAGCCGTTGTTCCAAGACCGCATCCCGTGAAAGGTGAAGCAATAATGGCTTTCGTTATTCCCATTGGAGAGCGACCTGAAGGTGGAAAAGCCGCTGATATAGCAAAAGAGCTTCGTGATCAGGTGACAAAAGAAATAGGAGCAATCGCAAGACCCGATGAGATTCGATTTGCAGACAATTTGCCGAAAACGCGCTCAGGGAAAATAATGCGTAGGTTGCTTAAAACAGTCGCTAAAGGCGAGGCAATTACCTCGGACACATCAACCTTGGAAAACCCTGATATCATAAGTCAAATGCAGTCCGAAGGACATTAACAGATGCGGTTTATTTTGTTGACATGAGGGATGCTTCTAAATGCAACGTATCCTTATAAAGATGACTTTTAAAATAAAAAATCAATCACTGATACTTTTACTGTTTTTACTGTGGAGTAATTTAGGTTTTTCAGGTTCAGTGTGTAGCACTAATATGCTATTCACGGATAGTGCAACAATGAATTGCCATGAGTCCACTCAATCACAATCTTGCCATTGTGCGCAGACAGCGACATTTGAGCAAGAAATAACAATGGTGCAAACTATTTTGATTCGACCGCTTCAATCGTTCCCAACTATCAAATCTTTTCAGAAAACGTCTCTCGATCTTCTGTTTCGTCCCCCAATCACGTAAATATTCACTTCCGAGTTGCCTCGTTAGATAGTGCAACGCATTTTTATTTCATCTTTGAGCTTTGGCTTAAAGGTTTATGTGAGGGGAACATGAAAAAGTACATTTTTATATTTACAATCGTCTTTCTATCTGCCTGCTCTTTACCAAAAAAACCAGCAGAGAAATTTATTCAAGACAGTGTGATTGAAAGGTTTGATAAAAGCATTATTTGGTGGGATGGAGACCACCCTCCTGCAGACGTCCAAACGAAAGTTCGGCGTTTGTTAGAGGAACCGTTAACTGCACCGACTCTATTTGAGGTTGCTTTGCTTAATAGCTATGAGCTGCAAATTAATTTGGCAAGATTAGGGGAGCAGCATGCGCAGGCAATGCAAACGGCATTATTAGCAAACCCTGAAATTGAAATAACAGCATTTGATCAATCTCAGGAATTTGAGTTGACGTGGAGCTTGACTCGTCTACTGTCTTTGAGTGCTCGAATAGATCGCGCTGATGCGGTTTTTGAAGAAGCGCAGTATGCCGCTTTAGAAAAACTAATAGAGCGCTTATATGCCATCTACGATCAGTGGCTACTGGTGGTTGCATCGCAACAAAAACTTGGAATAGAGGTGCGGACGTTGGATGCGATGGAAGCGTCTAAGGTAAGCACAGAAGAGATTCATCGAGTGGGTAACACAACCGACCTTGCGCTTTATTCCGCGAATATAAACTACAGCCTATCGGAAGTCCGTTTTCACTTGATTGAACAGAACTATCGCTCTGAATTACGTAAGCTCGCACTAATGCTGGGAGTTGATGTAGATCGGTTACTCGTTCCAGATACCTTGCCTAAAATTCCTTCGAAAACGATTCAACTGGATGGAATTGAGGCCAAGATATTGGAAAATAATTTGAAATTACAGCGGCTTGCAAAACAAGAAAAAGCATTACATGCCGCCCATTCACAAAATCAAACAGAGCGGTTTGTGCACGACGTCGAAGCAGGGCCCGTTTATGAACGCAGCGATGGAGAAGGTGAGTTTGGCGCTCAGGTGGATTTAGCTATTCCCATACTTGATACAGGCGGAACGCGAGCGGCGGCTATTCGCCATGCTTTGCGCAAAACACGGTTACAACTGAATTTTCAAAAAAAGAAATTGCAATTAACGACCACCAATGCGGTTGAAGATATGCGGTTATCGCGTAAATTAGTTGAGAAATTATTAGACGAGGTAACACCCGACCAAATAAATTTAGAAACGGAGTCTATGAAGTCTTATAACGGGATGCAGCTTGGAATTTTTGGGTTGCTAAATTACCACAAGCAAGGGAATGAAAGACGGAGTGGCTTTGTAGACATGCTGCATCAATATTGGCAAAATAGAGCCAGAATCGAAGCAATGACTGCAGGCATTACGCTTGAGTTTTCAAAGAGCAATGTCTCGGATACAGGGTCAGATAATTCCCAAGGAGAACACTAATGTTAAATGATCGTCGCAAATTTATTAAGGCAGCCCTTGTAACATCTGCTGCAAGTGTTGCTTCAACGCCCGCATTTGCAAATACAGCAACTGAAGAAAGGCGGTGGGCTGATTCTTCAAGTGGAAGGCTGAATGATGTAAGCGGCTTGCCTCCCGCTGTTCCGGGCGTTGATTACAATCCTACCATAACGCCCAATGGCTCTACGTTGCCATACAAAGTAGTTGATGGCGTAAAAGTATTCCATCTGATATGTGAAGAGGTCAATCATCAGTTTGCCAAAGGATTAGAAGGGCTGTGCTGGGGATTCAATGGGCAGGTACACGGACCAACAATTGAAGTGGGTGAAGGTGACCGCGTTCGAATATATGTTACTAATCGTCTTATTGCGCCAACATCAGTGCATTGGCACGGCATATTTTTACCAAGCGGTATGGATGGTGTTGGAGGCGTAAGTCAAAGAGCAATTAAACCTGGAGAGACGTTTAAGTATGAGTTCACATTGCGCCAACATGGGACTTTTATGTATCATTCACACCACGATGAAATGACGCAAATGTCTATGGGGATGCTCGGAATGTTTATTGTTCATCCGCGAGGGGTGCCAAAGGCACAGCGTCCAGATCGTGATTTTGTCATGATGTTGAGTGAATGGAAAATAGATCCTGGAACTCGTCGACCTGACCCTAATGAAATGGTGGATTTTAATTTGCTAACTATCAATGCGCGTTGTTTTCCAGGAACGGATAATTTGATTGCAAAGTGGGGAGATAAGGTGCGAATTCGCATAGGAAACTTATCGGCAATGAGTCATCACCCAATCCATTTACATGGGTACAGTTTTAATGTGGTCGCAACGGACGGAGGCGCGATTCCAGCGGCAGGACAATGGCCAGAAACAACGGTGCTTGTTCCTGTTGGTTCGACTCGCGATATTGAGTTGAGGGCTGATGCCGAAGGAGACTGGGTGATGCATTGTCATATGACTCACCATGTTATGAATCAAATGGGGCATGACATTCCAAACTTGATCGGTACTGATCCACGTGTTTTTGAGCGAGCAGTGGCAAATATTTTCCCTAATTTTATGGCTATGGGTTCGGATGGAATGGGAGAGCATGGCATACACATAGAGCGTGGGCATATGACTCCTCCTGACAACTCAATCCCAATGGTTGGTGGTTGGGGACCCCACGATTACATAACCATGGGTGGTTTATTTACGATATTAAAAGTGCGCCGAGATATTGAAAACTATAATGATCCTGGCTGGTATAAGCCTCCAAAAGGGACGCTTGCAGATGTGGCAAGCAAGGAAGATCTTAGCCGAGATAATATAAAGGGATAATCCTTGCGGAGAAGGTACTTGTTCGCCTTTTTAAGGAGTTTCTCAAGGAACTATAATTGATTCTGTGCGATTGAGTGCATCAAGGCGAGTCTCGGTGATGTTTTGTTCAGGGAAACCGTCAAGAACATCTGTTTTTTCAAGAGTATCAAGTACATTTTGGCACGCCTCGAAAAAAACGCCAGCATGTATCATACCGCTTAGGGAGTTAATCCACCCGAACGAATATTTACGAGAGTACGCATTGTTGCACCCGCGCTTGCCAGTCCACCAAACAGACCAGCAACAATGTTGCCAATGCCTTGACCAATAAGTTCTTTATTCGAATTGTGTGATGTTCGAGTCATTGAGTCAGCGACAAAGACGTTAACAGGGAGTCAATGGATCCCAAGAAAGCAAGAATTAAGGCACTTTACGATTTGTGGCAAATCAGCTATGCCGAGTTGAGGAATAACAATTGATGGAAGCCCCGTGGGAATTTCACCGATTCTTGGTAAATCCACATCATGCTCATTTTGAGAGCTGTTGAGCACACTAATTGAGCAAAGAATATGGAAAAAATTCTTAATGGTTTAAATGGCGTAGTTGATTTGAAAATATTTCATCAAAGGATTCCCGAGAACTAATTAATCGATGTTGTCCGTTTTTATCGATAAGAACTTCTGCAGCGCGTCCTCTAGAATTATAGTTTGAACCCATTACAAAGCCGTATCCTCCTACAGAAAATATGCATAGCAAATCGCCTTCAATGATACCGAGCTCTCGATTTTTTCCAAGAAAATCACTTGTTTCACAAACAGGACCGACTATGTCGTAGATTTTTCGAACATCGAGCTCTCCCCCAGCACGGGAAATATTATGGTAGGCGGAGTAAAGAGACGGGCGAAGGAGGTCGTTCATTGCGCCATCGATAAGGGCGAAATTTTTACTTGGTGTTTCTTTCAAATATTCTACTTTGGTTAATAAAACGCCAGCGTTTGCAACGATGGCTCGCCCAGGTTCGAGAAATATTGGGTATTTTTCTGGAATGTTTCGGCACAAATTTTCTACGTAGCTCGATATTGCTGGAGGATCTTCGTTATCATAACGAACCCCAAGCCCTCCTCCCACATCAATGTGGTTGATCTTAATGTCACACTTTTCTAATTCAGCAACGACATTTAAAAGTTTTTCTGTCGATTCATTGAAAGGTTCCAAGTCGGTTAATTGTGAGCCAACATGGCAAGAGATACCTTCTATGTTTAGAGAGGGAGAGGTTTTTGCTAAATCATAAATACGATACGCAGAAGGGAGGTCTACTCCAAACTTGTTTTCTTTTAGTCCTGTTGAAATGTAAGGGTGTGTTCCAGCGTCAATATCAGGGTTAATACGTACGGCAATGTTTGCAACTTTGCCCATATTTTTTGCAATGAGTGCAATGCGCTCTACCTCGGGAAGCGATTCAACATTAAAACAACCGATGTTCTGAGTTAAGGCAAATTTAATTTCCCAAGTTTGTTTGGCAACGCCAGAAAAAATGGTCTCATCCGCTTTGCCACCAGCAAGAAGGACTGCTTTTAATTCGCCTCCAGAGACGATGTCAAAGCCGCTTCCTCTGTCTGCTAATAATTTTAAAATTGATAAATTGGAGTTTGCCTTAACAGCGTAGCATATACGATGCTTTCTTGTTCCAAATGATTGGTTAAAAGCGTCCCATTGCGTACAAATTGCATTCGCACTGTAGAGGTAAAGGGGGGTGCCATATTTGTCGGCCAGTAAGGAATAATCGACACCATCAAAATCATATTGGGTAATCATAGCTAATGGCGGCCTCTGAAAGCATGGTTTAGCGTATTGCTATCAAGATAGGAAAGGTCACTGCCTACAGGAACGCCTTGTGCTAGTTTGGATATTTTAATCTGCTCATTGAACTGATCTATTATCAACTGGGATGTAGCTTCTCCTTCAATAGTTCCAGGAAGGGCTAATATTAACTCGTTAAACGGGGTGCTTTCAATTCGGTGTTTCAGTAGCTTCAATCCTAAATTATCTCGTCCAATACCCCGCATAGGGGACAGCAGTCCCATCAATATAAAAAATTGTCCGTTGTAATCGGCGCTTTCAATAGCGTCGATGTCAGAAGGCGATGCAACTACGCAAAGGAGAGCTTGATCTCGGCTTGCATCGTCGCATAAAGCACAAATTTCTTGAGTAGAAAAGTTTCGGCAACGTTTGCAATTGCCAACCTGTTGCATTGCCTTGGATAAAACCTCTCCTAGTACCAAGGCACCATTTCGGTTATTCTGCAATATGTGTTGCACCATTCTCTGTGCGCTACGCTTGCCAACACCGGGAAAGATTTGTAAGGCAGTCTCAAGCTGTTTCAAAAGAGGGTCGTACATAGGTTTTTTAAAAAGGAAGTTTCATTCCTGGAGGCAAATTGAATCCTCCCATTGTTTCTTGCGATTTCTCTTGAGTTAAGGTTGTGATTTTTATGCGTGCAGCATTATGCGCAGCAGTGATTAAATCCTCAAGCATTTCTTTATCGTTTACAGCATCTTCTTTGATGTCAATACGAATCAACTGATTGTCTCCATTCAGTGTGACTTTAACCCACCCTCCTCCAGCTTCGCCTGTCGCTTCAAGCTGTTTTAATTCATCTTGCATGCGTTGCATTTTTTCTTGCATTTGCTGAGCTTGTTTCATTAAATTGCCCACGCCATTTTTTCCTAACATATTTGCCTCCTGCGTTTTTTTAAAAACCTTTAAACACTTTTTAAAAAAATGTTTAAGCACTGCGTTCCTTTAAACATTGAATATTGTATTCTAATACTAGAGATGTAAGGGATAATTGCGCCCATGTTGGATGTGCAAGGAATGCTATGAAAAGCTGGACTTGATGCGTTAATTTTAAGATTTTTACGTGTAATGCTTTATATCCAACAAATTTTAAAGTGAATGACAACGATATTAGGCAGTAATTTAAAGTGGGTTTTCAAATGAAACCGTTGATGCAGATACGACAGACAGGATTTACTCTCATTGAACTGGTTGTGATGTTTCTAATAATAGGGATTATTGCAGGGGGGGCTGTGATTTCTTACACGCCGCTGCCTTTTAAAGAAACCAGAGAGGCTTTACAAAAGCTACAAGATGAAATGACGCATGCACAAGAAACGGCTATGCTTAGTGGAACCCCTAAAGGAATATTATTTTTTGATGATCGCTATATGTTTTTGCAAATTCAAGGTAGATCATGGAAAAAATCAGGAGAAGGAGAACAGCTTATTGATTTAAGCAATGGACGATTAGTTGTCAATAATGTTGACGTGCGACTTCCTATTTTTGGAGAGAGCGATTCTTTTTTCCCACAAGTTGTTTTTCAACCAACAGCAGAAGCAACAGAGTTTATTTTAGAGGTATCTCGAAATGACCCAGAGATAAGTGCAAGTGTGTTGTTTGAATTAAAAACAGATATTCTCGGACGCACAAAACTTGAAGAGTTCCGATCAAACTTTTGAAATGAAGCAAAAACGTCAATCAGGTTTTACATTAATAGAAGTCATGATTGCTTTAGTCTTGTTGGCTGTCTCTCTTGGAGCTGTCCTTGCAAGTGTTAATCAGCATTCTTTTCAGCTTACTCGCTCGCATGAACGTTTTCATGCCCATCGAGTAGCGATGCATGTCGCAGGGCAATATAAGGTGACTAAAAGATGGCCATCGACGGGTGTACACGAAGATACTATTAAAGTTGCTGAAGCACAATGGAATTGGAAGGCGACCACAACAAATACACCTGATGAACACGTGCGAAAAATCGTGATTGAAGTGTTCGCTCCAGGGAACAGTGATTCAGATGCGAAGGTGACGATATTTCAAAGTAGACCATTATGAGAAAGGAAGAGTCGCGCGGATTTACTTTAATCGAACTTCTTGTCGCAATGGTGCTATTCTCTTGGCTTGCCGTGATGGGATATTCGGGATTGAGCAACATCATTAAGCAGCAGACGGTACAACAAGAGTTGCAACAACGGAAAGAGGATTTAGAGCGTTCTTTGTTGGTAATGGCTCGAGATTTTTATCAAATTGTGCCAAGGACGGTTCGCAATAATGAAGGAGAGGTGACGGCTGCCTTAGCTTTCGATGACAATAATAATTTTATCGAATTCACTCGAATTAATAGCTCAATTCCCTTCTTTTCAGAAGAGGATGCGTTATTCCGTCAGTCACGCTTTTCTCGAATTGGCTATAAATTGGAAGGCAGGAAGCTTTATCGAGAGCATTATTATGCACTGGATCGTTCATTCGCGGCAGTGCCTTCTAAAACACTTATGCTTGATCAGGTCGACTCTTTTGATATTCGTTTTTTGAAGAGTGACAATACGTGGAGTAAATTTTGGTCGATTACAGAAAAAAAAGATGCCCTACCGCTTGCTATTGAAGTAAAGATTAAGTTGGAGGGGGGGAACGAATATACGCATTTATTCCCAGTTATTGAGCCGCTGCTATGATTTATACAAAGATGAAAAAATCAGAGGTGCAAAAATCTCGGTCAAAATTGAAACAACGGGGGATTGCATTGATTACGACTTTGTTAATATCAGGGATAGCCGCTGTTATAGCAACGCGAACGACCCTTGAGTATCAAAGCAGCATCAAACGCACAACCAATATAGTTGGCTCAGACCAAGGGCTGCTTTACATATACAGTGTAGAGAATTGGATTATTCGAGTCTTAAACAAAGATGCACGCCGAAGCACAGCAGATTTTCCAGGAGAAGATTGGACTTCATCGGTTGCTGGGCTGCCCATTGAGGGAGGATCTATTGCAGGGAGCTTAACTGACGAAGGGGCACGCTACAATATCAATAACATTATCGATGGCGAGGGAAAGGTAATTGCAGCAGAGTTCGAACGATTGGTGCGCCTTTTAGAGCTTCTTGACATACCGCTGACGCTTGCAGACTCTATTGCTGACTGGATGGATAGTGACAATAATGCAAGGCAGAATGGGGCTGAAGATAGTACGTATTCCAGTCTTGATCCGCCCTATCGAGCAGCGAATCAAAAGTTGGTGGATGTCTCAGAGTTACGTTTGGTTTTTGGCATGAGGTCAAATTATTACAATAGATTGAAAAATCATCTTACAGCTCTTCCTGTGGCAACAGCGGTCAATGCAAACTTCGCTAACGCGAAAACATTAATGATGTTGGATGAAGCAATTAACGCAGATATGGTTCGAGAAGTGATACTAAGACAAAATAAACAAGAGGCATTCAAAAGTCAAAGTGCTTTGGTTCAATTTATGCAAGGATTTAGTGATGATGCCAATTTATCTTCCAGGTTGCCAGACACTGTGATAAATACACAGACGCAATTTTTCCGTTTAGCGGTTACAGTCAACTATAATGAGTCCCAGACAAGGGCAGTATCTATAATTCAACGTAAAGATGCTAACCAAATTAGAGTGGTTTCACGGATACTTGGTGCATGGGCCGATGACTGAAAAAAATAGCTCACAATTAATTATTGCTGGAAAAATTGGGTTCGTACCAAGCGAATGCGTCAGTGTGCATATTGTTGATGTGCCTGTGAAAAGCCTTGTTCAAGCAATAAAATTGGCGCCTTTTGCATTAGAAGAGCTTCTTGGTCAAGACATTGAGTCTTTACACTTTTCCGTCAATCGATATCAAAAGCAATGGATAGCGTGGGTCTGCGTTACCAGTCAAGTTTCTAATTGGGTTGCATATCTGGATGAGCATAACGCTTCTGTCAATGTGCTTATGCCAGATTATTTTATTCTTCCTTTCGATGGAAAACCTGCTCTATTAATTGAGAATGGGCGCGCATTAGTTCGCCTTGATGCAGACACCGGCTTTGCGATAGATGAAGTATTGGTTGATAGGGTGCTTCATCTTGCAGGATTAAGTCGGGAAGATTGTGTTTTATTCGATGGCTTTGTGAGTGATCTGGCGAAAAAAGCAAATACGAAAGGAATTCAATGCAATCTTTTACAAGGGAGATTTGGTAACACGATATCATTTGGTCGGTGGTTAAAACCATGGGGGCTAAGCTTTGCAGCATCAATTTTAGGTCTGGCTTTTTATATTGGTGATCTAACAATAGAGAATAATGCACTGGCAGAAAGTGTTATCAGTCAACGCAAAATTAATACTGCACGTTTTAAGGAACTTTTCCCTGACATACGCCGAATTGTTAACCCGCAAGCCCAGGCAAGTCAGCAATTTGATCGGCTTTCGAAAGCGAAAAAATTAAGAGAAACAAGCTTGATTGCTTTGCTTCAAGCTGGAGTGCCTATTCTCAAGGCAAATTCAAAAATAAAGGTTGAATCAATAAAGTACAGCAATTATTCGATGCTACTCAGGGTGAGTGCGCCAAGTGTTTCTGTAGCAGAAACATTTAATAGTGCAATCCAAAAAACACAGGGGCTAACTGTCAAGGTTCAGGAGTTGTCTCAGGATGGGGATAGAGTGAGTAGCTCTTTGAGTATACGTAAGGAGCTAAAATGAAACACTCCTTTCACAGAGCAGTTTTTCTCGATATGATTGCCTTTGTAAGGGAAAATGCGCATTTGGTTGCCATTATTAGTGTAATTTATTCAAGCAGATTGTGCGTGCGACGATGATGGAAAAGATTTTTAGTTGGTTTAAAGGATTGCAACAAAGAGAGCAGGTTATTCTTGCTGGAGGCGCTCCACTGGTGGTTATTTTGCTCGGTTATTTATGGTTTTGGGAGCCGGCGATGATTGAAAGGACAAAAGCACAAAACCAACTTCAAAAAGAGCGCTCTTTCAATCAGTGGTTAAATCAAAATGCTATCGAACTTTTAAGCGATAGAAAAGGACTTACGAATCAACAAAGTTTAGCCACTTTGGTTGAAACCACTTTACTTGAACGCTCTCTTAGTGGCTATACGCAACGTATTTTTAAAGATTCCAACGACAATACAGTCGTGCAGCTTAAAGAAATTCCTTATTTGGATTTCAATGATTGGATTGTAAGTTTACAACTTGAATATTCGGTGACGCTTCTCGATGCAGTAATCACAGCAACGGAACGCTCGGGATATGTTGACGTAAGGTTGACTATGTCTGACACATTACCACCAGCAGGGCAATGAAAATATTTCTAAGCTTGTTTTTTCTCATATCATTGATGATCGCTGCGGTTGTACAAATGCCTGCGGCTTTCTTATATGAACAATTTCTTGTTGGATATTTAGCAGGAAAGCCCATAAGCGTAACGGTTCCAACAGGGAATGTTTGGCATGGGCAAACTTCTATATCTAGCACGAAGGAGCTTCCTCTCGTACAGGTTTCTATTGCCAATATTGAATGGGAGTGGAAACCAGAGGTTCTTAAAAATATGGCGATAGGCTACGAAGTGCTCATTAGTCAAGTTGATGTTTCAGGAATTAATTTTGGCAATTTCATTGTTAATGTAAATGTTACCGAAGAAATTAATGTCACAGTGAAGGACTATGGCAGCCCAATAAAACTCGATGCACAGCTTCAATACAATAGCAATGGGGCGTTATTAGAGGGGAACATAAAAACAAAGCAACCGAACCCTCAAATTGATGCACTATTAGGACTTGGACAGCAATTCATACGACCACAAGGCGATTTTACAATTCGCTTCAAATGAAGCGTTTTGAAAAACATTCTTTAACCGACTCAGATTTGCTTCGCTTTAGCAGGCAAATATTCCTCTCTAAAATAGACATTGCAGGGCAAACAGTCTTAAAAAATAGCCATGTGTTGATTGTTGGTCTTGGAGGGCTGGGTTCTGTTGCGGCGCAATACTTGGGGGCATGCGGGGTTGGTCGCTTCACGTTGCTTGATTTCGATCGAGTTGAGTTATCTAACTTGCATCGACAACCAATCCATTCATTAGCTGATATAGGCAAATATAAAACGATTTCGGCAAAAGAAAGTCTGATGGCGGGAAATTCAGACCTTGTTATTGAAACAGTCGAAGAGGAAGTAGATACACATTTTTTAAGTCAGTTGATTGCGGGTGTTGACTGTGTTCTTGATTGCAGCGACAACTTCAAGACGAGACAAATGGTAAATCAAGCTTGTTGGTTAGGGAAAACGCCTCTTGTTAGTGCAGCGGTAGCAGGTTTTGAAGGGCAATTGAGTGTGTTTGACTCTCGTGATGAGCAATCAGCTTGTTATCGGTGCCTCTATTCTGATGAAAGCGCTGCAGATACTTGTTCAGCGAATGGTGTTTTGGGTCCGAGTGTGGGCGTTGTGGGCTCTATGCAATCAGTGGAGGTGATTAAGGCGCTTATTAATTTAGAAGAATCTTCTAAATTACGAGGGAAACTCATGTTAATCGACACCTTATGCTGGGAGATACGCGTCGTGAGCATTGGAAAAGATCCTGTTTGCCCCGTTTGTTCTGCCAGTTTTGAGTAATAAGTCTTTTTTGGGCAATATGTTACAAAGGTAGTGCTCTGGATAATGCTCTAATTATTGAAAATAATGAGGCCTTTAACATGAGCATAAGCAATTGATTATCTTTAATTTTTCTTTCTTAATTTAATATGAAAGTTGTAGATTAAATCTTTCTAAAGAATATAATAGCTGCTTAATCTTCTTACGCACTATATTTTAATTATTATGTCTGATAAACCCCACAGAAATTCAGAAATTCTTTCTTTAATTGCGCCGAACGCCGTGCGTCATAATCTTGGTCCAGCAACACTGATTGAGCATGCCATAAAAAACAATGAAGCGCAGCTTTCTTTGAACGGATCGTTGGTTGCCGATACTGGAAAGTTTACAGGTCGATCACCCAAAGATCGATTTGTAGTTAAAGACGCATTGACTCAAGATCTTTTGGATTGGGGTCCTGTTAATCAACCTGTAGAACCAGAGAAGTTTGAGACACTTTATCAAGACATGTGCGATTATGCATCAAATCAGGACTTATATATCCAAGATCTGTATGTGGGAAGAGATGAGTTATCACACAAGCCAGTGCGCGTTATTACCCAGCTTGCGTGGCATAATTTATTTGCACAGAATTTATTTGTCCGAGAGCCTTGGGAAAATGTAGATGAATTCTGGACTGTTCTTGATTTACCTGGGTTTGTTGCCGATCCAGTAAAGCATGGGTGCAGAACAGATACTATGATTGCTATGGACTTTTCCCGGCATCTAGTTTTGGTTGCTAACACGGCCTATGCAGGAGAAATTAAGAAAAGCTTATTTGCTGTAATGAATTTTGAATTGCCAGCGAGCAATCAATTGCCCATGCATTGTTCAGCAAATTATGACGAAAAAAACAAAAGTGCTTTGTTTTTTGGTTTATCTGGAACGGGTAAAACAACGCTGTCTGCTGATTTGGATCATACTTTGGTAGGGGACGATGAGCATGGTTGGAATGAACATGGTGTATTTAATTTTGAAGGCGGTTGTTATGCGAAAACAAACAACTTAGCGAAGGAAAGCGAGCCAGTTATTTATGATGCTTCTGTGCGATTTGGATCTATATTAGAAAACGTTGTTCTTGATGAAAATCAGAACCCCATTTTTGCAGACGTTAGCAAGACAGAAAATACGCGATCTGCGTATCCTTTAACTTTTGTAAAGAATGCGAGCATTGAAGGAAAAACAACCGCGCCTCAAGATATTTTCTTTTTGACAGCGGATGCTTACGGAATACTTCCTCCATTATCGCGTTTAACCACAGATGCGGCGATGTATCACTTTTTATCTGGATACACCTCTAAATTGGCGGGTACTGAACGCGGCGTGACAGAGCCTGAAGCTACTTTTAGCGCTTGTTTTGGCAGCCCTTTTCTCCCTTTAGCTCCTGTGCGGTATGCGGAACTATTCAAACAAAAACTTGCCACAAACAATGTGCGTGTTTGGCTTATCAACACAGGTTGGCAGGGGGGAATGTACGGTGTGGGTAAACGGATTAAGCTTGCATACTCGCGCGCTATGGTATTAGAAGCCCGTTCAGGTAGGTTAGATAATGCTCGCCTACAAAAGCACTCTGTTTTCAACTTAGATATGATTGTCGAGTGTCCAGGTGTTCCTAAAGAGCTATTGAACCCTGAAGTGAGTTGGCAAGATACGGCGGAATATCAGAAGTTAGCTCGAAAACTGGCAAATCAATTTATTAGCAACTTTGAAAAGTTCCACAATCAAGTTTCACCTGAAGTAATTGCCGCTGGACCTAAAAGTTAAGCGTTACCAGCTATTACCTATACAGCTCGGGTATCTTAGATGCTTTTTTAGGCGTCATTTTCTGAGAAGAGATTGACTCTACCAATGACAGTAATTCATCCAGTGAAGGACTCTCGCCTGCTATCAATTGTGCGCTCAAGCCGGTCAAACATTTTTCAAATGCCGTATATTTCAAAGGATCAATAATCGCTTTGTTTTTCTTCAACCATCTCAGGCTTAAGTGATAGGATTTAGGCCCGTTGTTGTTTTGGACAGCAAGTTTGATTTCCTTGTATAGAGCATCCTCATCAAGACTATTAGTTTCTTCACTCGACTTCACTACTTTTCTCTCTCTACGCATCCATAAGAAGGCTGCCATAAGCCAACCAAACCATCCTGCACCCATCGCGAACCACATGGCAGGGTGATAAGAATCAGAAGCAGAGGCGGCATTGTCGTTCGTTGTAACGTTCACGGTAGAACCTGCTATGACAACGTCATTTATAATTGCCGCTGGCTCATTGCTCAAAAAAGGTGAAGCAGAGGCTTCTACCGTTATTTGCCTTGATTTAAGTTTCGTTGTTACACGTGTGCTATTGACGATGTCCCACCAGACAATTTCGAGTTCATTAACATTGAATGTTTGAGGCTTTTCAGGAATTATTACCCACTTCTGGGTTAAATCGCTTCTTAAGCTATTTTGTGTGTTATTTGCCTTACGTTGGGCGTTTTCTGGATAAATTTTCAGATTATCCGGCAACGGCCAGTCTATATTGTTAAGCTGTTCAGGCATAACACCCTCTACCTCGAGATAGATGGTTCTTGATATGCTCTCGCCCACAATCCAATTCGAAGTTCGGGGCTCCCATTCATCCCATAGTTTTACAGATCGAGCAGCCAACCAAGGAACAGTTTTAGGCCAATCAGCAGGTTGAGGAGATACTTCGATGGCGATGGGCTTGCTATTTAGACGTAATCCGCTTTTTCTGCTTTTGCCATTGAAAGCCGATGCTCCAATTTCAAACGATCCACTTTTTGTAGGTATTAATGCGTACCTCCACTCGACGACTTGATAGTGCTGGTTGTTATAAACGGTGTTGTAGCGCTTGTTCTCTCCGAGAGTTATTTGTTTGAAACTATCCATCTTTGGCAGTTGAAATTGTCCGTTTAACCATGCTCTATAAAGCAGTTTGAGGGAATAAACAATCTGTCCGCCAACGTACTGAGTGCTTGTATCTACTTCACTGAGCAATACAAAATCCTGATTTGTTTTTGAAGGTTCGTTGACTAATACTTCTAAGGGCTGCGTTTTTTCATTTCCTACAGAAATGGCTGGTATAGCAAGTTTACCTATGCGTTTGGGTTGTAATTCGAAAATCCATGAATGGCTGCGCGAAAAAGAGCCATTTATGAGCTGTACACTCGAGTTTTTGCTACGATTGACAATGTCAAAATCTTTTTGTAACCCACTTAAATCAGGCGAACCATCACTGCTACCAGATATTGTTAGTTGTACAGACTCTCCAAAATTTACGATTCCTAAAGACAGCTTTGCTTCAATTTTTGCCATAGCATTAAGGCTGACAATAAACAGGCAGAGTGATAGACAAATTATTTTTAAATTTATAAAATATTTCACGATTTTATTTATTAAATAAATGGGTTGTTAAATTACCAAGCTTTTCCATTTGAGCTTCCTTCATCAAGTTGTCCTCGACGTTGATTATATTGATGTAAAAATTTTCTTTTAAGTAGAAGCGATGGATCATTAGGAATCTTGCGCAACCATTGCTCATAGATTTGAGCCGCTTCTTGGCGTGCGGCTTCTTGTTTCTTCTCTTCTAACAGCTCTTCAGCCGTTTTTTCTTCGCTTTCTTCTGGGTCCTGTTCAGCATCTTGTTCTGCATCTTGTTCTGCATCTTGCTCATCCTCATCTTGTTCACCCTCATCTTGTTGCTGTTGGTCTTGCTGTTGCTGGTCTTGCTGTTGCTGGTCTTGCTGTTGCTGGTCTTGCTGTTGCTGGTCTTGCTGTTGCTGGTCTTGCTGTTGCTGGTCTTGTTGTTGTTGGTCTTGCTGCTGTTGGTCTTGCTGCTGTTGGTCTTGCTGTTGCTGGTCTTGCTGTTGCTGAGCCTGTTTAAGTAACTCAAGGTTAAATTTTGCATCTTCGTTTTCAGAATCTTCTGCAATGGCTTTTTCGTATGCTTCGATTGCTTCTGGAAAACTTCCTTTCTTCGCCAAGGCATTTCCTGCATTGTACCAATCTTTCATGCTCGTCCATATTTTTGCCGCCGAGTCGTATTTCCCAAGCCTATAGAGGGAAGAGGCCTCCCAACTTTTGTTTTCAAAAGTCTTGGACGCGCTATCAAAGTCTTTATTAGTAAACGCCTCATATCCTTGTTGATCGGGGCGTTTCCAAAAACCATCGGCTCTTGAATCAGGAATAAAGAAAGTTAATATTAAGGCAAACAAGACACCTCGACGGAACATCGGTAAAAGAAGCAGCAGTAAAAGGGGTGCGAGAAGGTAACCACTATCAAGCGGTTGTTGAGACGAGGCTTGATTAGAATCGTTTGGCTTTGCAAAGGCGCCAGTTTCGTCTACGAGCTGCTTCATCAGCGTGTCATTAAAATGGGCGAGTGGGATGAAGTCTGCTCCTATATTTTGTGCAATGCGCTTCATATTTTTGAGGGGTACTCGAGCAATGACATTTCCCCCAGATGGGTTAGTGAGAAAGCCACTAGGCAGAGGAACGGGGGCACCCTCTTGAGTTCCGGTCGGGATTATTATCAAGCGAAGGTCGGAATCCGATATTAATGCGCTTGCCATAGTTATGTCATTTTCACTGGCTTCGTCAGTAAACCATAATATTTTGCCAGCTCCAGCATTCTCTTTACTCATAGAGAGAACAAGCTCAAACGCTTTGTCTGGCTCCGAACCAAGTTTTGGCATAATCGTTGGGCTTAACGCGTTGAGTTGGTTTATTATCGTATTAACATCATCAGTTAGGGGAGCAACAATGTGAGCAGAACCTGCATATACGATTAGAGAAGAAGATCCATCGTTGCGTAGTCTGAGTAGATCAATGATGCGAAATTTTGCCAGATCAAATCGTGAGGGTGAGGCGTCCGTTGCTAACATAGACAACGATGCATCCAAAACTATAAATAAGGCATCTTTACTTTGAACAGTTGGCAGGTTAATTTTTTTCCAACTTGGACCAGCAAGAGAAATAACAAGCGTTATCCAAAAAACAAGAAATAGCCAAAGAAGTCCTATACTCTTTTTTTTATTTGAAGTCAAAAGAAGTGTAGCCATTTCAGTCGACAGGCGTGACTCCCAAAAACGGTCTTGTTCTAATACAGACTTACCTAAGTAAAACACTAAAAAAGCAACAGGAATCGCCCATAGGAAATAGGAGCGCAACCATTCAAAATTTGATAGCGAAAAGGCGCTTAGAGCTTCTAATTCAGGCATCTTTTTTGCTCCAAATTTTGCGGATTCCAAGAGCTGTTAGCGTAACAGCAACCCAAAAAAGCGCAAGCATTAGGACTTTAAAATATTGTTCGCTACGAAGGCGAAAGAACGCTTGCTCACCCTCTATAGGTTCAAGTTCATCAATAGTATCATAGATTTTTTTCAAATCTTTGGTTCTGCTTGCTTGGAAAGACTTTCCTCCTGTGACATTAGCAATATTAATAAGTGATTGTGGTTTGAAGTTGCGACCAAAGCGATCCTTTCCAAAGGCAACGGTATGTATTTTTAGCTTCTTTTCACCAGCATACTTTGCCGCTTCCTCAGGGCTTACGTTACCAGCGGAGTTTTCCCCGTCGGTTAAAAGAATAAGTACCCTATCTTCGGTGTCGTTCTCGGATTGCTTAATCGCGAGTCCTATAGCGTCACCAATAGCGGTTTTATCCCCCGCAAGCCCGATAATGGTTTCGTCAAGGAATTGCTGCAAAGTTTTAATGTCAAATGTTAAGGGTGCTTGAACAAAGGCTTGAGTGCCAAACAGAATTAAGCCTATTTTATCGCCTTGACGCCGCTCAAGAAATGTCTTGAGAACTTCCTTCACAGCGCTTAGTCTGTCAACGCGCCTATTATTAATAAGCATGTCCTGTTGACGCATTGAAGCAGAGATGTCCACTGCAATCAATAGGTTACGCCCTTCTCGAGGCAAGGCAATTGGCTTACCAATTAGTACAGGTCTTGCTAGAGCCATCAGAATGATAATCCAAAGAATCCAAAGCCAGATCAGTCGTAACCAATTGATATTTGAACGGATGACTGAGGAGCTTTGAGCTGCTAATAAACGATGCCAAAACGGTGTAATTAATGCGCCACTATTATTCTGTGACTTGGGCAGTAGTAAAATGAGCGCAGGAAGGGGTATAAGCCACAGTACTTGTGGCCAAGTCCACTCCCATTGCATGATTTCAAGGATGAGGTCTTGCATACTAACTTAAAACAATCTCTCGACCAGAAATTTTCAATAAAGCCCTTTTTAACCAAAGGGTTGCTTCTTCGGGGGGCGGGTGGTTTACAAGATATCCGATGCTAATCCAATGGGCTATTGAGGCGTTGCATTCAATGCCGTTTTCTTGTAAAAAATCAATCCAATCTGTGCCGCTTAGTCGAGCGATCTCTTCACGATTAAAACGGAGTAAGGCCGCTTGTTTTAACCATGCGATAGCGAGTACACCTTTGTGCTCATCGGGTTCGTTCTCCCAGCGCTGCCAATCCCATTGAATGACTTTAAGACGTTTATAGATAGTGTACGCAGTTAATGCAAGGATAAGGCATATTACAATTGAAAGAATAAGCCACCAACCCCAAGCAAGAGGCCATAAAGTAGGTTCATTTGGGAGGTGTATGTCTTTGAGTTGTTGTAGAAGCTGTTCCATTCAGATCTTTCGAATTAAGCCTTGTTGCTGCATTGATGGTACGAGGCTGTCTTCATTGGAGACACTCAAAAAACTGACATTACTTGCAAGGCATTGGTCTCTTAATTGATGGAACTCCCTCTCGTAAGCAGACTGCACCTTGCTATGAATTTTATTGAGGCTTGTGCGTAGAGTAATATCGCCATTGCTAAAATTAGCGTACCCTGATTTTGGAAGGTTAATCTCTAGCTCGTCGTAAACATGTATCAACGTAATATCATGCTGTTTGCTTTGGCTAATGATTGTTTTGCGATTGAACTCATTTAAACTTAGCATATCTCCAATAAATATCACCATGCTGGATTCTTTTAGAAAACGGAAAAGATTTTCTAAAGTATTTTCCCATGTGTATGGTTGTGTTTTTTTTTGCGCAATTAATGCTTTGCTGGCATTGCTGAGTTGACCCAACCATGCACTAAAATTAGCACGTCTTCTTGCAGGTTTATGAATGTTTTTTTTATCAGCATGAATCCAACCTCCTACACGATCTTGTTGGGCTAAAGTTATCCAACCGAGAAGCGCTGCAATTTCAGCAGCAGTCACGCTTTTCAGTTTATTTTTTGAGCCAAATTTCATGGACTGACTCATATCAGCAACCAACATGATTTGATGTTCTCTATCCTCCTGAAATTCACGAGCATGTGTTTTTGACTTACGCGCAGTAATCCTCCAATCGATCGATCTAACATCATCGCCTGGTTGGTATATACGGGCGTTATGAAACTCTATTCCTCTGCCTTTTTGTTGAGAACGAGACTGACCAATGCGTTTTGAATGGGTGAGCGGCTTTTGCAGTTGCCACATTTTGGCGCCATATTGAAAGGTGGTGAGATGGGCGGTTTCAGCAAAAATCATTTTTTACAGATAAGGTTGGGAGGTAACATATTCGGTCTAAGTATCTGTTGCACTGGTGTTTGATGTGAACTGAGAGTGTTTTTTTGATCAGTCGGTTGAAGTAATATATGTGGTAATTGGTTAACAAACTTGAGGATGATTTTGAAAAACTATATCGCAGGAACACTGTCAAGAAGCATATCAATGACTTTATCAGGGGTTACGCCATTTGCTTCAGCTTCAATAGTCAATAGCAGTCTATGTCGCAGGGCATCTGGAGCAACGTCTTGTACGTCTTGAGGATCAACCACTTCTTTTCCCTTTAACCAAGCACGTGCTCGAGCGGCTTGGGCGATAGCTATCGTTGCTCGAGGGCTTGCGCCATGTTCGATCCACTTTCCTAAGTCATTGCTGTAATTACCAGCGTTACGGGTTGCGTCAATAAGTTGAACAATATAGTTTTTAACTGGATCTGGCACAAACATTGAAAAGACTTTTCTCCGCGCTTCAAAAATCTCCTCATTGGTTAGAGGATGTTCCATTTTTTCTTTTTCTTTGTGTTGCGCTTTTAAGAGATGTTCATTTTCGACTAAGTCAAGAATATATCTTTCTTCGGCTACTGATGGATAATTGACTCGAACATGGAGCATAAATCGATCAAGTTGTGCTTCGGGTAAAGGGTATGTTCCTTCCTGTTCTATCGGATTTTGGGTTGCCATAACTAAAAAAAGCGAAGGCATTTTATAAGTGGTCTTCCCAACACTGACTTGGCCTTCTGCCATTGCCTCAAGCATAGCAGATTGCACCTTAGCTGGAGCGCGGTTTATTTCATCCGCAAGGATAAGATTGTTAAACACGGGGCCTGGTTGAAAGACAAACTCGCTGGTTTGTTGGCGGTATATTTCAGTGCCGGTAATGTCCCCTGGAAGCAAGTCTGGAGTGAACTGTATTCGCTGAAAAGAAGCGCAAACTCCGTGCTCAAGGCTTTGAATTGCTTTTGTTTTTGCTAAGCCGGGAACACCTTCAACTAGCAGATGTCCTCCACAAAGAAGAGCGATAAACAGCCGCTCTATGAGTGCTTCCTGTCCAACTATTTCAGTTCCAATTTGCGCGTGAAGCTGGTGAAAGCGTTCCTCAATATTTTTTGTCATGGATCATTAAGTAATTAGCGTTGAGTAAGTATATACGATCAAAAATCTGAAAACCAAGTAAGAGTCGTAATAGTAAAAGTATTTATTAGAACATTATTGGGACGATGCTAATTTTTTCAATACTTTTTTCTTACAAGAACGTAATTGTTTTTTGTAGCGCTTGCTGCTCTCGGCAACCCTTTTAGCGACTTTAATTAGCCAAGGTTTTTTTCTATATGATCGTTTTTCAAAGCCTCGATGTCCTTCATGGTAGGCCAAGTAAAGTCGGAAGGCATCTTGCTTTTTTAGCCCCAATGAGCGGTGCGAGCGGTGATTATACCAGCCAATAAAATCAACGGCATCAGCAAACCGATCCCGACGAGCAGATTTACGCTTGGTAGCATCTTTGTAATCTTTCCATGTGAGTGTTTTTGCTTGAGCATAACCGTAAGCACTGGATGCTTGCTCGTAAGCGTATGAGAAACCTTTTTTGACTTTACGAAGAGGTCTGGCATTACCATCAAAACTTGATTCATGTCGAATAATAGCCAGTTGGACGTCAACAGGCAAACCCCAGCGTTTTTCTGTGAGCACCGCCGCCGCGTACCATTTAGGGTATTTTTGGAGAACGCGACAAATATCATGCGATACTATCGGATCTTTAGATTCTGACTTACTGGATAAGCTTGCGCTTTCATCAGAAGACTTTCCAGTTTTATCGAGCGCAGTCGCACTTGGAATTGTGTCAATTACACGCGTGTTTTCACCTGCCAACATAGCTGAAATGCAACCAGAAAGACAGAGGAGCATTGTTGCTAACGCCGAAAAGCGAAAAATTTCTCTAACTAAAACAGTGGCATGCAAGACAAAACCTCAAGGAAAATATTAAGTAACAAGACATTGTAGCAAACTTTGATTGGCGCTGTTCAGCTTAAATGTAACCTGATTCATATTCTAATATTATATTTTAAGGAAAGTATTCTGAAAAAGCCTACGGATAGCAGGATGGTCGGTAAAATTATTGCAGTCCAGAAGCCAGACCACTGCAAAGCGATTCCAAAATATTGGCTGAGTTGCAAAATAATAAAATAAGGGATACCAATTATTAGCCCTAACAATATACGATCTCCAGTTCCTTTGTGTCGTGGCGAGCCTAAAAATAAGGGAAGTAAGATGAGCACAAATCCAACCATGGAAAGAAAAGAAAGCGTTCGACTCCAAAAATTGAGTTCATAATGCGTATTGCTTAATCCATTTTTAGTGAATGCATTTATTTGATCATAAAGCTCCCAAATAAAAAGCTGTTCGGGAAGCAAATGAATGAATCGAATACGCTGCTCTTCCAATAAGTTTTTAATATCAACTGAGCTGGAAGAAACTTTATTGAGTGTCAAGTCTTCTTCACGGTCAAAGGAAAAACTCAAAATATCTACATCATTAAGTCGCCAAGTATTTTGGGTAAGTCGAACAGCCGTTTTTGCACTTGTTACCTTTATGGGTCTCTGGAGAGCATCGATTTCGTAATAACGCACACCACTCATCGAATCGGGAGAATGAAGGCGTTCAATATATAAAAAATGGAGATTATTTTTTAGCCATAATTTTTTACCACCAATTAAGGATTGGTTCAAAGCGTTTGCTTTTAGAGTTTCTGCTTTATTATGTCCCCATGGTGTCGCTAATTCAGTAAAAAGAAGTAATGTGCCAAAGGTCGCCAATGTTGACATGAGGATCAAGAGCATCATCCGAGTATGGCTTAGTCCGCATGCCTGTAAAGCAATTAACTCACTATTGGCAGAAAGCTGACCGACTGTCAATAAAAATGCAAATAAACCTATAATTGGCAAGATTAAAGAAAAAGCATGTCCGCTTTTTAACAAGGTATAGAAAAATATATTCCCATATCCATAAGAGTTGGTTGCAGAATTTACTTCAGCAGCGAATCCAATGATTATCAGTAGACTAAAAAAAACGGCAGAGACAAGCAAAGAAAACCTAAAGCTTATAGAGCTTATATATTTGAAGCCGATTGAAAAAAACATACTTATATGATTTTTTCGTGCCGTAGCCACGCAAACGAAGTTAAGAGAATAAGTGCAAGATAGATACCGCCAAAAGCAACATCTGATGGGATGATATCTTTGGATGAGAGATTCTTTAGAGTTGTTAGGGATGTTGCAAAAATCACAAAGATTAATAGTCCTAATGCGACATAAGTAAAGCGCGATGATCTCGGTTGAAAGGGGACAAGAAACACAGCAAATAATGCCATAAGGACAGCGCTGATAACATATGAGAATCGCCAGTGAATTTCAGTCCTTTTTTGAGGATTTTGATTGTCGATGAACAATTCTTCGATTGGCTCAAAGGCTACACCTTGCACCTCAAACTGATCGGGTTGAGGTGTTAAGTTTGGAACTGCTATTTCAAATTGTTCAAAGCGGAGCACTTGTAGTGTTTCATCGTTATCATCTGTCCATTGGAACCCATTCTCTAAACGCAACCAAGGCAGCCCGTCTTTGGTAAAAGAGGTCGCTTTATGTGCGCTTATAAAAAGCGGCTTTTTATCGTTTAGATAGCGTGCATAAAAGCCTTGCATAGTATGTTCATCTAATTGTTTTTGGGCATACATCATTGATGCCCCAAAGCTCTGGAGATCATTTGGTTGAAGAATGAGATTAATGCTTGTTTGCGAAGCAATAAAGGCCTTTTTTCCATCCACTTTTATCGTGGGAGAGTAGACGAGTGACACCCAGAGCATTAAGGGAACCAAGGGCAAACAGAACCAAGCAACGCATTTAAGCAAAAATCCTTTCGACAGTCCACAACTGTACAAAATTGGCATTTCAGAATGAGAATTCAACGTGGTCAGCGTGAGGATAACGCTTATAAAAAGACTTAGACCAAACACAACTAAAATTGTTTCTGGAATGAAACTCCATAGAACAGAAAATAGGAAGTCAATGGGTAGGTCTCGACTAATGAAGCTACTTAAAATATCGTTTGCTTTTGAAGCGACGCTTATAACAAGAAGGATTACCAATAATGAAAGGAAATTTTTCCCAAGTGCACTAATAAAGTAGCGCTCAAGATGAAAACTCAAACTATCACCTCAATAGCGTCACCAAGAATGTGGCGCAGTTTAAGCCATTGACTGTCATCGTAACTCATTTTATAAGGGCTTTCAAAGGTGGCTTGGATGAATTTAGATTGATAGGTCACATGCAAATTAATACCCTCTTCGTCTTTGAACAGTTGGCTTAGTATAGATGCTCTATGGGCGTCGAATCCTTCTTGCCAATGTAAATTGATGTGCTTAAAAAACATTTGTCTTAATTGTTTTAAGCTAATAATATTTTTTGCTCTAATACGCCATTCTTCTCGTCGGGCATCAAATTTAGATGTGCCTTGTACTACGATAATTTTTCCTTGTTGTAACAGTAGCTCTTCACGGGCTTTTTCATAGACATCGGAGAACAAAGAAATTTCAATATATCCACTGCTATCGGCTATGCGTACATCGGTCAAGTCTGCCCCAGATTTGCTTCGTTGCGTTTGCATTTTCTCGATTTCACCAGCAATCCAAATAAACTCGGTTTTTTTCAAATCACCAATCGTTTGTTCAATGGACTTAATACGGCAATTCTCAAGGTCTTTGACGAAGAAATCTACAGGGTGTTTATCCAAATAGCTACCAGTTAAGGCTTTCTCTCGGTGCAGTTTCTCGATGGGGTTTATTGGTTGAGAGGGTTCGTACTTATGTGTTTGCTGACACAAATCAGTGTTCCCGAATAACGCGCTTTGTCCATTTTCCAAGTCGTATAAGTTTTGCTCAGCTTGTTTGTGCGCTAAGGGAATCGTTGCTATCAATTGCGCCCGATCTACACCAAAACAATCCATTGCTCCGCTATAAGCAAGTATCTCAAGACCTTTTTTGCCAATTTTATTGATTTTAATACGATTGCAGAAGCTGAAGAGATCTTTAAATGGTTCACCATCTTTTTGAGCAATTGCAACCGCTTCAGCAGCAGCGGATCCAAAGCCTTTAATTGCGGCTAATCCCCATAAAATATTGCCACTTTCCGTTAAAGTGAAGCGGGGCTGGCTTGTATTAATGTCCGGAGCAATCACTTTGACACCATGTTTTTTTGCATCCATTGCAAACAATCTAATTCGATCAGGGTTGTCTATTTCAGAGTTCATCACAGCAGTGTAAAAGGCAGCATAGTGGTGCGCTTTTAGCCATGCCGTTTGATAGGTGATCATGGCGTATGCTGCGGAATGCGATTTATTGAATCCGTATTCAGCAAATTCTGACATCAAATTAAAAATTTGACTGGCAAGGGCTGCATCTGTTCCCTTGTCAATAGCACGTTGAACAAAAAGTTCTTCTTGCTTCTGCATTTCTTCCGGCTTTTTCTTACCCATTGCGCGGCGTAATAAGTCTGATTCGCCTAGCGTGTAATCAGCAAGAGTTTGCGCGCATTGCATGACCTGCTCTTGGTATAAAAAAACACCAGAAGTTTCTTTCAAAACCTCTTCAAGAGAAGGATGTAAATAGTTCAGATTTTGCTCACCTTTCCTGCGTGCAATAAAGTCATCAACCATTCCAGAGCCTAAAGGACCTGGACGATATAAGGCAACCAAAGCAATAATATCCTCGAAAATTGACGGTTGCATCTTTCGCATCCACATTCGTATTCCAGGCGATTCACATTGGAATATGCCTAAGGTATCCGCTTTTTTGAGGATGTCGAAAGTTTTACTATCATTCAAAGGAAGCTGGTCTATTACAATTTTTGGCGCTGATGCGGATTGCTGTTTGTGTATTATGTCCAGCGTCCATTGAATGATTGTTAGTGTTCGCAAACCAAGGAAATCAAATTTGACCAAACCCATTGATTCGACATCGTTTTTATCAAATTGGGTAACAAAGCCACTGCCTTCTGAATCATCCATGTATAGCGGTGAGAATGAAGTTATTTCTGTGGGCGCAATAACAACGCCTCCAGCATGCTTTCCAGCATTTCGAACAAGTCCTTCAAGTGAGCTTGCTAGATCAAAAACACTGCGTGTTTCATCGTCTTCAGCATAGGAGCGCTTAAGTTCATTTGAATTTGCCATTGCTTCGGATAATGTAATCCCAAGAGTGGGAGGAATCATTTTAGCAATGCGATCTCCGGCCATAGGAGATAAAGACATTATCCGAGCGGTATCGCGAATAGCCGCTTTAGCTGCCATTGTGCCAAACGTGATAATCTGGGCAACTTGATTATTGCCATATCGATTCGTCACGTATTCAATCACTTCATCGCGCCGTTCCATGCAAAAGTCAATATCAAAGTCTGGCATAGAAACTCGTTCAGGGTTCAAAAAGCGTTCAAATAGCAAGTTGTATGGAATCGGATCGATGTTAGTTATGCCTAAAGCGTAAGCAGCCAATGAACCCGCTCCTGAGCCACGGCCAGGGCCAACGGGAATGTTTTGCTCACGTGACCAACGAATGAAATCTGCGACGATTAAAAAATAGCCAGGAAAATCCATGCCGATAATGACATTTAATTCGGTTTCAAGGCGCGCTTCATATGTTTGTTGTGCATCTTCATTTAGATTGAGTTCAACAAAACGCTTTTGTAACCCTTTTTTTGCTTCACTGATCAAAAAATCCGACTCAGACTGATTATTCTCGGTAGGAAAGATTGGTAGCTTCGGTTCATCAAGAGAAAGGACTAGGTTACACCGTTTGGCAAGCTCCCAAGTGTTGCTCAACACTTGAGGCATTTTGGCAAACAGTGCATTCATTTGTTTGGAAGATTTTAAATATTGCTCTTTTGTATAGAGCTCTTCCAGCGTGTCAGAACCAAGTCGTTCGCCCATATTTATTGCTACACGGGCTTGATGCGCATCAAAGTCGGAAGGCGTACCAAACATAAATCGAACGTCGTTAGTGGCAACAATTGCAATTTTTAATTCATGAGAAATAGCAAGAACGTTATTTATCCAGCTATTTTCATCCACTCGCCCAACGCGCTGAATTTCAAGAATAAGGTTGTCTTTGAAGACGGCTTGCCAAGGTAATAATTGTTTTGCAAGAGAACTTGTGGAAAGTTTCATCCATGGATTTTGATATCCACCAACTAATGCAATCAGCGAGTCGGCATGCGAAAGAACGGTTTCTTCATAAACACAAGGCTTTCCATCTATACGATTTTCTGACAACCCTTGTGTGAGAATTTTGGAAAGATTGACAAAGCCGTCTATATTTTGAACAAGCAAAGTGATGCGTCCTTGTATGGTATCGCCTTTTTTAATCCATATATCAGCTCCAATAATAGGTTTTATGCCTTTTTTAATTGCTTCGCGGTAGAAGCGAACCATCGCAAATAAATTCATTTCATCGGTCAGGGCGACCGCGGGAAAAGCATTATCTACGCATGTTTGAATAAGTTCTTTTATGCGAATGGTACTGTCAACAATGGAAAATTCTGAGTGAACGCGCAGATGGACGAAAGGCTGCAGAGTACTCATTTAACAACTTCTCTAATAAGGTCGAGATCAATACCTCGATTAGCCAAGAAGAGTCTTCTTTTTTGCTTTTCTTGATAGTTTTTTGGTGGCGTGGGAAACTTTTTCAAATAGACTCGCTCGCATTGAGATTTCCAAGACTCGCGAGGAAACTGTTCCAATGCTTCATCAATGCAATCTTCACTGATGCCTCTATTTTTCAATTCATAGCGAATTAGTTTGATACCCTTGCCTTGCTCAAAACGATATCGAATAAAAGCGGATGTAAAACGGGCATCACTTTGCCACCCTTTATCAGAAAATTCTTTTAATGTTTTTTCAACAAGGTCGGTGGAAAATTCCAGCGATTTCTTACGCAATTCACCTGCTGAATGATCTCGGCGAGCAAGCATGTTTAGCCATTTTTTTTTAAGGCGATCTGCCTCGATGTCCCCAACCACTCTTTCCCTTTAAGAGGTTGGTTTTTTGGGCAGAAGTAACGTCCGTATTGTGCTTTCAATTTCTGAAGCCATCTCTGCGTTTTCTTGAAGGAATGCTTTGGCTTTTTCTTTACCTTGTCCAATGCGCTCGCCCTTATAACTATACCAAGCCCCAGCCTTCTCAATGATATCGTGTTCCACTGCTAGAGAGATTATTTCTCCCATTCTTGAGATGCCTTCCCCGTAGGTGATTTCTAATTCGACTTGCTTAAATGGGGGGGCTAATTTATTTTTTACAACTTTAATGCGCGTTTCATTACCTACGATTTCATCTCCGCGCTTGACTGCACCAAATCGACGAATATCAAGGCGAACGGACGCATAAAATTTCAAGGCATTTCCACCCGTTGTGGTTTCTGGACTGCCAAACATGATGCCAATTTTCATGCGAATTTGGTTGATGAAGATAACAATGGTGTTGGTACGTTTTATGTTAGCCGTTAGTTTGCGCAATGCTTGACTCATTAGTCGAGCTTGCAAACCCATATGAGAATCTCCCATATCGCCTTCAATTTCTGCTTTAGGTGTTAAGGCAGCTACAGAATCAATAACGATCATGTCGATACCGCCAGAACGAACGAGGGTGTCGGTTATTTCTAATGCTTGTTCACCAGTATCTGGTTGAGATACCAACAAATCGTCCAGATTCACGCCAACCTTTTGGGCATAGACTGGATCAAGAGCGTGCTCTGCATCGATAAACGCAGCGGTGCCACCATTTTTTTGAGCTTCAGCAATAGCGTGTAATGCGAGAGTCGTTTTTCCAGAAGATTCAGGGCCAAATACTTCAACGATACGTCCACATGCATAACCACCTATACCGAGGGCAGCATCAAGGCTTATAGAACCACTTGATACAGCTTTAATGCTGTGATGTTCCATTGCCTCATCTTTCATACGCATGACAGAACCCGCGCCAAATTGTTTTTCAATTTGCTTTAATGCGGCCTCTAATGCTCTTTTTTTATCTTCGTTCATTAATTTTCCTTTGAGTTGAGAATTTGTTTAATCCCGCTTAGCGCGTAGAAGATGGATTGTTGGCGAATATCGGTGCGTGAACCGTCAAATCGCGTTCGCTGAGTAACATTAAACCCGTCTTTTGTTCGCCATGCAAAACAAACAGTACCTACTGGCTTATCTTCTGTATTTCCATTTGGACCAGCAATGCCACTAATGGCTACACCAATGGATGCGCGCGATCTACTAAGCAAACCTTGAACCATTTCTGCGACGACTTCATCGCTGACCGCGCCAAAATGATCAATTGTTGCGTGGCGGACGCCTAGCCACTCACGTTTAGAATAATTGCTATAGCACGAAATACTACATTCGAACCACGCTGAACTGCCAGGCAAGTCTGTGCATGCTTTAGAAAACCACCCTGCGGTACAGGATTCAGCAGATGCTAAAAGCCACTTACGATGAACAAGGACTTGACCTATTTCTTCAATAATAGGGCGGCATAAATTTGAAAAACTTGGAGTGTCAGACATGAATGATATACAAGTATTCTAATAGCATTATTTTAGCTTGATATGGCATGAATAAATGAAGCATTCCACAAAAAAATATACAGAGGGGAATTTAACACAGTCTCGTTGACAAGGATGGTCCTTGTAACCGTCGTTTATGTACGTTATTGACAAGTTTCACGAGTAAAATTTGGTGCAGAGGATGAGGATTTAGCTGTTATTGATTTGCAAATAGTATCGTTTTTAACATCCCTGAAAAAATGAGAGAAGGTTGCTCTTCCATTTGATTCAGGCGATGATTATTTTGATTTGATAAAGCATTGAAAAGTTTTGGTGCATCGCCTCCAGTTAGAATGATCGGCGTGTTTGTTTGTTTTTGGGCATGATTTATAATCGCTGTATATGAATTTTCTATGCCGTTGTACATACAACTTTGAGTGTCATTTCCCCAAAATGTTGAATTGTCACGTGGCTTTTCGCTGAGATTGGTTTGATTGAGAAGTGTTTCTAACATCAATGTATGCCCAGGTAAAATCCAGCCACCGGCGTGAAAGGGACGATTATTGATGAGATCAATATAGTCAATAGTTATTGCCGTTCCTGCGTCTATTACAAGACAGGGCGCTTGTTCCATAGCACCAACCATACACAACCATCGATCAATGCCGAGGTGGGTAATATTGTTGTACGCAGAATCAAGAATATCTTTGTTGGGCGCTAAGTTTTCAACAAAGTCAATCCGTTGTTTTAGAAAATGAACTAAGGTAGATGTTTGATCTTGGTTTCTTACACTGCTGATAAAAGCATGCTCAACATCATCAAATGATTGCATGGTTTCTATAAACGCATCCAAAGATGTGCGGTTAATGGCGTTGATGTCGCTTGATAGGCACCATTTCAAACTACCGCTCCCTAAATCAATTAGTAGTTTCATGTAAGCGGATTGAGTGGATATTGTTAAAAAAATGCATTTTTTTTGATATTTCTATTCCTAGAGTTCCGTCTTTACCGATGGAGCGTGCACGCCCTGAAATGGTTTCTCCTTTAGGATTTATAAAAGTGATGCGTTTATTTTGTAAGGCATTGAATTCATTGAATCGATTTATATCGAATTCATGCGGAGCATCTTCAATGGCTTTGGCCACATGAGCGATT
This sequence comes from uncultured Thiomicrospira sp., assembly GCA_965195345.1. Classification (GTDB taxonomy): domain Bacteria; phylum Pseudomonadota; class Gammaproteobacteria; order CAKMZV01; family CAKMZV01. The sequence continues at coordinate 178,493 of OZ239628.1, read as the reverse complement.
ATACGTTCAAGAGGGGCGTCGATATGTAGTTGTCGAAGCCCAGGTGATGTGGTGACATTAATCCCCACACCAACAACCCAAAGAAACTTCTCTTGTTGAGAGGCTACATCTATCAAAATTCCGCCAACTTTGATTAGTGTGCTCTCGAGAGAGTACACTAAGTCATTAGGCCACTTAATAAGCAGCTCCTTGCCTCCGAGACGGCGCAAACTTTCACTGATTGCCACGCCTACATTTAAAGAAAAATGGCTGGGTGGAGGTGAAGAGTACATAAAAGAATACGACAATATCACATCCCCAGGTTGTGAGTTCCATCGGTTTGTTCTCCGACCAACTCCTTGCGTTTGACGGGTCGCAACCAATAGATGAGTATCTTTTTTATTTGACAATGCCGTAGAGTTGGTTGAATCAACTTCATCAAGTAACTCAACATTTGCCTTTAAATCAACCAGCATACAAGCGTTAAGCAATCTATCTTGGCTTATAATGTCACGCTTAATCATAAGACTAATAAAAACATTCCACCCATGATCGTCCCTAATCTCCAAACGTCTCTCAAAGGTCCCCTTCTCGAATTAGAAAAAATATTCTTCAATAGACAATTAGACATAGAGTATTGGTTGCATAGGCATTGGTTATTAAATCCTGCGCCATTCTACACTTCTGTCGATATTAGGAACGCAGGCTTTAAGGTCGCTCCTGTGGACACTAATTTGTTTCCAGCCGGATTCAATAACTTGCATGTTGATTCAGAACCACTGTGCTTACCTGCATTAGAGTATGCAATACTAAGGTATTGTCCGCGTGCGCATCAAGTCTTAATTATTGCAGAAAACCACACAAGAAATGCCTTCTATCTTGAAAGTTTATTTAGACTTTACACATTGATAGCGCAAGCAGGGTTTCGCGTTCGAATTGGTAGCATTGACCCAGAGGTAAAAGAACCTCGAGTAATAGATCTTGAGGGAGGGAAATCCATAACTATCTTTCCAGTCATTAGAGAAGATTACTTATATGTAGATAATGATTTTGTGCCCTGTGCAATCGTCTTAAATAATGATTTATCCTCAGGCGCTCCCAATTTACTTAAAGGGCTTGACGGGCAGCATGTTATTCCACCCTTTGAGCTTGGGTGGCACAAAAGAACTAAGCAAGGGCACTACAAAGCATATCAGGAGATTACTGAATCTTTTTCAAACATGCTGGGAATTGATCCATGGCTGGTTACGCCAATGTCGCCTGATGAAGGCGTCAAAATTGATTTGGATAGTGCTGAAACGACACAACAACTTGAACACGAAGTGGACGCACTACTGCAAAAAACACAAAGCAAATACACCGAATATGGCATTAGTAAAAAACCCTATGTAATGATGAAAGCCACTTCGGGCACTTATGGAATGGGCGTAGTTGCAATCCGTAGCGCCAGCGAAGTTAAGCAGCTCAATCGCAAGAAACGTAATAAAATGAAAGTCGGAAAAGAAGGTGTTAGTATCAATGAAGTACTATTGCAAGAAGGGGTTTATAGTGTAGAAACGGTTGGAGATGGTAATGTTTCCGAGCCGGTGGTTTATATGATCGATCATTTTGTTGTTGGTGGCTTTTATCGAATTCATAAGAATAAAGGCGCTGACGAAAGTCTCAACTCTCCCGGAATGCATTTTAGTCCTCTGGCTTTGAAGGAGCCAATGGTTTGTATGAATACGCTTGCAAGTGAAAAAAACCGATTTTACATATATGGTGTTGTTGCAAGGCTTGCCGCTGCTGCTGCTGCTTTAGAGATCACGCAAAAAGCATGAAGAAAATTCTTTTTCTGATGGATCCTTTGGATCGCCTTAACAAGAAAAAAGACACCACTTTGGCTATGATATTAGCGGGTCAGCAAAGCGGATGTACCTGCTATTATTCAACCCCCGCATCATTGCGCTTATTGAACGATGAAGTGCTTGCTGATGTGGCGCGTATTGAGGTTGCAACTCCAATAGCGTTTTCTGAGGTGCGAGTATCAGAATTACAAAGCATGTCGCTTTCAGAAATGGATTTTGTGTTTATTCGTCATGATCCACCGTTTGACAGTGAATATCTACTCGTTACTTATTTATTAGAAAAGGTTGAAAAAACAGGGGTGCGCGTAATAAACCGCCCTTCATCGATTCGCAATTGCAATGAAAAATTATACGCTCTCGATTTCCCCCAATGTTGCCCCGCCCATTGTGTAAGTAGGAAAAAATCGGTTCTTTTAGAATTTTTGCATATGCACGAAGATATTGTATTGAAGCCTTTGTATTCAATGGGTGGTGACTCAATTTTTAGAGTGCGCTTAGGCGATCCAAATACGCAGGTCATATTGGATACAATTTCTCTTCAGCAACAACGTAGCGTGATGGCTCAAAAGTACTTGCCTGAGATAACAGCTGGTGACAAGCGGATATTACTAATTAATGGGAAACCTGTTGAGCATGTTTTGGCTCGCATCCCTTCAGGTGACGACTTTCGTGGCAATTTAGCTGTTGGGGGCGTAGGTGTTGTCCAGCCATTGAGCGCACGAGACAAATGGATTTGTGATCAGGTTGGGAAAGATCTTGTTGATAAAGGCATTTACTTTGCAGGATTGGATGTTATTGGTGACTTTTTAACCGAAATTAATATTACCAGTCCAACGTGCGTACGCGAAATTGATGATCACACAGGATCAAATATCGCCTTGCATTTGATTCAGAGTGTCGTTTTTAATCAGGCATAGCCGTTGGCACAAAAGAGAATAGCCTTGTCAAAAAGGATTTTTAACAAAATCCCGCTTTTTTCTTCTTTATAACGGAGAACAAACATTATAGTTTGTGGATGCGTCATAGGCGGTGTGCAGAGCGTTGTCTGATCGAATAGTTCCTGAATTTGGTCGTCCATCGTCTAATCTGTTATCAAGAATGCTCGCTTGATCACCTTGTACTGCGTTTAAGCACAACGCATTCCGTGCGAATACGACGCTGTGTATAAGGTTGTAGGCGCTTCCCCATGGGTGTAAAGGGGCAAGGCTTCCAGAGCCAGTCATAAATCCTGCATTTCGTAAATGCAACCAAGCATTGTTAGACTCTTCTGAACTGATAACGGTGTCTCCATTGCCATTAGCGTTGGTTATGTTAAAACGTTCGTTTGCTACGCTATCATCACCGGGAGGGGCCGAATACGAGCGCAAGTAAGTTAAATAAGCGGTTGATATTGATTGAATGGCTTGTTCCGCCTTTGAGAGCTTTGCGTCATTTATGAGAGCTACTCCCTTAACTACAGCGCCTGCTAGCACGCCAATAATAACTAATACAATAGCAATTTCTATAAGGCTAAAGCCTTCTTGTTTATTTTGTAGCTTTTTCATTTCACATCCTTTTATTATGGATGTATAGAATAAAGGCAAACAGCAAGACAACAGGGAGAGAAGTTCTTAGACGAATTGTCTCCTTCTGAAATAGAAAAGATTAACAGATAAAACGATTATGCCTGCTTTAACCGTTCATCTATTACTTCAATCCAATGCTTAACAGGTACGCTTGAGCGTGCTTGAAGTGATAGATGACAGCCGACGTTCGCGGTAACGATTAAGTCGCACTGTGTTTCTTGTAAGTTTGATACTTTGCTCATGAGTAGTTGATCGGATAAATCTGGTTGAAATAATGAGTACGTTCCAGCAGATCCACAACATAAATGCGCATCCTTAATAGGTAATAATTCGCAGTTCACTGCCTGAAGCAGTGCTTCAATTTTCCCAGTGATTTTTTGTCCATGTTGAAGGCTGCATGGGGATTGAAATGCAACCTTAAGTAGAGGAAGCTGATCGTTGAATCGTTCTTTAACCATAGAGGGGTTTAGCCACTCACACATATCAAGAGTCGCGTCGCTTATTTTCTGTGCCCGCGTTTTGTGGATGGTATCTGCTAACAAATGTGGATATTCTTTGACGGTGACTCCACATCCTGAAGCGGTTATGATGATGTTTTCTACACCATTCTCCAAAGCCTCTTCCCAAATCGATATGTTGGCTACCATTTGTTTCTCTGCGAGTGAAACCGATCCAAGATGTTGTGCAATTGCTCCGCAACATTGATTGGGATTGGTGACGGTATGTACGCCAAACCGATTGAATATACGTATGCAGGCATCGACAGTATTGGGCTGGACTAATGATTGAACGCATCCTCCAGGAATTAAAACTTTTCTTTTGCCTGTGGTTAGAGGCGTTAAGTTGCGTTTCTTTTCGCCAATTAAAGGAATTTTCTGAGATAGCTTTTTGGGCAATACGGGTGAGAAAAACTGTGCAATGCGAAGGAAGGGTTTTAATCTATTGGGGTACGGTAAAAATACTAGAACGAGCCATTCCAATAATCGGCGGTGCCAAAGCGCAGGGGGGCCTTTTTTACGAGCAATATGTCTTCCTATGTCTAATAGTTTCCCGTATTCAACGCCTGAGGGACAAGTCGTCTCACAATTTCTACAGGTAAGACATCGATCAAGGTGGTGTTGAAAAGAAGCAGAAACAGAAGTGCCTTCTAAGACATTTTTAATTTGGTATATTCTTCCTCGAGGACCATCTAATTCGTCTCCAAGGATGCGATAGGTTGGACACGTAGCATTACAGAATCCACAATGTATGCATTTTCCTAAAACTTCTTGTGCGGTGTTACGCTGGTGCGGGCTGAGAAAGTCCAGCTCCAGCTGCAGCACAGGTCGCATAGGAAGCTACTTTACTGAGGAGGGGTGCTTAAAATTTTGGCAACTAGTTGAGTAGCAGGAAGATACCCTGGCACCATTTCGCCGTTAGGCATGATAATTGAAGGCGTACCACGCACACCAATTTTTTGACCAAGCTCATATTGCATTGCAATATCAACTGAACAGTTTTCCGATTGAGGGAAAGAAGATGTTGACTTTCCTTGTTTAGCATCAGTCATAGCGTTCTGCTTGTTTTTAGCACACCAAACATTTTCGCTCTTTTTCCAAGACTTTGTATCTGGTCCTGATCGAGGAAAAGCTAAGTAATGTACAGTAATCCCATCATCGTTTAACGCTGTTATTTCGTTGTGCAGTTTGCGACAGTAACCGCAATCTATATCACTGAAAACATGTATGGCTGCTAACTCGTCTTTTGCTTTGAACGTGACTTTTTGGTCATCTGGTATGTCATTGATTTGCTTGTCTACGAAAGCTGTATGCACACCTTTTAATAAGCTTCTTCTATTATCTAAGTCAATAACATCGCCATCAATTAGAAATTTTCCGTCTTTGCTAATCATAGCGGTTTGCCCACCAATTTGGAGGATAAAGAAATTTGGCAAATCAGAAAGATAGACTTTTACTAGGTGCGTATTTTCCATGACACCTTCAAGTGCCTTTTGAATTTTTTGTTGTTCTGATGTAGGAGCTAATTCGACGGCAAAGGCTGGAGCAATCAATACAGAAGATAGGAGTAAACTTTTTATAAATTTTTTTATGAACATAACAGAGACCTTTTAGAAGGATTCAAGAGACTAAGAGATAATAACCAAATTATACGGAATATTTCAACATTCCCCGTTTGCGGGAAGGCTAAATATATTTGCTTAGAACGGGATCTATATTTTTTCTTTAATTCTTGCAGACTTACCATGAAGTTTACGCAAGTAGTAAAGTTTAGCTCTACGTACAGCGCCTCTTCTGAGTACTTTAATACTTTCAATTAGAGGACTATGCGTCTGAAAGACTCTTTCAAGACTTTCTCCGTAAGAATGTTTGCGGACAGTAAAAGCGCTGTTTATACTGCGATTACGTTTAGCAATGACCACCCCTTCAAAAGTTTGTATGCGCTCGCGTTCGCCCTCGCGAACACGCATTGCAACCGCAACGGTATCGCCAGGTGAAAACTTTGGAAAGTCTGTGCGGAGCTGTTCTGTTTCAATGGATTTTATAATTGGATTCATGGTGAACCTGTATTCTTCAGTTGCAATTTAAAAGTTTGGTAGACGTGCTTGTAGGTTATTTAATTAATAGCCTTATGTCTATCGGGGGCGAGATTATACAAAAGAACAGACATATCTGGAGACATTTATTCCTCTTATGCCAGAAATTTGGTCCGATATTTTTAGAATATAGTACAGCATAGGGTAATAACGCGAGTAATGCGGTGGGCGATGCATATGGGAAATGCAATTGTGTGCCGCTAAATGTACCAATATTAAAGCACTTACAAAGCGTATGTCTATCTATTGTATTTGACAACAAATTTGATGGTACAAGGAAGTACTATCTAATCTGTATATACGTGCTTATTTGTCTTATATTGCTTCGATATAATGTATTTGCTGTTTCGCTACAGAATACGAGAACATTTTTTATGACAAAAGTCCATCGATTATTTTTATTAGGCTCATTGCTTATATACCATGCATTCTTCTCATTAGCTTTTGCTGAGAACATCAAGCCGGCAAAAGCGGCAATTTGTCAGGCGTGCCATGGAGTGGATGGCTATTCCTCTATACCTTCTTATCCACACCTTGCGGGGCAACATAAAAAGTATCTAATAGACGCTTTGTATGCCTATAGAGATGGAAGAAGGAAATCTTCAGAAATGAATGCTATTCTTATTGGGTTGACTGATAGTGATATTGTGGCATTGGCTGAGTACTACTCGCAATTATGAACGCCAAGATTCTTGTTATTGTTACGGCTCTTATTATGGGTCAGGCATTTGCCTTGGAAGTGCCGCAGATATGTGTGGGGTGTCATGCCAATAATGGTGATAGTTTAATACCTGAATATCCCAAATTAATCGGACAAAATAAACAATATCTTGTCAATGCTTTGAAAGCGTACCGATCAGGTGAGCGAGTGAGTGCCACGATGCAACTGTTTGCGCAGCCTCTTACCGATGAAGAGATTGAATTTATCGCTGACTTTTATAGTACCCAATAGCTAATGGAGAGAAGTGTGACTCCTAAAGGTGAAGAAAAAAAAACAGGTTTGTCGAGACGAGCGCTGATAAAGAATGGAGCAATGCTTGTCAGTGGGGTGTTGTTTAGTAAGATTGGACGCGCACAATACAAGCCAGATACCAGTATGTACAATGGCAAAGATGCGCACGTTGATCCGCTTGAAATACCTGCGTCACGGACCACTTTGGGCTACGGGGTGCTTACGAGACCCTATGGAAGACCAGTCTCGTTTGAATCACAAGTTAAAAGGCGCTCGCTTGATTGGCTGACTCCAGATCGTTATGCCTCCATTTCATTCTGTCCAGTTCATCAGTTGCATGGAATTATTACGCCGAATGGATTACATTTTGAGCGTTTTCATGGAGGCACGCCTGAAATTGATCCAACAAAGCATCGTATGGTTGTTCATGGCTTGGTAAGCCAGCCATTGATTTACTCGGTTAAGGATCTAAAAAAATTTCCTGCCATACAACGTATACATTTTCTTGAATGCCCAGCCAATGGTGCGCTTGAGTGGAAAGGTGTGCAAGTTGACTCGGTGCAATGGACACATGGCATGATGAGTTGCTGTGAGTGGACAGGTGTTAAATTATCCGTATTGTTAAAAGAATCTGGTGTGGATCCAAGTGCAAAGTGGGTTATTGCCGAAGGGGCAGATGCCTCGGGAATGAGCCGCTCCATTCCTATGTCAATTGCTATGGATGATTGCATAGTGGCTTATGCGCAGAATGGTGAAGGACTGCGTGCAGAGCAAGGCTATCCCATGCGCTTAGTTGTTCCAGGTTGCGAAGGAAACATGTGGATAAAGTTTTTACGTCGCTTAAAAGTGACCAACGAGCCATTGCAGCATCGAGAAGAAACGTCAAAGTACACGGAATTATATGCTGATGGAAAGGCTGCTCAATTTACTTGGTATTGTGAAGCAAACTCGGTTATCACATATCCTTCACCAGATTTTAAAATGGACGGACCACGTAGATATGTTCTAAAAGGTTTAGCATGGTCAGGGAGAGGTAAAGTAGCCGTTGTTGATGTTTCTTTCAATGGAGGGGAAAATTGGTCTCAAGCGAGAATAACCAGTCCCATTCTGGATAAAGCATGGGTGCGATTTGAGTACGAGTTTGAATGGGAAGGCGAGGAGTTGTTGCTTATGAGTCGAGCAACTGATGAGACAGGTTATACTCAGCCAACAATGCCTCAGCTCAGACGTATAAGAGGCACTAATCCTGTTTATCATCGCAATGCCATGGTTACATGGCGCATCCATCCTTGGGATAGCTCACGTAAGGGAGAAGTACAGAATGTTCAGTACTGATATGCGATTTAATTTCCTTTTTGGTAGATTGTTGGTATTGACCTGTACTATTTTTATGGCAGTGCCTAGTTTTAGCGAGGAAGTCCCTGAAGGAGCCTATCTACATCCGAGTAAAAATAAAGACACACGCCAAGAAAAAGCTGATTCGAATAACCCCTATTCCGCAGAAGTTGCTGGAGAAAAACATTCGAGACAGTGTCGAGTGCCACCTGCATTTATCGAAGTGCATCAGTCAGTGAAAAAAGAATGGAGCAGCGAACACAACAGTTACGGATTTGGCAAGCCAATTGTTGAAGCAGCCATTGAACCTTGGAATATTGATGTGTTAGGAGATGGTAGTGGATTGCCAGGCCCTAACGTAGGGATGAAGATTAGGGATGGAGAAAAACTTTATTTAAAATACTGTAGTGAATGTCATGGTGAGTTTGGAGAAGGCAATGGGCATTATCTCCCCCTTACAGGAGGTGATTTGAATTTGAGCGATGATGGCGGGCCAATGCCCATTAAAACGGTATCAAATTATTGGCCGTATGCATTAACAATGTTTGACTATATTCGTCGAGCGATGCCATTTTTCAGACCTAATCATCCAGATATCGGGGACGCTGGTTATATGGGAATTACTGGATATATATTGATGCTCGCTGAGTATACAAAAGAATCTGGATTAGAGTTGGATGAAGATACTTTTTTTAATGCACAGTTGCTACTCGAAATAAATGAAGCAACGCGAAATAAGGATGGGTTTTTTTGTGACCCCCGCCCAGAAGCTCATAATTATCGATGTGGATTGGATGGGAAAGAATGTCCTTCTCAATTGGTAGGTGATGGGAAGGGTGACATAAACAACTATACCGAAGCGCGTATCAACCCATTGACAGGGAAACTACAATATAACGTATCTCAATTTAAGTAGCTTAAAATCAATTAAGAATTTTTGCAACGCTTGCTAATTTAACCAGAGTCGGAATGTGCGATTGTCCAAAGTTGCAAGTAGATTCCGGGGTTCTCTTTACGAATACAGTGTGCTAAAGAAGAAGCGGTTGATCCAGTGGTTGTTACATCGTCGATGAGAATAAGACCAGACAAGTCGTTGTCTAAGTTGCTTTTAAAAGCGTCAGACATATTTTTTTTACGTAACTTTGATTTGAGGCTTACTTGAGGAAGGGTGTTTTTTACCCGTTCAAGCTGATTATCTAAGGGCACTATTTCTAAAGATTTAGTTATGATTTTTGATATTTCTAATGCTTGATTGAAGCCTCTATGTCTTATTCTATCGGGATGCAAGGGTATCGCCGCAATCGCCTCTACCGCAGGATTAACCGTTAACTCACGCAACATCAATTGAGCCATCAAACGCGCAAACATTAGACGACGGTTATATTTGAGTTGGTGAATCCATTTATTGATAGGCTCTTGCATGAAAAAAAGAGGCTGTAGCTCATTAATTCCAGGTGGAGGAGGCGAAATTAGGTATGTTGCCCACGGTAAGCTCGCAGAGCAATCGTCGCACAAGTCAAGCTCGGCGCATGGTTTATCGCATAGAATGCAAAAATGGAATAACTGAAGTGTTTGCATGTCCCCCCTAATAAAAGTGATGCCAACTGAACTTTAGCGCATGGTTTGCCTGCTACCGTTGCTTTCTTTCGAACCTGGCGGGGTTTACAGACTATCATCGTAAAGGGTCAGCACCACAATGTTATTGTACACTGCCAGACTATATCACCGCAGCAAACTCAGCAGAAATGCTTAACCAGTCGTTATAAGAATTCGCATATCTTTCTCGTCAAAGGATACATGAATGGTTTCAGAAGGAGAAACAGAGGCTTCAAGAATTTTTTCTGCAAGCGCATTCTCAAGTTCATTTTGAATAACCCTTTTTAACGGCCTTGCTCCATAAACGGAGTCATATCCTTTCTCTGCTAAATGGTCCAGAACTGAATCATCAACTTTTAAAAACATATTCTGCGCTTCTAATCGTTCAGACAAAGCATCAATTTGCAATGCCGCTATTTTGCGAATGTCTTCACGTTTAAGTCTGTGGAATACAACCGCATCATCAATTCGATTGATAAACTCTGGGCGGAAAAATTGACGTACCGTTTCCATCACGCGATCTTCAATACCCTTTAGATCTGTAGGGTTTGCCTCTTGGGTGCTTTCAGTGCCAAGGTTTGATGTCATAATAATCACAGTATTTTTGAAATTAACTGTTCTGCCGTGTCCATCGGTTAATCGTCCATCATCAAGCACTTGTAAAAGCAAGTTAAACACATCGGGATGCGCCTTTTCAATCTCATCAAACAAAATAACAGAATAGGGTTTTCGACGCACGGTTTCTGTAAGAAATCCGCCTTCTTCAAAACCAATATAGCCAGGGGGTGCGCCTATAAGACGTGCAATGGAATGTTTTTCCATAAACTCTGACATATCAATGCGAACCATAGTATCACGAGAATTAAACAGATACATAGCGAGGGCTTTGGTTAACTCCGTTTTTCCCACACCAGTGGGGCCTAAAAACAAAAATGAGCCATTTGGTCTATTCGGGTCAGATAATCCAGCCCTAGCGCGTCGCACAGCATTTGATACTGCTTGGATGGCTTTTTCTTGACCAACAACATATTTTTTCAAATAGCTTTCCATCTGTAAAAGCTTCTCTTGCTCAGGCGCTACTAATCGTTGAATTGGAATGCCTGTCGAACGCTCTATTATTTCTGCAATGGCATCTTCCGTTACCTCACGGCTAAGCAGTTCTAGTGTGCTTGTGTCGTTCTTTTCTTCAGATTCTAGTTGCTTTTCCAATGCAGGAATTGTCCCATACATAAGTTCAGAAGCTTTTCCGTAATCGTTGTTTCTTTGCGCTTTTTCAAGAGAAATTCGTGCCTTTTCTAAGGACTCTTTTGTGTTTTTAGCGCTTTCAAGGAATGCTTTTTCTGATTTCAATTTTTCGTCAAGGTGGGCATAGTTTTTTTCCATCTCACCAATGCGTTGAGTGATTTCTTTCAATCGCTTTCTTGAAGCACTATCATTCTCCTTACTTAAGGCTTGCTCTTCTATTTTTAATTGAATTATTTGGCGTTGTAGTCGATCCATTTCTTCTGGTTTTGAGTCGATTTCAATACGCAATCGAGCCGCAGCCTCATCAATCAAATCAATGGCTTTATCGGGTAAAAATCGATCGGCTATGTATCGTTGCGATAATGTAACTGCTGCAATAATAGCAGGATCAGTAATTTGTACTCCATGGTGTACTTCATAGCGTTGTTTTAATCCTCGTAAAATTGCGATAGTATCTTCAGTATCAGGTTCATCAACCAATACTTTTTGAAAGCGTCGCTCGAGTGCTGCATCTTTTTCGATGTATTGACGATATTCATCTAATGTCGTTGCGCCAATACAATGCAGCTCACCACGTGCTAGTGCGGGTTTAAGCATGTTTCCTGCGTCCATAGCTCCTTCCGCTTTACCAGCATTGACCATGGTGTGTAGCTCATCGATAAAAAGAATAATTTGCCCATCATCTTCTTGAATGTCTTTGAGCACTGCTTTTAAGCGCTCCTCAAATTCTCCACGGTATTTTGCTCCAGCTAAAAGCGCGCCTAAGTCAAGCGACAATAGCTTCTTATTGCGCAGCCCTTCGGGGACTTCGTTATTCACAATACGTTGAGCTAGTCCTTCAACGATAGCGGTCTTACCAACGCCAGGTTCACCGATGAGCACAGGATTGTTTTTTGTACGTCGTTGTAACACTTGGATGGTTCGTCGAATTTCATCATCACGACCTATTACAGGATCTAGTTTTCCTTCTTTTGCACGATTGGTCATGTCAATGGTATATTTCTCCAAAGCGTCGCGTTGACTTTCTGATGCAGGATCATCCACTGTTTTTGATCCACGTATATTTTCAATGGAGTTTTTTAGGTTTTTTTCACTCAATCCTGCTTCTTTCAAAGCAGTACTTACCGAATCGTTTGAATGAAGCATGGACAATAGTATCCATTCGCTAGATAGATACTGGTCACCAGCCTTTTTACTGAGCTTTTCAGCATTTAATAGAATGCTTTTTAGAGAGCTGCTGATTTGTAATTGCACCGCGTTACCCGATACTTTTGCAAACTTAAGCATGATTCCTTTGAGTTCTTGGTTAAGTGCATCAATATTTCCTTGGGCAAGTGTGACTAAATTCTTAACGCCATTTTCATTATGCAAAAGAGTCGTCAATAGGTGAGCTGCTTCAATATAGGCATGGTCTTGTTGATTCGCCAATGATTGAGCATCCATCAAGGCTTTTTGCACGGTTGTTGTAAATTTTTCCATTATTTTTCCTGTTTTTAAACAATCTTTTTTCTTTTAAGTGAGCGTACTTCGCTAATAGAGAAAGCATTTAATTTCGTATGTTTCTCAACATCATGAATAAATAACCTCTCAAATTCAATATAATTACCAATATGAATATTTCAAGGCTTTTTGTTTTAATGTTCTTGCTGTTACTCATTGGAGCTTGTGGAGGAGGGTCTGGGTCTTCGGGCATAGGTGGTGACACCAGTGGCACGGATAGCATAGACTCGGTGGCAAATACAAGAAATTTAGAATTTTGTTCTACGTATAGTGCTCCCAATTATGTGTCACGGCAATGGCATTTGGACTCGAACGCTGGCGTTAATGCTTCAAGTAGTATTTGCGGGGCTGGGGCGTGTACGGGAGTAGGAGTGGTTGTTCGAGTCGTTGATGTGTCAGTGCAGGTGGGGCATTGCGATATTATTAACAATACTGCAGGCAACGGGCATTTTGATCTTACAAGAGATGTTGAAGGTGTTCAACCCTTTATAACAAATGCTGGATCACATGCAACATCAGTTGCGGGGTTAATTGGAGCAGAAAATAATCTTTTTGGGGTTAATGGCGTTGCCTCCGATGCAAACATACAGTCGTATAACTTTATTGACAATCAGACAGATCAAAATTTGTTTCTTTCAATGACAAGAAATATTAGCGAGGTCGCTGTTTCTAATAATAGTTGGGGACCGCCTGATGATGGACTACTTAATCCTGCAAGCTCTGGATTTTCTGGTTTAATTGAAGATGGGCTAAGCCGAGGAAGAGGGGGCTTGGGAACGATTTATACGTGGGCGGCAGGTAATGGTGCTTTAGGTTCTGATAATAGCAATTACGATGGATTTGCGAATTATAAAGGTGTGTTAGCTATAGGTTCTTTGGACAGGCAGGGTTTGCGTTCTAACTTTTCTGAGCGGGGAGCTAACTTATGGGTCAGCGCTCCAGGAGGCAATGCACGTATCAATAATTGTGGGGACGCTAGCGACATTCTCATTTCGACTATTGATATTCTTGGGACACTCGGGTTCAACAGAGGAACTAATCTTTTTGAGTTTGGCAATATTGACTACACCAGATGCTTCATTGGAACATCAGCGTCAACGCCTATCGCTTCCGGAGTGATTGCTCAAGTTCTACAGAGTAATCCTATGTTGACGTGGCGTGATGTACGTGAGATCTTAGCAAGAAGCGCGATTGAAACATCGCCTTCTGACTCAGGATGGTTTACGAATATTGCAGGAATTAGATTCAATCATAATTTTGGGTTTGGACGGATTGATGCGGCGGCGGCAACTTCTTTAGCACGTACGTGGGTGAATGTTTCGGGTAACTTATTGTCGGCAACGGCAACGGCAACGGACAGCCTAGTGATTCCAGATAATGACATCATAGGAGTTGCATCAATGATAAATATTACAAGTTCAAATATTTCTCAGATAGAGCAACTCGAGCTTGTGATAAATTCACCGCATGCGAATTGGACTGATCTGACTATTGAGCTCATTCATGAGCAAGGAAGTTCAATATCCACTTCTATTATTACCGAAACGCATGCGAGGTCCGTTGCAGGGATGTTAAATCAGAATCTCGCGAACTTTACATTTACTTCGAATGTTCATTTTATGGAGCCTGTGATAGGTAGTTGGATACTTAATATATCTGATAGAACGCCCTCTAATAATGGAACACCTTCTACCAACATATTGAACGGATGGACAATCAATTTCTACGGGCGATAGCGAAAGAAAACTTGCTTTTTTACGGTAACAGCGATACTCTATAAATGTATCTTTAGCCGATGATATGAATTTTTAATAAATGGAGGTGTATATGTTAAAACATGATGATGCGCATTTTTCAGTCTATCCTACAAATCGAGTGGTGGGATTTTTTGATGCACGAGTTAATGCTGATAAAGCAGTGAGTGCATTAAGGGCTACAGGCTTCGATGATGATGATATTGATGAATCATTTGGCGAAGATGGATTGCATTTTCTTGACCCCGATGGAGAACATCACGGAGTTTGGGGAAAATTAGTGCGCACTTGGCAAAATTTTGCCAATGGAAGTGAAAAGAAGCTGTTTGATCTAATTCGTATCGAACTCGGGAAAGGGCATGTACTCGTTAGTGCTCCAGTCGAAACAGAAGAAGAGCGCTATGCGGTCGGTCAAATTCTTAAAGACAACTCTGCGCACGATATACGTTACTATGGCAGATTAGTGGTGGAAGATTTGGAGCCAAACTTGGAGTGAAGAAACAGTTAAGGGAAAGAGACGAATTATTTAACGAAATCATTCCTGAGCGTTTTCGATTTGATGAAAACGTTGCTCGTTTTTTTGATGATATGGTGCTGAGGTCCATTCCAGGTTATATGGATATTGCGCTTGGTACTATAGATTTGTGTATGCCGTTGACTGAAAAAGATCGAGGGTTGAAAATATATGATCTGGGGTGTGCAACGGGGACACTGTCAACGATGATTTTGTCGCATTTGCCGGGCAAGCATCGGTTTTATGCGGTTGATACATCGCACGCCATGCTTGAACGTTGCAAAGCAAATTTAGCATCTATACAAGTTGACCATGACTTGCATTTTGTTGAAAAGGATATTGAGAGCGTAGTTATTAAGGATGCCGATGTTGTGCTGTTGAATTTCACATTACAATTTCTGCCTATTGCCAAGCGGTTGGATTTAATCAAAAGAATCTATGCTGGGTTGAAAAAAGGGGGTGTTTTTATCCTTTCTGAGAAAACACGCCACCCAGTGGCTTCAGCCCAAAGTGTATTGGAGTCAATCTATACTAAATTTAAACAGCACCAAGGCTATAGTGACTTGGAGATTAGTCGAAAAAGAAAGGCTTTGGAAGATGTGTTAGTTACTGAAAGTTGTGAGCAACATTTGTGTCGTCTTGAAGAAGCAAATTTTAAAAATACATTTTGTTGGTACTACAACCGTCTATTTGCTTCTTTTTATACGCAAAAATAATTTCTTTGTCCATTCCCAAAAGACAGGTATTTTTTATTTGGAAGAGCGGTACCTTACAGCCAATCACTGGATTTTGCTAAAACTTCATCCAACAGAGGAATGTTTGTAGCACCTGCCATTGCCATGTGCGCTTGTCCCCCGCCTTTACCACCCAATTGAGAGGCAACGTAATCAACCCATTCGTTTGCTTGGTATCTGTCAATTAAATCAGCAGTTACGCCGCTTACAAGTGTGATTTTTTCCCCGTTTACTGAAGCGAGGAGAATAATTCCAGACCCAATTGACACTTTTAATTTATCCATTAAGTCTCGAAGATTTTCAGGTCTTTGATTGTCGAGACGCTTGACAAGGATATTGACTCCTTTAACCTGTTTAATGTCATGGATGATGTCTTTGCTTTGATTAGCATTGAGTTTGCTCGTCAACGTTTCAACGTGTTTTTCTAAATACTTTATTTTTTCACTTTGATTGATAATATATTCATTGAGCTTATCAGAAGACGTATTGAGTTTATTTGCTAATTCATTTTGCGATTCAATGCGTTTGCTTATCCACTTCCAAGCATGTTCGCCTGAAAGTGCCTCGATGCGACGAACACCCGCTGAAACGCCCGTTTCCATGATTATTTTCACGTAGCCAATGTTGCCAGTTGCTGGGACATGGGTTCCGCCACACAACTCAATGGAAAAGCCATCAATGCTAACAACGCGTACTTCTTCAGCATATTTTTCTCCAAACAAGGCCATGGCTCCTTTTAACCGCGCTTCACTTAAGGGCATTATTTCAGTGTGAACGTTATGATTAGCTAGGATGTGCTGATTAACTTGCCATTCAATATTTTTTAACTCTTCGTTGCTTAAGGGGCTAAAGTGAGAGAAATCAAAGCGGAGATGATTCGAATTAACTAACGATCCTTTCTGTTGTACGTGGTCGCCGAGTACGTTGCGCAGAGCGGCGTGTAATAAATGCGTTGTTGAGTGATTACGCGTAATATCTTCGCGTTTTTTCATATCGATGCGGGCATGGCAAGCATCTCCCAAATTGATTGTGCCTTTTACTACTTTGCCTATGCATAGATGTTTGTTTGATACTTTGCGTGTGTCGAGCACTTGAAAAATGCCGTTTGCTGTTTCAATAGTGCCTGCATCGCCTACTTGCCCTCCAGACTCTGCATAGAAAGGAGTCTGCTCTAATAGGATCAAACTTTCTTCACCTTTACAAAGTTGGGTAAGGTGTTTATCGTCCTGAAGCAATAGTACGATGGATGAGGTAGTCTCTAAGGAGCTGTAGCCAACGAAGTCGCTTTTTGCTTCAATGGTTATATTGGTGTCAGTGCCGACAAACTGGTTATCCAAGCGGGCTCTATCACGCTGCTTTTCCATGCATTGTTCAAATCCTTTAAGGTCCACCTTTAAATTCCTCTCACGAGCAATGTCGGCAGTCAGGTCTACAGGAAATCCGTAAGTGTCGTATAGTTTAAAGAGTATCTCACCAGAAATAATATTTGCCTTTAGCGAAGCAATCTCTTGTTCAAAAATTCGTAACCCATTATCTAAAGATTCTCGAAAGCGTTCTTCTTCTGAACGGATAACCCTTTCCAGTGTTTCTTGCTGTTGGCTTAACTGTGGATAAGTCTTACCCATTATTTGTTCTAAAGGGGAAATCATGAGATGAAAAAATATTTTCTTGATGCCCAGCTTATGCCCGTGTCGGATTGCGCGACGTAAAATTCTGCGTAACACATATCCGCGCCCATCATTGGAAGGTGTAACACCGTCAGTGATTAGGAACGCACACGAACGAATGTGATCGGCAATTACCTTGAAAGAAGGATCATTGCGGTCGGCATCAGGTGCTATTTCATGAGCCGAATCGATTAAATGCCGAAACAAATCAATATCATAGTTACTGTATACATGTTCGAGCACAGCAGTTATCCGCTCTAATCCCATGCCAGTGTCAACGGATGGTTTTGGTAGCGGGGAAAGAGAACCGTTGGAAGAACGGTTGTACTGCATAAATACAAGATTCCAAACCTCAACGTATCGATCACCGTCTTCTTCGGGCGATCCGGGAGGTCCTCCAGCAACTTCAGGTCCGTGATCATAGAAAACTTCACTACAAGGTCCACAAGGTCCAGTGTTGCCCATCGACCAAAAATTATCTTTCTCATCGCAGCGAGAAAAACGAGTAGGGTCAATGCCAATTTTATTTTTCCATATTTGTTCAGTCTCTAAGTCATCTTTAAAAACAGTAATCCATAATCTTTCAGGAGGCAGTTTTAAAACTTCGGTCAGAAACTCCCAGCAGTACAAAATTGCTTGTTCTTTAAAGTAGTCCCCAAAACTGAAATTCCCAAGCATTTCAAAGAAAGTGTGATGCCGCGCCGTATAACCTACGTTATCTAAGTCATTGTGTTTCCCTCCAGCTCGCACGCAACGCTGCGAGGTAGTGGCTCGGTTATAGTTTCGTGCTTCTAATCCAAGAAAAACATCTTTAAATGGTACCATCCCAGCGTTTGTAAACAATAAACTTTTATCTCCAGCAGGGATAAGAGAACCACTTTCAACAATTGTGTGACCATTTTTCTCGAAAAAAGAAAGAAAACTTTGCCGAACTTTTGACGTTGTCCATTGCTGATTTTTTGTGTTATTGGCTAAATTACGTGGGTTTTGCATATTATTGATGTGTTTTCTATAATTATTGAGAATGTCTATTCATTTCAAAGCAGTTAACATCGAATCCATTTTGACATGAGCAATAATACTTTTCTTCGACTAACTATTGAAATAGAGGGTATTTTACCAACCTTTGAATTTTTGAATACACGAGCTCAATCTTATTCTTTAGAAAAGAGATGATTTAAATTGGTTAAGGTCGGTAAATGCGAATTAGTTTAAACGTACGTGGGGGTTGCTAATGTTGTATTTACGCCATTGCTGTAATGATTATTGCTAATCCGTCCTGACCACTTTCAGTATATGTTAAAGAATATTGATCGTTTGCAGTGAGGGTAACCGTTCCAGAAGTTGTGTTTGCAGGAGCTCCTGCAGGGGAGTTTGTTCCAGTAGGGATGTTGCCTGTAAGGGTGCCGTCTAAATTACCGAGAAACGTTGGATTCACCAGATCACCAATTAGAGAGTTGCTCGCAGTCCCACCAACATCCTCATAGAAGTAAAAATCTGAGCCTGTGCCTGCGGGTGGCGTAGCGTTTGAACCGAAGCTTAAAGTAGTATCTGCGTCAACGAATATGTTTAATACACGAGTATTCCCGTCTGTTCCAGTTGCAGCATCTTGCGTCCAATTTCTCAGAAATTCGGCATCAAGTTGGAGGTTATTGTTCCCGTTCGTTGTTACGTCAGTAAGGTCAAGTATTTCGATGTTTTGAAACATTGTCGCTGTAAAATTGGCGCCAATACCTGATGAATTAATGCTTGTTGCTCCTCCTCCTACCAAGTCGCCAGTAAGCCTAATTTCATCACCATTATTTGTAGGGGATAATGCACTGTTCAATCCAGTGTCAATTTGGTTTATCCCTGAGTCTACTGCAGCGTTAATTAAATCAATATCAACATTAACGATGTCATTACCACTTCCAAAAACAAAATTTTCTATAGCACCTTGTGCTTGATTTACGGTGTCCGTACCTATTCCATCAGAAATAGTGCCTGTATTTGCGTCTAAAGTAGCAGTGAAATTAGAAGTAGTCGGCGTTGTACTGCTAAAAGAAGGAGTTGAATAACTAAGAGTATCGAGCAGACCCACTCCGCCCATTGCGCTCCCTGTTATCGTATCACCATCGGCAGTGCCTCCAAAAATAGTGCCTCCTCCTCCTCCAGCATTTATGATGTCAGAGCCTGCGCCTCCTTCCAAAATATCTTGAGCAGAAGAGCCCGTTATAGTGTCATTTCCGTCACCCCCTACAACAGTAATCCCTGTGGAAATATTCCCAAAGTCTAAGGTATCTGCTTGGGCACTGCCATTAAAATTTTCGACATTTACAAGATTTATGTTTGAAGATGCGATCGAAAAGTTAGCGCCGTCTGTCGTTGTCACAGCACTGGCGAACGAAACACTGTCTTGCCCACCTCCAGCATCAACTGTCCCTAATCCATTAATACCGCTTATATTGATACTGTCGCTCCCACCACCAAGGACTAATGATTCAACATTAGTCAGCATGTCGGTAAATGCATTAGTGCCAGCTACAGTTACTTGGCTCGCACCTGCAGTAAGTGCAACGGTTGATGTACTTGTCAAATTTGCATACGAAAGCGTATCGGTACCAATCCCACCTTCAATCGCATCCGAACCAAGGCTTGCAAATATCATGTCGTTGCCAGAGCCACTGTCTAAAGTGTCATTATTGCTTCCACCTGTGATCGTGTCATTACCCTGACCCGACTGAATATTAAGACTGGATCCAAAGTTAGCAATACTTTGAACAGTATCATTTTGATTAGATAGGATGAGCGTTTCAAAGTCTTGAATATCATATCTGGATCCTGAAACGGATATCCCTAATGCGTTCGTTGACCCGCCTGCAGAGATTGTCACTTGACCGATCGATTGAGCAAAGGACGCCGTATCTGTGCCAGTTCCTCCATCTGCTAAGACCACACCAACGGTTCCTTGAGCATTCTGTAAGTTGAAGGTGTCATTTCCTGCACTTCCATCAACAAACATTAAATTGGACCCAAGCGTCAAGGTGTCGTTTCCTTGAGAAGTTGTTAAATTTTCGATATTGCTAAATGTCTGGGTTGAACCGTTAATCTGCAAATTTGTTGGCGCAGTTGCAAAATTTGCAGTAATTGCCGTATTAAGCAAAGCGTAACTAAGTTGATCAACGCCGGTTCCACCATCAATTGTATCTTGACCTAAACTGCCACTGATATCATCGTTACCGGCTCCGGAAAAAATAATATTATCGCTCGAACTGCCAATAATTGAATCCACATTACCGCCCGTATTGACATTTTCAAAACCGAGATAACTATCCTGAGTGAGGAATGCGGTTGTTTGATTTACTGTTGATGATAAATCAATTCTTTGTGCTTCTGATGAAGCGCTAAGATCTAAAGTATCATTGCCATTTCCACCACGAAGCGTGTCATTTCCTGCTCCACCATTGATGGTATCGTCTCCATCCCCACCATTAAGAATGTTATTATTTAAATCACCGATTAGAATGTCATTAGATGCGGTTCCAGTAACGCTTTCGAAGCCAAAGGCAAATCCAGTAGGAGAAGTAATATCGGCGTCAGTAAATATACCGTCACCATTAGCGTCTACTCTAGATCCGAGAAGAAATTGATTTAAAGGGCTTGTTAAATCGACAAATAGCGGTTGAGAGCTATTGGAAAAATCAACAACGTCATTATTATTGACGGTATTGTCAACTTGATGCATTAAGGTTTGATCAGTTAGGGTTGCGACGTTATCTCCATAAAATGAGAATGTCCCTGTCGCTCCAACGCCTACTCGAACGGTATCATTTCCAAGCCCGCCTACAATAGTACTTGCGCTCGCGCTTGTTATATCATCATTAAAATCTCCGCCCAGGACGTTTTCAAATCCAGTAATGGTATCTATAGAACCAAAGCCATCACTGCTAACGGTGCTGGTTTGCAGATTAACATTTATCGCTGAAGTGGATGTGTTGTAGATCAACCAATCTTGTCCGACTCCTCCATCTAATATGTCGTTTCCAGCTCCCCCAGATAAAGTGTCATTACCCGCTCCCCCCGAAAGACTATCTGAACCAGAAAGCCCCAAGAGGTAATCATTACCGTTATTTCCTATTAACGTGTTTGATGAGGTATCGCCAATCAAAATATCCCCATTCCCAGTGCCAATAATTTCCTCAATTCCATTCAAAGCAAGTGTATTAGAGAGTACGCTTACTGATGAATTGCCTGAAGCATCGGGATTTGAAAGATTAACTGCTATACCATTTTGATTAAAGTCTAATAAAGTGGTTGTAACCGTATTCCCTAAAATTGTATCAGTAACGACTTGATTTGATGGACGCGTCCCAGTTGGAATTGCAAGGCTACTAAAATCAACAGTATCTATTCCATCACCTCCCATAAAAGTATCATTGTTCTCTGTTAAAGAGCTTGAAGTGCTGTAATTGAAGGTGTCATTTCCACCAAGTCCATCAAAGGTATTAGCTTGGGCATTACCAATGAACGAGTCGTTGTTGGTTGTTCCCGTCACATTTTCTATGCTTGTTAATGTGTCGCTGCCAGAAGTTTCTTTATCTACAATGTTCGTATTTAAGTTCACATTAATAGCGTCGGTTGCAGTAAAAGCCAAATAGTTTACAGTATCAATTCCTGTGCCGCCATCAATAGAGTTGTTCCCTGCGCTGGCATTGATAGTGTCGTTGCCCCCGCCACTTATCACAGTGCTATTTCCTATCAAATTTCTTGAAGTTGATATCACGTCGTTGCCATCGGTTCCGATTACGTTTTCTATATTTGATACATTTGTGCTTTCAGCGATGGTTGTTCCATCTGAGGCGGAGATGGTATAGGAACCGTTGTTCAGATCAATATTACTAGTTATTGTAGAGTCCCCAAAAACATCATCACTTGATGTTATCGTATTATTGGAAAAATCTAATGTATCTGTGCCATCACCCCCTGCAATGACATCTAATCCTGAAGATGCAAAAAAGACGTTGTCTCCAGCATCACCTGTGAGGACGTCATTGTTTTGAGAACCTCTGATATTTTCAAAATTAGAGACAGTTCCTCCACTTTGATCAACGCTACCTGGAGTATTAGTATCTGCTAAATAAGTAACGTTATTCCCTGTTTGCTGGGAAAGGTTAACGTCCACTCCTCCCATATTTGCTGGAAGCCAGCTATAATCTATAGTGTCTTGATTTCCTGCAATGGCAGTTTCAAGGGGATCGTTAGTATCGCCGTTATTATTTAAATCGCGCAACAATTCGCCGTCCGCATCAATAATGTCTACACCGCCACCAGCCAAGATAGTATCGTTTCCACCGCTTCCGCTGATTGTATTGGCGGCGGCATCACCGATGATTATGTCGGCGAGTGAAGAGCCTATTATGTTTTCAATTCCGATCAAAGAGTCCGTTCCTTGACCAGTTGATGAGGCTGCATTAATTGCTCCAGCTGAAAATGAAGTATTAGAGGTCATTGAGATATTAGCTGATATTGCTGTTGCAGAATCTCTAAAGTCGACAACATCAATTCCATCACCGCCATCAAGAGTATCGTTTCCTAGTCCTCCTGAAAGGGAGTCATCTCCAGCCAGACCTCTGAATGTATTATCGGCAGCATCACCACGTATTGTGTCATTGCCAAAAGAGGCAACAATGTTTTCAACATTACGAATAGCGTCTATATCTGGCCCCGTTCCAACCGCTACCGCAACTGACCCATTGGCAGTAGGGTTAGCCATATCAATGACAACTCCATTTAAAGCACCAATTGTAGTAGGTAAATAACCAAAGTTACCATCTATGCCGTAGTACAACGTATCTGAGCCACCCCCACCATCAACAGTATCCTGTCCTTCAAAAGTTGTGAATATATCATTGCCATCGCCACCGTTGATAATGTCAACCACGCTCCCGCCAAATATCGTATCATCCCCAGAACCGGTAGTTACTTCGTTTGTAGTTGGAACGGAGCTTAAAACCAAATCTGCCGTCGCTAAATCTGTTGCAGAAACCACTTGCTGCTGTACAATCCCGCTAAGGGTATTCTGCGCTGTTAATGTTGTGACGTTAGGAGCGTCGAAGCCTGAGCTTGGGTTAAAGGTGGCGGTAGCATTTACGGTTAGAGAAAAGGGCACAGTAGTTGCTTGTGCTTGTGGATAAACAATGATAAATGAGATATCCGTATTGCTTAAAAACGAGATGCTCGTGTCGCTTGGAGTATCACCGGCGGTTATTCTTTGAAAAGTTAAGTCTGCCCCAGGAGACAAAGCAGTATTCAGTATAGGGGTACTGGATGTTCCATCGTTCGCATATATGATAGAGCCTGCAGGGAATCCATTGATACTGATGGTCTGCACATCAAACCCGTCAGGAGCAGAAGGATTTAAGCTGATGACTTGAGCAGCTGTTGATCCATTAAAAAATAAATTATTCTCGGTTTGAATGGTTTGATTTGATGAGCTACCAGTATCACCTAATGTTTCATTTGCAATCCTATCAGGAAGATTTGGACTCACTGCACCTTGTAAGCTTCCAGATCCACCAAGTATGGTGGTAGTTGCTGGATTCCCAGGAACTGCTGTTACCCGTTGGGCAACATGAAGAACTTCGGCGTTATTAAGAGAAAAATTAAGGACAGGTAATTGAGGAAGTTGTTCAACTCGATCGACCTCCCCCTCCCCTGATTGAGTTTGAGATTGGGAGTCAACGTCTATTTGTTGAGGCTCAGGAATCGATGTGGCTTCAGAAGATCTAACTTCTTGAGAAACAGTTTGTTGTACAAATTCGACTGTTGACAAGTCACCGCTTCTTTGTTCTCCGTCACTCTGATCGGTATCGTTAGGACCTGCAACTGCTGATTCAGACACTTGAGACACGTATTGTTCAATACTTTCCAATGTTTCTTCGAGCAATTCTCTCTGACGAGCTAAAGACTCTTCCTCAACCTCATGCTTTTCACTTGCAGCTTGCAGCTCAAGAAACTTGTCTGTTATATCTTTTTCTTGATCAATAAGAGGGCTAACTTCAACCCGAGAAAGAATGTCAATTTTATCGCCCGCACTTGCTATAAGGGTAGGGGCATCATCAAGATTGAGAGCCAAACTGCCAAGTTGAAGAAACACGAGCTGTCCGCCTTGGGGCGAATTGACAATAACGTCGCCGTCAACAAGATAAAACGCAAGATCTTGATCTGAGAAATCAAGCTCAATATTATCCCCTGGACGAACGTAAACTAAATGTTTTTCATTTTCAAGAGGCTGCGCGATTTTTAGCCCGCGGTCAGTATATTCAACAACAGATTTTAATTCCATCCTACTATCTTCCTTCGTACTATTTTTTACTATTATTTATTTTTGGAATGAATAGTTAATTCTCCACTATTAAATCATTATGATGGCAGCGGATTAAAATGTCAAGAATTGTTTTTGATTTTCAGTGACTTAGCCTGAAGAATTAAAGTGCGTTAGAATTTCACCAATCAGTTGTAGAATTTGATAGCGTGTTAATTGCTCGTCCAATTGGCTACGTAGTAAACGAATTCTGGCATCATTTAATCGCTCTTGTGCAGTGACTAAATCCAAGACCCTTACATCGCCAAACCGCTGTTGTTGTAATTGAGCCTCAAGAACCTTACGATTAGATTCAATCTCTAATTGAATGGCTCGATTAACCTTTTTGAATGATAGATAATTTGAATAGGCCGTCTGCAAAGTTATTTCTGAATCGCGACGCAAGAGCTGCCTTAAAAGGAATAATTCTTTAGAACGCTCTTCAGCTCTATCCACACTGTTTTCTGTAGCGCCCCCCAAGTTATAGTTGTAGTTCAAATTGAAAAAGGCGCCTGCCTGATTTATTTCTCCCTGTCCTCCTGAGAAAGTGTTTTCATTTTGAAGCAGTAGTTGAAAAGAAATAGTTGGCCAGAAGGCCGCTTTGGATATATTTATGTCTGTCAATGCTACTCTGCGATTATATTTTGCTTGTTGAAGTCCAGTGTTTTGAGTGCGCATTTTTTCCAAAAGTAAACCATAGTTTTCGAAAAAGATATCAGGCACTTCAAACGGGATAGACATATCACTTTCAACTGGTCCAACAAGTCTAGTATATGAGAATTCAGCTTCGGAAAGTTCTAACTGAGCACGACTTAAGGCGGCTTCAGCACCAACAACACGTGCTTTGACTTGTTGCGCATCAGCCGTTGGTAATGCACCACCTTGTGCGCGCGCATCAATTTGTTTTGATATGCGCTGGAAATCAACTAAATTCTCTTTGTGTGTGCGAACTACTTCACCCACATAAACAACGTTTAAATAACTTGTTACAACGTCAAAAGTAACTCTTTCAAGAACAGATTGGGCTTGAAATTCAGTTGCCTTTAAAGAAAGCTTACTATTTTCGAGAGAAAACCGTCTGCTTTCACCATCAAATAGATGCTGATCAAGCGTTGTTCTTAATCGATAAGAATAGAAAGTATCATCTGTTTGACCTGCTATAAAGCCTGGAGTACGAAACTCTGTACCCGTCTGTATGTTGACAGATAAATTAGGATAGTAAGCAGCATCAGCCTCATCAATTCTATTTTGCCCCTGTCGAATTTGTGATGCAACAATCTTTGATTCCTCTACACGACCTAAAGCAGTTAGAACAGATTGTTGAAGATCAAGGCTCCAAACTGATGGGCTGATCATAAAAACAATTAAAAAGAACCCTGTGATTTTATATTTCATTTGTATTCCCTTCGATTTTCTAGTTCCATAGAAATTATTATTCCAAAGTTATCAAGATCCAGCCGAATTTTTCGTCTTTCAGTTTTTCAGGTGTGTTTGCATTTTTGGAAATAGACATCTTTATAGTTGGGTCGAAACTTCGGATGACGTCTCTTACATACAAAACGCGCGCCAATGAATCTCGATTAGCCAACGATTGATAAACGGCATCTGCGTTCTTAACGGACAACTGAATGGTTCCTTTGCGATTATTCAACCACTGAAGTAAAGACGCCCTAAACTCAGCAAATGCTTTAGCTTCTGGGCGAGCACTTGAGGTGTTAGTAAATTGAACTAATAGTGATTCATCAAATCGACGAATATCCCAGTTTTTTTCGGCAGGAGGCACTTTTGAATGAGAAACCGTATTGTTTGAGAGACCACCTTTACTTTTTAATAACGATTCTGTTTGGCCTTGAGGGGGATTGCTGAGTTGGTCAACCTGAAGCTCAAGAAAACTAATTTCTTGAAGAATGCGTCTTTTCAACTCTGGATATTCATCACGAACAACGTGCGTCCGCTCAGCAACGTTTTCTAACTCACGGACTGTGTCTGAAACCAGCACTTGCAGAGATTCACCCTCCTTCGCTTTTTCTATGACATCAAACTGTGCTTCAGTCAACAAAGGAGATTCTTGCAAAACGGTAAGAACGTATTTATAAAGTATTTCTTCGTCCTTTAAAATTTTGATAGTAACATTTACTTTGAAAATTATGGCAATAATGATGCCTGCTATTAAAACCAGAAAGCTTAAGGCGAGAATAATACCTGACATGATATCGACAAATCCTGGCCAAAAATCACCTTCGTAATTACGATCTTGAGTGCGATCATCTTGAATATCCTTCATGTTAATTAGGCATAACTTTTATAAAAATAGCGCCATGCGGATAACTATTTAATGGTGGCGATTTAATGAGTTCGATGTTTCTCTTATCTACACCAAATTGATTCAGTATATTTCGAATCTCAAAATTCCGTGCGATGACTTGCCTACTATTTAAAGCATTATTACGAACCGATGGGCTTTGAGTCCCTTCAACTTGAACTCTCCTGTTCCCTAAGGTGGCAACAAAAGCACGAAGAGTTGTTCTAATTGAAGCCAATGATTCTTCATCAGGAATGATACCATTATTACTAAAGTTAATAATAATACTATCACCTTGCCTTGATATATCCCAACGACCTTTATAGTTTATTATTTCTCCAGAGATAACTGCCATAGTGTCTATTTCGGCTTTTAAAGGTTGCGGTGTATAGCTGGTAAAGCCCAACTTGTGCACTGTTTCCACCAAGTTATCCCTTTGCTTAATTAGGGTTTTAAGTTCTACAACACGATCAACAGGAACTGACTTAACATAGGTCTCTATCTGTAAAATTAAGTTATCCAGATTTTCTTTCTTAATATTTTGTTTTCTTATGTTAGAAGGGGATAAAAAATCAGCAATTGGTTTGTATAAAGTCTGATATGAGATAACAGTCGATTGAACTCTTTTGCTAAATTCTATTTGAGCAAGGAAATAGGCTAAAATTATAAATATTAGTAGGAAGAAGAATGCCATTGTCACCACAACTTGACCAAAAATGTCGACACAGCTTGGCCAAACAATTCTATTTAAGTCTTGAGATTCCATAGGCTTACATTGACCTGTTAACGACGGTCTTCTTGACCTGAAGATTCAAAATGTTGCGCATCAACCGCCGTTGTATAAGAGGGTGGGTTGGGTTCAATTGGATTGTTTTGAGCAGTAGGATTTTGATTCCCATATGGGTCGATGTTGCCGATAGGTGCATCTCCTCTGATCTTAATGTTCTCTAATAAGTGGCGATTTGATGTGCTAACTTCACTTAGTAATTTGTCAAAGGAACGGTGGAAATGTGAGGCAAGCGCTCTAAACTCTTCTCGATCTGTATTACTATGACTTGCTTCAACTAGTTGATTCATAATATGAATTTGCTGGGCACTTTGTTCATTTATGCTGGCAAGAAAAGTGGAAGATCTTTGTTGGTATGTGGCGATGTCTGCTAACCGTTTTTGTTCCAAAGCAAGGTTTTCACCCAGTTTCAGCGCAGCTTGAGCCAGCAGTCCATTTTTTTCAATAGCATCTTTTGATAGCAATTCAAGTCGATCAAATACCTCTGTTAAAGAACGACCATCAAAATCACCTTTAAAGTGCCCTGTTCCAGTAACATTGCCAGTTCCACCACCAGATTGAGAGGTTTGTGAGTGCTGAACTCCTCGAGAAATAAGCGAGCCCATTAAGCCTCCAGCCCCTCCAGATCCACCTTTCATGTTAGTCATCGATTTTTTATCAAGCGACTCTTTATCTTTTTCAACGGTTCGACTTTTGAACCAATCAAATACATCAAATAAGAAGAAAGATTGACTTCTTGAGGAAACAAAAGCAAGCAAACCGACAAACAAAGAACCAGATAAACCAAATAGGGAAGATGAAAACGCAATACCCATACCAGCGAGTGGTTTTGCTATTGCTTCAAAAAACGTAAGTACTTCTGCACCACCTGCAGCTCCAGTATCTTTAGTACCTACCAAGAACTTTAGTGAGGGTCCACTGAATACCTCAGAAATAGCTTTAATGGTTTCCAAGAGGCCAAGAAACGTCCCTAATAAGCCAAGAATGATTAATACGCCTGAAAAGTAATTAGAAAAATTTCTAATTTCGCCGATTCGAAGTCTCATACTGCTGAGAATATCGTCTACCTGTTCTGCGCTAAAAAGATTCTCTTCATTCCATCCACGAACAGTATCCACATCTTTACGTGACATGAATGTTTCAAATACTTTGGAATTACTAATGATTTTTTTGTAATCGTCAGGCTTTTCGTCAGCTTGTTTAAGGATTCGTATCATTGTTCCTAAACGGGCGGCGTTCCAAGTGATAAAAATCATGCCAACAAGCATTGCAAGGACAATGAAACCATTAAGTTGAGGATTTGATTCGAAGAAAGATAAAAGCTTATCTTGCCATATAGTAACTGCGGAAAAAAATACGATTAAAATTACAATAATGCTTCTTAGCGGTTTAACATTCATGGTTCTTCCTTTATTTGAAAATTAGTTTCTTTGGGTTAAGCCCAATGCTTTCAGTGTATTGATTGCTTGAGAAAGTTCATAATCTTTTTCGATTATGCTATCGGCATTAATTAACGTATCAGGCTTTTCAATAGTATTTTTGTTAGAAGTCGTTGTTTTTTGAGCGTCATCGGAGGGTTCATTTTCAAGGTGGCCTGACAAATCTTTCTCTTTAAATCTTTGAATTTGTTCAACAGGAGTAACTTTGACGATAGGGATTCCTATGTCAGGCGTTACGCCCTCTGCTTGTATCGCGCGATCGTTAGGTGTGTAATACCTTGAAGTAGTTATTTTCATCGCGTACTTTTTTGATAAAGGGATAACGGTTTGAACAGATCCTTTACCGAAACTTTTTTGACCCATAATAATAGCTCTACGATGATCTTGTAAAGCGCCGGCAACAATTTCAGACGCAGACGCAGATCCCCCGTTTATTAAAACGATTATTGGGGTGTTTGGCAATAAATCTCCAGGATTGGCTTTGAAAATTTCGCTGCTATTACGAATACGACCTTTTGTTTTAACGACCACCTTTTCATCTAAAAAAGCGCCAGCAACATCAATCGCGCCAGATAGAACACCGCCAGGATTGTTCCTCAAATCTAGGATGAGACCATTTATGCGGCCATTCTCTTGCTGGTATTGTTTGATTTTTTCATACATTTGCCGAGAGGTTGGTTCTTGGAATTGGGATATTCGTATATAAACTATATTATCTTCAAGCATTTCTGAACGAACACTGGTAATTTGAATAATATCGCGAGTTATCGTTATTTCTATTGGTTTGCCTTCGTTCTCGCGTACTATAGTTAACTCAATATCTGTTCCTGGTTCGCCACGCATAATGTCAACAGCCTCTTTGAGACTCATTCCCTTGACTGATAACTCGTCTAAGCGAATGATTAAATCACCAGCTTTCACGCCAGCTTTGAATGCGGGGGTATCGTCGATGGGGGAAACTACCTTCACAAAACCGTTTTCCATCGTGACCTCTATACCTAAGCCACCAAACTTTCCACTTGTAGATGTGCGCAAGTTTTTGTAGGCGACTGGTTCAAGATATGCAGAATGGGGATCCAAGTCGCTAATCATTCCGCGAATTGCAGCATTAATTAGTTCTTTGTCGTCCATTTCATCGACGTAGGATCCTTTAATTGTTTCAAATGCGTTGTTTAAGCGATGAATTTCCTCTAATGGAAGATTCGTTGAGGAGGCTGTAACTTGCAAGGGCAAGCATAGCCATAGAGAAGCACCGATAAGCACTCCTATACTAAGAAATTTCAGTTTTTTTGTTTTGAATGTGTTAGGCATAATTAGTTAATTATTATAGAAGATAAAATCAAAGTTTACAATCACTTTAAATTTATTTGTTTATATCGTTGAAATTTCTGCAATTAATTTATAGAAAAGCATCGATTTTATCCAGAATTCTGCATTTTTGGCGCAATCTAATCAAGAGCTGTTTGTATGTTAGCGTTTTTTTGGAGGACTTTCTTCACATTTTCAGCACGGACGTGTTTTATTTTTTCAGCCAAAGAATTATCAGATAACGCAAGTATTTGTGCAGCTAAATATGCGGCATTTTCCGCGCCTGCTGAGCCGATAGCAACCGTTGCTACAGGAATGCCGCTTGGCATTTGAACAGTCGATAGTAATGCATCAAATCCACCAAGACTTCCCGCATTTAGCGGAACGCCTATTACAGGGCGCGTAGTTGCCGCCGCCGTAGCACCAGCAAGATGTGCTGCCATTCCAGCTGCTGAAATAAAAACACACGCTCCTCTTTTTTCCGCATCTTTTATGTACTCAACAGTTTGTTCAGGAGTCCTATGTGCTGAAAGAACTCTTACTTCACAAGTTATCTGTAGTTTTTTCAGTACCGATTGCGTTTTTTGCATTACGGGCCAATCTGAATCCGATCCCATTAAAATAGAAACAAAACGCTGTTCATTCATTTTTTTCTCCCTTTTTTGCGAGTTTGCGTCAAAATTTTCTCAATATCCTGCGCTGATAAGTTTTGTGGGTCCATATCTTGCGATATTTTGAAATTCTTTCTGCCTTGTTTAAGATAAAAACCGTAAGGCCCTTTCATTGCATAGATGTCTCCGTAGACTGCAATGTGTTTTTTAGCATCAGCTGCTAACTTTTCATCAATAATCTCTGTAGCCCTTTCAAGTGTTATCTCTTCAGGAGAGGGATGATCTTTTTTTAATGATGCGTATGAACGTGTGCCGTATTGAAGGTAGGGACCAAATCGACCAATATTAGCATAAATGGTTACTCCTTTCTCTGCATTAAACGTGCTCCCATCAATCGCAACATGATGTATATCTTTATCCAAAGTACCGAGCTCTCTTGGTAGGTCAAATAATTTAAGCGCCTCTTCAAGAGAAATCGTATTTATGTTTTGATTTTTTCTTAGACTTGCATATAAAGGCTTTTCAGAAGGCTCTTCATCTGTTGGGTTTTCACCAACTTGAACATAAGGACCGTATCTGCCAATTTTTGCATAAAGTGGTTTTTCCAGTTTTGGGTGCGTTCCAATCAATCGGGCCGTTGTCTCGCTTGGCCTTTGAGCTTGGCTTGCATGATCAACCATGGGATGAAATGTTGAATAGAAATTAGAGACCATGTTTCCCCAAGATTCTTTCCCACTGGCAATTTTGTCAAACTTTGCTTCAAGTTTAGCAGTGAACTGAACATCAACAATGCTTTCTGCATGTTCTATGAGAAAATCTGTCACTAACTCTGCAACTGCCGTTGGAATCATTCGAGCTTGCTCGGAACCAAATTTTTCATTTTCAACGGTTTCAGATATCCCTTCGCCTGACAACTCAATAATCTGAATTTCTCTTGATTGTGCCTCTAAATCTCTGACTTCTACATACCCTCTTTCTTGAATGGTGGATATGGTCGGTGCGTATGTAGAGGGTCTGCCAATGCCAAGCTCTTCTAACGCTTTCACAAGAGTTGCTTCACTGTAGCGTGCGGATGGACGACTGAAACGCTCGCGAGCTTGAACGGATTGCATTTGTAGGTGATCGCCTTGTTTTAGGGAAGGCAATATAATGTTCTTACTGCCTCTACCTGTCAAGTGCATAAAACCATCAAAAACGACCTCTTCTCCTTTACAAATAAAAGGTTTTTCCA
The DNA here is from genome assembly GCA_965195345.1 of uncultured Thiomicrospira sp. GTDB lineage: Bacteria > Pseudomonadota > Gammaproteobacteria > CAKMZV01 > CAKMZV01. The sequence goes on along the minus strand of OZ239628.1, from coordinate 146,192 downwards.
CACCAGCATCAATATTTATTTCAGTTCGATTAATCTTTGCATCCGACATTTGAGATGCCAACGTTCTTTCAAGAATGAGGCGGTATAGTTTTTTTTCGCCACTGTCGCCAGTCTTCATATCGAAGTCAAAATCCGTTGGGCGTATTGCCTCATGAGCTTCTTGAGCATTTCCCTGTTTGGTCTTATAAAGACGATGTTGATAGTATTCATCACCGAACCTTTTAAAAATGCCTTTTTTTATTTGTTCATGCGCTTGACTTGATAAGGTAACAGAATCAGTTCGCATATAGGTTATATAGCCAGCTTCATACAGTTTTTGAGCTAATACCATGGTTTTTTTCACTGAAAAACCAAACATGCTTGAAGCGGTTTGTTGCAAGCTTGATGTAGTAAATGGCGGTTGAGGAGAGCGCTTTGAAACTTTGCGGTTAATTTTTCCTACCGTCCATTGAGTTGACTGAATTTGATTAAAAAATGGCAAAACCGCTTCCTTACTATTAATAGTATCGGGATAATGGGCTTTCATTTCTTCTGATCCAGACTTTAAATTTGCTTCTATTTGGAAGTTTGAGACTGACTGAAATTGCTGAATTTTGCGTTCTTTTTCTACAACCAATCGCACTGCTACAGATTGCACACGCCCAGCAGATAGCCCTCGTTGAATTTTTTTCCATAAAACAGGGGAGAGCTTGAAACCTACTAATCTATCAATAACTCTACGAGCTTGCTGGGCGTTCACTAAATCTAAGTCAATCATCCGAGGATGTGCTACTGCGTGAAGGATGGCTTCTTTGGTAATTTCATTAAAGGTTATTCTTCGCGTATTTGAATCGGTGAGTTTTAGTTCATCGTATAGATGCCATGCTATGGCTTCACCTTCTCTGTCTTCGTCTGTCGCGAGCCAGACTGTTTCAGATTTTTTCAGCTGCTTCTTTATGGCACTAACATGCTTCGTGCTGCCAGGAGATACAGAATACATGGGGGTGAAATTATTTTCTATATCAATCCCCATCCCTTTTTTATCAAGGTCTCTGATGTGTCCAAAGGATGAAATGACAGAAAAGTCTTTGCCAAGATATTTTTCTATTGTTTTGGCTTTTGCCGGAGATTCGACGATAACTAAATTTGTCATTTTACTGTGCATTAAATATAAAAGTTACTGGGTCAATCGTGTATCAACTGAACACGCATATGTTGTCCAAACAAACCAGATTCAACGTGTACTCCAGAGTTCTGAACCGTCTCAATTGCTGTTTCAAATAAGGGTTGTGCTTTTTGGGGATGCGCACATCTATTAAAACTTTGGTGTAAGCCTTTAGAAGTATCAGTTAAACTGCGACACAATAAGTAGCCTGCACCTACATCTACAAAAGCATGGTTCATTTTTTGTCAATGTCGGGAAACATTCTGTATTGTATCAATCGTTTTATATGTAATGAACGATTTCTATATTATCATCCTGTTCCAATGCCGTTAAAGACACGAGTCCGTCCCAATCGATGTATAGTATTATCGTTTACTTCTACGCTATCTGAGGCAATTCTTTGCACGATGCTTACCATAAATCCTAATTTTTGTTAAACAGTTTAACATTCAAAACGAATTTGGATGATCATAAGTCATGCGAGAAGCCGGCATGCTTATAGTGCCCTGCTAAGCAGTCGTTATTGGTTGCTTTAATTTTGAGAGAGTCTTGTCCGTTTTGGGGCGTTAAAGACTATTTTTCGCAAGCAAAGTAATAGTATCCGTTATTTTCTTCAGCTCTTCTTTCTGAATCACATAAGGAGGCATTGTATAGAGTAAGCGGTTGAAAGGACGTAGCCAAACACCATTTTTTAAGAGTATGGGTGTTAATATATTAGGCGGTATCGCTTGCTTGAGCTCAACAACTCCCACAGCGCCAATGACGCGAACATCGACAACATTTTCATCACATTTCAATGGGAGAAGGCTATGTTGTAAGTGTTTCTCAATCGACTTTACTTGGTCTTTCCAAGCGCCTTTTTCAAGTATTCCTAAGCTTGCTAGCGCGGCAGAACTTGCCAAAGGGTTCCCCATAAAGGTTGGTCCGTGCATCAGCAAACCAGGGGAGCCGTTACTAACAACTTTAGCGATTTCATCGGTAATCATAGTCGCAGCAAAACTCATCAAGCCACCAGTTAAGGCTTTTCCAAGGCATAGAATATCTGGTGTCACATTGGCGTGGTCGCACCCAAGCCACATGCTAGTGCGCCCAAAGCCTGTAGCAATCTCATCGGCAATTAGCAAAATGCCATGGCAATCGCATATATTGCGAACTTCTTTTAAGTATTCGCTGCGGTATACATGCATTCCTCCAGCACCTTGCAAAATAGGTTCTAATATAACGGCTGCGATTTCATTGCGGTGTTTATGAATAATTGCTTTGAAAGCATCGATATCATCCGTATTTTCATCGTCAATAGCGTAAGGTCTTGGGGCAAATAGATGTTTACAAAGTACGCCAGAAAAATGTGAATGCATCCCATTAATCGGATCGCAAACCGCCATTGCACCAAAGGTGTCACCGTGGTAACCACCACGCACAGTTAATAGTGTGTTACGAGGAGTGCCCTTAGATTGCCAGTACTGCAGAGCTATTTTAATAGCGACCTCAACTGCGACCGATCCACTGTCTGCAAAAAATACACGCTTAAGGTTATCGGGCATTACCTTCACCAATTTTTCAGCAAGGGCGACAGCGGGTTCATGAGTAAGTCCCCCAAACATGACATGCGGCATCTTGTTAAGCTGATATTGGACTGCCTTTAGAAGATGCGGGTGGTTATACCCATGAATGGTCCCCCACCAAGAAGACATGGCATCAATGAGTTCGCTACCATCCTCAAGGATAATCTTGCATCCATTTGTATGAGAAACAGGTAATGGGGGGAAAGAGAGGTGTCCTGCTGGAGGAGCGTAAGGATGAATTACGTATTGACTATCACGCTCAATCAGGCGTGTTGAAGAGGGCGTCATTTATAAGTCAAACTCTTCAGCAACTTGTTCGAGCCAGTTATGCAAACGTGTATCAGTAAGCTCAGGTTGCTGGTCTTCATCAAGAGCAAGACCTACAAAAAAATCGCCATCTTCTGTGGTGGCCTTTGATTTTTCAAAATCGTAGCCCTCTGTTGAAGTATAACCACATGGTGTGGCACCATTGGCGAGGGCTATGTCGTGGGTTAAGCCCATCGCATCAACAAAATAATCGGCGTAATCGTACTGGTCGCCAAGACCCATACATGCTATTTTTTTTCCTTCAAAGCGCACTTCTTTAAAGCTTTCCCAAAAGTCTTCCCAATGACTTTGTAATTCACCATAGTACCAAGTAGGATGACTTAGAATAATGTATTCGTAAGGAGAAAAATCCTCTACACTAGTCTGAGCAAGATCATGCAATTCAACATGCGCTTTTTCTGATAAATACTCTTTAATCTCTTCAGCAATACGTTCACTATTACCAGTGTCGGTGCCGAAAAACAATCCGATTGTTTTCATGTTACTGTCTGATTGGAATTCCGTTGTCGTGCATGACTTGCTTCGCTTCGGAAATTGTATGTTGCCCAAAATGGAAAATACTGGCTGCCAATACGGCATCTGCCAAGCCTATCTTAGCACCATCTACTAAATGCTGTAAACTCCCAACGCCACCAGAGGCAATTAACGGGATAGGTACGTTCTTGCTAATTTCCATGTAAAGTTCAAGATCGAATCCCTGCTTTGTGCCATCTCGATCCATACTTGTTACCAGCAGTTCACCAGCTCCAAAGTGAGCCATTTTCTTTGCCCATTCTAAAGCATCTATACCCGTTGGATTACGCCCGCCATGCGTATATACTTCCCAACGATTCTCTCCGACTTTGCGTGCATCTATGGCTACGACTATGCATTGTGTGCCAAAGTGGTCCACAGCCTCTTTTATTAAAGTAGGCGTTGTTATTGCAGCAGTATTTATTGAGACCTTATCAGCTCCTGCACGTAGTATTTTTTTGATATCTTGCAAATTACGAACGCCTCCTCCAACAGTTAGCGGGATAAAAACTTGTTCCGCGACGTTACTAACCATATCTACCATAGTATTGCGATTATCACAAGATGCGGTTATATCAAGAAATGTAATTTCATCGGCTCCCATATCATAGTATTTTGCAGCAATTTCTACAGGATCCCCCGCATCTATTAGGTTAACGAAATTTACTCCTTTGACAACGCGACCGTTATCAACATCCAGACAAGGAATGATGCGTGTGGTTAACATAATTGATCTGCAAGTTGTTGTGCTTCAAAAAGGTCTAAATCACCTGTATAGATAGCACGACCTGCTATTGCACCAATAATGCCATCCTTATAATGAGGGGCAAGCAGTTTTATATCTTCTAAGTTTTTCACCCCTCCAGAAGCAATAACCCCACAAGTGGTCGCTTTCGCTATAGCATGCGTTGCGTCAACATTTACGCCTGAAAGCATTCCGTCGCGGGAAATATCAGTATAAACAATAGCTGCAAGAGGCAACTTAGAGCATTTCATAGCAAGCTCAATCGCACTTATATTTGAGACTTCTGCCCAACCGTCAGTGGCAACCATTCCGTTACGAGCATCAATGCCGAGAATGATTTTTTGAGGGTATTTGTCCGCAATGTATTCTAAGAAGTCAAAAGATTCAATCGCTTTGGTGCCCATGATGCACCAATCAATGCCGGCATCAAAGTACGTAGATAACGTTTGTTCGTCACGAATGCCTCCTCCAACCTGTAAAGGCAAGTTAGGCAAAGCTTGTTTAACTCGAAAAATAATGTCTTGATTCATCGGTTTTGCCGCAAAAGCACCGTCTAAATCAACCATGTGCAAACGTTTCGCGCCCGAATCAGCCCATCGTTGAGCAACTGCCAGCGCATCATTTCCATAGACATCGGCTTGATTCATATCGCCGCGTTTTAATCGGACACATTGTCCTTCTTTAATATCTATAGCAGGAATGACAATCATATTTGGTTACAAAAGTTGGATAGTAGTTGAAGCCCTGCTGAACCACTTTTTTCAGGGTGGGCTTGTATGCCGAATAATTGCTTATGACCAATGGAGCAACAAAATTCTTCACCATAATGACATGTGCCTGTGATTACGGCATCGTTATCAGGAGCGATGAAATAGCTATGAACGAAATAGAAATAAGCATTATTTTCGATTCCGTGCCAAAGAGGATGATCTCTTTGTTGAATTTGATTCCAACCCATATGAGGAATTTTTAGTCTATCAGAAGTGAGTCTACAAACGGACCCTTTTATAACGCCTAGCCCTTCAACATAGCCGTCCTCCTGACTATAGTCCATCAGCACTTGTAAACCCATACATATTCCGAAGAAAGGTTTGTTTTTAGCAGCATCGGTGATACTATCAGTCAATTGCTTGGTAGCAATCGCTGACATACACTGCTTTGCAGCACCTTGACCTGGGAAAATGACCGCATCAGCCTCAGCAATTATTTTGGGATTGTTGCTTAGCAAAATAGGGTGCTTGCTAACGTGTTTTGCTGCGCGCTCAACAGAATGCAAGTTTCCAGACTCGTAGTCAATAATGACGATGGTTTTCATTCAAGCTACAGACAGCCTTTAGTTGACGGGACTTGATCCTTGTTCTGGACGTCGTGCGTTAAAGCAAAACGAATTGCTTTGCCGAGTGCTTTGAATAACGTTTCAGCAATATGATGGGCGTTATTGCCGGATATAGAGCTGGCGTGTAAAGTAACGCGCGCATTGCTAGCGAAAGATTGAAAAAACTCCTCTACCAACTGCACATCGAAAGTTCCTATTTTTGAGACATTGAAGTTGGCTGAAAAAACCGACAATGGGCGTCCTGAAAAGTCAATAACAACACGAGATAGCGCTTCATCAAGTGGCACATAGGAGTGACCATATCGATAGATACCAAGCTTTTCACCAACTGCTTGATTTAAGGCCATCCCAAATGCAATGCCGACATCTTCTACAGAATGATGATCGTCAATAGTGTGGTCGCCTTCACAATGAATAGACAGGTCGAGCATTCCATGTTTGCATACCTGATCAAGCATGTGGTCGAAAAATCCGACTCCCGTATTGATATTTGATTGACCAGTGCCGTCAACATTTAACTCAATACTGATTTTAGTTTCAGTTGTTTCACGCTGAATGGATGCTGTACGCATATATTAAATAGGTTTAAAGTTAGAAAACAATCATTTTACCAAATTATAGTCACGCTTTAATGCGCATTTATACGCATGCTTCATTAGCAGTTATTGGCAGACTTTTTTGAACCACCGGTCAATTTCCTCAATTTGTTCGACACAAAGCTCATGCCCCATGTTAAAGCTGAACCATTGTGCTGGAGTATTCCTGCAAATTGCCAGATGTGTTGATTGTGCATCGGTCAGGGGAATGATCGTATCAAACTTCCCATGCATTACTGCAATTGAGGTTTTCGTATCAAATGTTAACGCTGGTGCGTTGGGATGAAAAGACGACAATGCAAGCACACTGCCAACGGATCTTAATTGGGCAGCTTCAAGCACAACGACGCCGCCTTGAGAAAATCCAACAAGGTGTACTTTTGATGCGCTTTTAAGAGATTCAACTTCGGAGTCAATTAATTGTGCAATGGATGATGCGCTGTCAACCACATCATCCATATTAGTTCCTTCTTTTATATCCATGGAAGAGATGTCAAACCACGAAGGCATCACCTCTTTGTTGTTTATAGTGACGGGTGCTACAGGGGCATATGGGAATATCCAGCGAATCTGTCCTTGATTACTATTCTTCAACATGGGGATGATGGGTTCAAAATCAGACGCATCGGCGCCAAGTCCATGCAGCCAGATTACGGAGTGCTGATGCTCTTTAGTTGTTTCAATAATTATTGGTGAAGGCATGGTGGTGCATTATAATACTTTGGTTTCAATCTCTTACAATTCTAACTATGACTGGCTTTCTATTTTCATCCGAATCGGTTTCCGAAGGACATCCTGACAAAGTAGCAGATCGCATTTCCGATGCTGTACTTGATGCAATAATTGCTCAGGATGTAAAAGCACGGGTTGCTTGCGAAGTATTAGTTAAAACGGGCATGGTTCTAGTCGCCGGTGAAATCAGTACGAGAAGTTGGATTGATCTCGAAGCGTTAGTTCGGAAAGAGATCAAAGCTGTAGGTTACGATTCAGGATCTCTTGGTTTTGATGGACAAGTATGCTCTGTTCTTTCGGCGATTGGTAAACAATCTCCAGATATTGCTCAAGGTGTTGATAAAGATTTGAGCGATCCAAATATAGGGGCAGGCGACCAAGGAATAATGTTTGGCTATGCTTGTGACGAAACGAAAGTATTGATGCCTGCTCCGATAACGTATGCACACGCACTCATGCGTAAACAGTCTGAATTAAGAAAAAACAAAAAAATACCATGGTTGCGCCCAGATGCAAAAAGCCAGGTTTCTTTTCGCTACGAAAATGGGAAGCCTGTTTCCATAGATGCCGTTGTTTTGTCAACGCAACACGATCCAGAAGTCAGCGATAAGGAAATTAAAGAAGCCGTAAGGGAAGAAATCATATATTCAGTTTTACCAGCAGAACTCCTACATAAAGACACACAATATCACATCAACCCTACGGGTCGGTTCGTAATAGGCGGACCTGTAGGCGACTGTGGATTAACTGGAAGAAAAATTATCGTAGATACGTACGGTGGAAGTGCACGCCATGGTGGGGGTGCTTTTTCAGGTAAAGACCCCTCTAAAGTTGATCGTTCTGCTGCCTACGCTGCTCGGTATGCGGCGAAGAATATAGTGGCTTCTGGGTTAGCAAGCCGTTGTGAAATTCAGTTAGCTTACGCCATTGGGGTCATTGAGCCTGTTTCTATCTACGTTAATACTTTTGGGACTGGAAAAATTTCTGATGAGGCGATTCGCCAACGGCTTAATGAGAACATGGACTTTAGACCAAGTGGCATAATCAAACACTTTGATCTATTGCGTCCCATATATAAGCAAACTACGGCTTATGGCCATTTTGGGCGTGAAGATGTTGATTTGCCATGGGAGGCTACAGATCTAGCCAAACATTTAGCCGATTAGTTAGTTCATTTGCAATATCCCAGAATTTATATAAAAGCCATCTTCGATGCGGGTGATAGAGTGGAACTGCCCACATCGGCATCTCGTCATTTAGTAACCGTTCTTCGTCTAAAAGCAGGAGCAATGGTTGAATTATTTAATGGCAATGGCAAAGATTATTTAGGCGTTTTACAAATAATCAATAAAAAAACCGCACAGGTGAGTATTCAATCTGTCTCAATAAATAATCGGTTACCTACTCTACAAATTGGTTTAATTCAATCGCTCGTTAAAGGTGAAAAAATGGATTGGATTATTCAAAAAGCTGTTGAATTAGGAGTTACTGAAATTCAACCAATAGAAACACGCTTCAGTGTAGTAAAACTTAATGATGAAAAGAAATTAAAGCGGCACCAGCATTGGCAACAGGTTGCTATTGCCGCTTGTGAACAAAGTGGTAGAGCACTTTTGCCCGTCATTCATCCAATTCGAGTATTTGAAGAAGTTGAAGATTTGATGCTTGGGTGTTGTTTTTTTCATCACTTAGCCACAGTACACTGGTCGCAGCATTTTAGTCAACAAACGCAGTGGTTAGCTATTGGCCCAGAGGGAGGGTTTTCAGATCAAGAAGTCGAAACTGCTAGCGCAAATGGCGCAAAAATCTGCAAGCTTTCAAATAACGTATTAAAATCAGAAACGGCTGCTATTGCTGCCCTTAGTGTGTGTCTGCTTAATTAACAGATTCGAATAAATGGAATTATATGGGGTGCATACGTCTTTAGTCTCCACAAAAGATTAGGGGTACGCGTGACTAAATTGATTTTTTAAGTCATTGGATATACTCATTCATTTAATTAAAGATGAAGCATCAAATGCCATCTCATATATAAGAAGCCGTTTTATTTGCAATTTTCTTCGTTGACGAAACTATACCAATCATTTTTCAAGTGTTCTTTCTTATCGCGAACGTATTTTTTAATGATTTTAATTTTATATGAAGAGGCATTAACGAGCAATGGCGGTATGTAATCAGCTAGCCAGTTTTCCCATTCTATTTTGAGTGAGAAAAGTAACTCAAAAAGAGATTGGGCAGTTGCTTGGGACCCAGAAGTCTCTAACGCACTAATATCTTTGGATTTTAGAGCTTTCAGCATTTCAGTGGGGGTTGCTAGGATGCAACAATCAGCAGTAGAATGAGAAAAATGGATGTTTAATTTCCCGTCTATAACTGTGCAGAAGACATGCATGCCCCAATTACGAACATCCCATTTGATAGTGCTGTTTTTTAAACCCCCAAGTATTTCGACGGCGCGGTCGTCACAGGCGATTATTTGATCAATGCCTTTGTTTAGACGATGCAAGTTGTTAAGTGACATAACCATAATGGATTGAGACAATACCATTGCTCAGATTTAAGTATCCAGTGTGGGAGAATCCTGCCTCATCCAACATTGATTTCAGCGTTTGTTGATCAGGATGTTTTCTGATAGATTCTGCAAGATAGCGGTAACTATCTTCATCTTTGGCGACAAACGCCCCAATTTTTGGTAGTATTTGGAAACTATAAAAATCATAAACTTGTTGGAGAAGTTTTGACTCTACCTTAGAAAACTCTAAAATGGCAAGTTTTCCACCTGGTTTGATGCACCGTTTCATTTCATTGAGTGCTTGCTGCTTATCTGTTACGTTACGTAGGCCAAATGCAATGGTAATCAAGTCAAAACGTTCGTTAGGAAAAGGCAATTGCTCGGCGTTTGCTTGAACAAAAGAAAGTGGGCATTTTTTTATGTTTTCCAACCGCTTTTTGCCAACTTCAAGCATTTTTTGATTAATATCGGAGATTATAATCTCACCATCTTTTCCAATTAAAGGAGCTAATCTTTTAGCAATGTCCCCTGTTCCACCAGCCAAGTCCAATATTTTTGCATCATTTTTAGGGTTGCAAAACTCAATACAAAACTGTTTCCATAGTCGATGCGCACCGAAAGACATTAAGTCATTCATTGTGTCGTACTTCTCAGCAACCGAGTCAAAAACGTCCCGAACGCGTTCCGCCTTTTCTTCCCAACGAACTTCTGTAAATCCAAAGTCTGTTTTTTTATTCATTATAGTGGTCGATATTGAGCGCATTTAGGTGATTTCTCACTCAACTTCTGTTGGTATTGCTGCCACAACTTCTGTTGGTTTCTTCCGTAATCAAGCAGAGTATCCCAAGAAAAAATACCCGTTGAATGGTCATCGTCGAACAATATCCGAATTGCGTAGTGGCCAACAGGTTCAATATTATTTATACGAACGTTTTCTTTTCCCACTTGTAAAACGGCTGTTTCAGGGCTATGACCTTGCACTTCAGCTGAAGGAGATAATACCCGTAGGAATTCAGCACTAAAACGAAATTGATCATCTATGAAATGCACATCAAGCATGCTTTTATCTTTGCTTAATTTTATTAGGGTGGGCGTTGGTGCACTCATATGCTCTTCTTTATAGGATGAATTGGGCAAGATCTTTATCTTTAATCAGTTTTCCAAGTTGTTCATCAACGTATGAAGCATTAATATTGAGGGTCTTGTTTTTAGTGTCTGGTGCTTCATAGCTGATTTCAGTCAATAAACGTTCGAGTACGGTATGAAGTCGCCTTGCTCCGATGTTCTCTTGACGCTCATTAATCTCCCACGCAATTTCAACAATACGGGTTATACCATCTTCAAGCCACTTTAATTGAATGCCGTCTGCTTTAAGCATGGCAGAGTATTGAGTAAGTAGGGGGTGGCGCGTATTGTTGAGAATTTTTTTAAAGTCTTCAATCGTCAATGATTTAAGTTCAACTCGAATGGGTAGGCGTCCTTGGATTTCGGCAATAAGGTCGCTGGGTTTGGTTTGATGAAAAGCGCCAGATGCGACAAAAAGGATGTGATCTGTTTTGATATTTCCAAATTTGGTGTTTATCGTGCATCCTTCTATCAGAGGAAGTAAGTCCCGTTGTACGCCTTCACGAGAAACATCACCATGTGTGCTTGCATTGTCGGTTATCTTGTCGAATTCATCTATGAAAACGATACCATTTTGTTCTACATTGTATATGGCGTTCTGGCGAACTTCCTCCTCATCAAGAAGTGCAGCAGCTTCTTGTTCAATAAGTATCTTCCATGCATCTTTTATTTTAATTTTACGCGGAGCATTTTTTTTGGGAAGATTGCCAAGCATTTGTTGCAATTGATCGGTCATCTCTTCCATTCCAGGGTGACCCATTAAATGCACGACATTATGGCTGGGAGCGGCTATTTCAACCATTGAGTCGTCCAATTCTCCAGCACGAAGTTTAATCCGCATTTTTTCTCGGCTTTGGCGCATTTTTTCGCGCGCATTAACTGAATCGGTTACTTCACTTGTCGTTATATTGGGAAGTAGTTTATCCAACAAAGTTTCTTCAGCAGCTATTTCAGCTTTGGCGTGCAGTGCAGCGACAGCTGCATCACGTGTTTCGTTATAAGCAACTTCGGTAAGATCCCGAATGATGGAGTCAACGTTTTTACCCACATAGCCAATTTGAGTGAACTTAGTAGCTTCAACTTTTATAAAAGGGGCATGCACCAATTTAGCCAGTCTTCGCGATATTTCAGTTTTCCCTACCCCAGTTGGTCCGATCATCAGGATGTTTTTCGGCATGATTTCTTGCTGTAATTCAGGATCAACCTGTTGGCGACGCCAGCGATTGCGTACAGCTACGGCAATGGCTTTTTTAGCCTCTTCTTGTCCGATGATATGTTGGTCTAATTGAGCGACTATTTCACGAGGTGTCATAATAATTTTTTTATATTGGGTTTTTTATCATTATATTTGTAATGTCTTTTAATAGATGGCATTGGAATTTTATATATACGCAAATTTTATTGCATGATGACTGTTTTTTCGCAGGGGACTGTTTTTCATCATCCAGTGAGCAAGGGTTTTAAAAATTGCCCCGTATAGGAGGAGGTATTCTCAGCAACTTTTTCAGGCGTTCCAACAGCCACTATCTGACCACCTGATGCGCCTCCTTCGGGTCCTAAGTCAATCACCCAGTCAGCTGTTTTTATAACATCCAAATTATGTTCAATAATAATAATTGTATTGCCTTTATCCCGCAATTTCACAAGCACATCTAACAATAGCGAAATGTCATGGAAATGCAACCCTGTTGTCGGTTCATCCAACATGTAAAGCGTTTTTGCAGTATCCTTGCGAGAAAGCTCTTTTGCCAACTTAATTCTTTGCGCCTCTCCACCGGATAAGGTTGTTGCGCTTTGTCCAAGCCTAATATAGCTTAAGCCAACATCCACCAGTGTTTTTAGTTTCCTTTTTAATATGGGGATGGAGTCAAAAAAATCCAGTGCCTCTTCTATGGTTAGATCAAGGATATCAGCAATGGACTTATTGTTGTAGAGGACTTCCAAGGTTTGTTCGTTATAGCGCTTTCCTTGACATTCCTCACACATAACATATACATCAGATAGGAAATGCATTTCAACGCGAATAAGCCCATCACCTTGGCAAGCTTCACAACGACCACCACGCACGTTGAAACTAAAGCGACCAGGGTTAAATCCACGCACGCGAGATTCCCGTGTACTAGCAAATAATTCACGTATTAAAGTGAATAGACCTACATACGTGGCTGGATTGGATCGAGGAGTGCGACCAATAGGGCTTTGATTAATGTCTATTATTTTATCAAAATGTTGCAATCCTTCAATGCTATCGAAGGGTTTAGAGCGTAGCGAGGATCGATTTATTTCATGAGATGCCATTGGCAACAAGGTTTGATTGATTAGTGTCGATTTTCCTGAGCCTGAAACGCCAGTGATGCAAGACATAATTCCTATGGGAATATCAACATCGATATTTTGTAAATTATTCCCAGAAGCACCTCGAACTTTGATCAACATTTTTTTGTCAATAGGCAGCCTTTTTGAAGGGGTTGCAATTTTTTTCTTGCCGTTTAAATAGTCAGCAGTTAATGACTTTCCTGTTGTAAGCAGTTTTTCGGGCGTTCCACAGTGCATCACTTCGCCACCATGTTCTCCAGCAAACGGGCCTATATCGACGACAATGTCAGCACTTTTGATGGTTTCTTCATCGTGTTCGACCACAATAACAGTATTTCCTATGCTTTTCAAATGCTTGAGCGTCGCTAACAATTTGTGATTGTCCCTTTGATGCAAACCAATAGATGGTTCGTCAAGCACGTACATGACACCAACCAAGCCTGCTCCAATTTGACTGGCAAGGCGTATGCGTTGAGCCTCTCCTCCAGAAAGAGTGTCAGCACTACGAGAAAGACTTAAGTAACCCAGTCCAACGTTAACAAGAAAGGACAGACGATTGCTGATTTCTTGAATGATTTTTTCGGCAATTTGATGCTCCATACCGCTGAGTTCGATAGTATTGAAAAACTGATGCGAATTTTCAATAGACCAATTGGTTATTTCAGGCAGATTTTTATTTTTGATCCATACATTACGCGCAGATTCATTTAGACGATTCCCCATGCATTTTCTGCAATTATCAACTACACGATAATGCCCCAATTCCTCGCGCATTTGTTTACTGTCGCTCTCGTTATACCGCCGCTCGTAGTTATTAACAACACCTTCAAATGGACGAACGTTGCTGTAGCGCCCATGGGGCATTTTTATCCGTGTAGTACCACTACCAAAGAGTATGATTTCCTTATGCTCCTCACTCAAAGAGTGATATGGTTTGTCCATATCAATATCATAATGCTGAGCAACCGCCTCAAGTATGGAGAAATAATAGGATAGGGTTTTACTCCAACCAGCAATAGCACCCTCTGAGAGGCTTACATTGGGATTGGTGACGACGCGCATGGGGTCAAAAAAAGCGATTCGACCTAAACCATCGCAATGGGAACAAGCACCTTGTGGACTGTTAAATGAAAACAATCGAGGCTCAAGGTCTCCAAGGGTGTAACCACATTCAGGGCAAGCAAAACGTGCAGAAAATGTTAATCGGATATCGCTATCCATACCCACAACAACGGCCATATCACCCCCTAAGCGGAGAGCAGTCTCAATGGATTCGCTCAGTCGACTCTGCATGTCTGTATTGACTTTAAAACGATCAATAACAATATCTATATTGTGTTTGCGTTTTGCATTTATAGTGGGTAAAGACTCAAGCATCACTTCTTTTCCATCTATGATGGCACGAACAAAACCTTGAGAAAATAAACCTTCCAACATTGCTGAATGCTCTCCCTTACGATTTCTAACAATTGGAGCAAGCAGCATCAACTTAGTTCCTTCAGGTTGCTCCATAATCTGCTGTACCATTTGACGAACGGTTTGCGCATTCAGTTCGATATTGTGTGTAGGACAACGAGGTTTACCGATGCGCGCAAATAACAGACGCAAATAATCGTATATTTCGGTTACCGTTCCAACGGTTGAGCGCGGGTTGTGAGAGGCAGACTTTTGATCAATAGAGATGGCTGGAGATAATCCTTCGATGTGGTCAATATCTGGCTTATTCATCATTGACAGAAATTGTCGAGCATACGATGAGAGCGATTCAACATAGCGTCTTTGCCCTTCAGCGTATATGGTGTCAAAAGCTAAAGACGATTTACCCGAACCAGAAAGCCCAGTAATGACGACTAAATTATCTCGAGGAATATCGATGTCAATGTTTTTTAAATTGTGTGTGCGAGCGCCACGTATCGAGATGGTTTTAGTACTCATAGGATTAATGCGGAAAAACGAGGTATTTTACTTGCAATCAGAACAGTATATACAAGTTGCGTTAAAAAGAAAAAATGGTACTAGTAACATGTTGATTGTATGCTACAATCTCGCCCCTTTTTAGTGAGAAGTCAGCCTGTGTTTTAACATCCTTAAAAAGTGGATGTTAAAAATATTCAGTGGCATTGCTCATTTTTGTTTGGGGATAAATTAAGATGTTACAGGAGTAGCTGAATGTACGCAGTAATAAAAACAGGCGGGAAACAGTACCGCATAGCAGAAGGTGAAAAAATTCGAGTTGAAAAACTTGAAGTTGAGAAGGATAGTGTCATTGAATTTGATCAAGTATTGGCTGTTGGAGAAGGCGATAAACTGATGGTTGGAAGCCCTTTAGTAGAAGGAGCAAAAGTAACTGCTGATGTTATTGATCACGGTCGTGAAAAGAAAATCAATGTTATCAAATTTCGTCGACGTAAGGACTCCATGACAAAGCAAGGTCATAGACAGTATTACACAGAATTAAGAATAAAGGCTATTAAAGCCTGAAGGAGGACGCATGGCACATAAAAAAGCAGCGGGAAGTACAAGAAATGGTCGTGATTCTAATGCTCAAAGATTGGGCGTGAAGCGATATGGTGGACAAGTTGTCAGAGCAGGGAATATCCTAGTTAGACAACGAGGAACGAAATTTCATGCAGGTGGCAATGTTATGCGTGGAAAAGATGACACTTTATTTGCTACTGAAGATGGTGTGGTTCAATTTAATCGCAAAGGACCGCATAGCAGAATGTTTGTCAATGTTGTTTAGATTTACATTTATCCGCATTGATAACAGCCTGCAGTTGCAGGCTGTTTGCTTTTTAGGGTAATAACTTTTATGTTTATTGATGAAGTTGAAATTCTTGTTTCCTCTGGTAAAGGGGGAAATGGTACAGCCAGTTTTCGCCGTGAGAAATACATTCCGCGAGGTGGCCCCGATGGCGGTGATGGGGGGCGTGGAGGGAGTGTGTTTTTATCGATAGATAGCTCGTTAAATACATTATTAGATTTTCGCTATAAAAAGATTTTCGATGCGACAAATGGAGAAAGTGGAGCAGGACGTCAAAGAGCAGGAAAAAGCGGTCCCGATTTGTTTATCAATGTGCCACGTGGGACGATTGTTTTTGATGCCGACACCAATGAATGTATTGGTGATCTCCTCGTCGCAGAACAGCCATTGTTAGTAGCGCAAGGAGGCGAAGGCGGTTTAGGAAATATTCATTTTAAAAGCAGCACCAACCGAGCTCCTCGCCAAGCCACACCAGGTAAACTTGGAGAAAGTAGACGTTTACGGCTTGAGCTAAGATTGCTTGCTGATGTGGGATTATTAGGACTGCCTAATGCTGGAAAGTCTAGCTTGCTAAGGAAAATATCCAAGGCGAAGCCAAAAGTTGCAGATTATCCTTTTACAACACTTGAACCTCATTTAGGCGTTATTGGCTTACATCCTGGGCAGTCTTTTGTGATGGCAGATATTCCAGGTATCATTGAGGGTGCATCACAAGGCGTTGGGTTGGGATTGAATTTTTTGAAACACCTTCAGCGGACGCGCTTATTACTGCATGTAGTTGATGCTTTTCCAGTTGAAGGAGAGCCGACAATTGAGGAGCAACGCTCAACCATTGAGGAAGAGCTAAAAAAATACGGTACAAGACTTGCAAGCAAACCACGATGGTTAGTGTATAACAAGTCGGATTTATTGGATGACCACCAAATAGAGATACTTGCCAGTACATCGGTTAAAAACTATTCAAAAGCGTTTGTTATTAGCGCATTAGACGGTTCAGGCACGAAAGAATTACTTCAAGCCATCCATAACACTTTTTTTGAGAACGACCCTGATGAGATTAGCGATTAAAGAAGCCAAAACTTGGGTGGTTAAGTTAGGAAGTGCGCTATTGAGTGATCAGGAAAACGGGCTTAATCACATATTAATTGATTCGATTGCAGAGCAAGTCGGGACGCTGATAAAATCAGGGAAAAAAGTGATTTTGGTGTCTTCTGGTGCGATTGCTGAAGGGATGTATTTATTAGATTATAAGCATCGCCCTAAACAAATAAATAAATTGCAAGCATTAGCAGCTACAGGGCAGATGAGCTTAATTCATGCTTATGAAAGCTGCTTTAATAAATACGATTTTCACACGGCACAGATACTACTAACGCATGCTGAAATGGCGAATAGAGAGCGCTATATCAATGCTAAGAGTACGCTTATGATGTTGCTTGAAATGGGTGTGATTCCTATTATCAATGAAAATGATGTTATTACTAATGAAGAAATCCGTTTTGGAGACAATGATACATTAGCAGCATTGGCTGTGACATTGGTAGAGGCAGATGTGCTACTGATTTTGACTGATCAGGAGGGGATGTTTGATGCCAACCCCACATTAAATTCGAATGCAAAGCTATTGAAAAAAATCAACCCAGAAGAGAAAGTGCTGGATCAAATGGTTGACTCTCGCGGTGGGGTGCTTGGTTCAGGGGGGATGCTAACAAAATTGAAAGCAGCAAGGCAGTGTGCAAAGGCAGGTTCGCACACAATTATTGCCTCAGGAAAACATAATAATGTTGTCGTTGAAGTTGCAAACGGGGAAGAAATTGGAACATGGTTGGTTGCCGATGAAAATCCTTTAGCGGCTCGTAAACGATGGTTGCTTGGACAGCTCCATACTTGCGGAGTGATTGACATTGACCAAGGAGCTTCTGATGCGTTGAAAAGAGGCTCTTCACTGCTTCCTGCAGGGGTGATAAATATTGAAGGCGTTTTTAGCCGAGGGGATTTGGTTAAGGTGCATTTCGATGGTAATGAAGTTGCGAGAGGATTGGTCAACTATAATGCGTTTGAAGGGAAGCGCATTTATAAGACAAACAGCCATGATATTGAAGAAATACTTGGTTATGCAGGCGAAGAAGAATTCATCCACAAAGACAATCTCGTTTTGATTTGAAGGTGATTGATGCAAGGTAACTTATGAAAGTAATAATCGGTGCGGTGTTGGTTGCCATTCTTTACTCGCTGTTTTCAGCAGTTTATTATTTGGTGCGTGAAGGTGGTTCAGGTTCAAAGAACATGGTTCGCTCCTTGTCTTTTCGAATAGGGTTGTCTATTGTTTTATTTGCATTACTCATTTTAGGGAACTATATGGGATGGATTAGCCCAAATAATCCAGGATTTTAAGAGAAATGCGTTCAGTCAAAATTCACTTTTTAGGGCGTATTTTTGCACCTAGTTTGACATTTTGGATTTTATTTATCACAGGATTTTGCACTTTCATAGCACTTGGAATTTGGCAACTCGAGCGCGCCAAGGAAAAAGAGCAGAGAATTGAGCAGTATCAACGTGAAAGTCAATATGCTCCTGTATCTTTTGAAAAATTATCAAGCAAGGATATTAATAGGCAAGTCATTGCAAAAGGCCGTTGGCTTGAGAAGCGATTGTTTATACAAGATAATGTTTTGCAAAACGGCGTGAGTGGTTTTAGTGTTTTGAGCGCTTTTGAACTGTTGTCGAATCAAGTTGTTTTAGTTGATAGGGGGTGGAAAGCATGGGGAATAGGATCAAAAACGTTGCCCGATTTACCTCCTTTGTCATCTGGGATAGTAGAGATAGCAGGTAGAACGGCACTGCCACTTAGGCGTTTCTCTTTGAGTGGTGATATAGAGAGCGCAGCATGGCCAAAGATAATGCAGGTCGTTGATACAAAGGATTTACAAAAATATTTTTCAAAGCCTCTGGCTGCAAGTATCATCCACTTGGAATCAAGCCAAAACGATGGTCTACTTCGGCAATGGAAGGTGGTTTATGGGGATACACGTAAACACAGAGGGTATGCTTTGCAATGGTTTGCCTTTGCTTTAGTACTGATGGTATTGTTCGTTGCTTTAAACAGCAAAAAAGCCCACCCTAACTGATATATATTACTCAACGAGAAGAGAGGCTTAGAAGTGGTCTATGAGGAAAGCAAACAGAAGCATTAGTTAAAATGGTTATTTGCTGTTGTTTGTTTTTAATTATGATGCGTGTTTTTTGGAGTTTGAAAATACTTCAATAAGGCAAGCGCATATTATGAGTGTTGCACCAGCCCATTCAATAGTACTCATTGACTCTTCAGGGAGCAGAATGCTCGCGCTAACAATGGCGACTAAAACTTCGGACATCATTAAAAGTCCAACTCGCCCAGGGAATAGAAACTTTTGTGCCCAGAAAATTGCTGCAGAAGTAGGTAAGACAACGATGAAAGAAAAACTTAATATTATTGGAGAAAGATCAACGATTGTGGAGACAGCAGGAAGTGCTACTTTGCCTACTAAGCTCGCTAATAAAAGAGCGAAGATACAAGTGAAAAAGATTTGAAAGGTGACAATACTAGGAACGGGTGTTTGGTTGAAACGCTTGATCATTGCTGCTCCAATTGCCCAAGATATTCCAGAGAAAAGAGCGAAGAGATCACCAATGTTTAAGGCGGCGGCGTTCGATCCACCGGAGGCAATGAGCGCTAAGCCCGCCAGTCCAGAAAAAATAGCGGCCCATCTTTGCCAGTTTGCACGCTCTGCTAACCAGATGAAACCAATTAACGTAGACCAGACACAAGTCAAATAAAAGAGGAGTGTGGCACGCACTACAGAAGAGTGGATCAGTCCTGAAGCGTATAATGCAAGACCTAATCCAGTAAATAAACCGATGAGGAATGCGCGCAATAATTCTGCTTTATAGCGTTTAAAGTGCCACAAAAGGTAAAATGCAGCTGCGATGGCTGCAGGAGCATTTATCAAAAGAATAGCCCAGCCTGAATCAATGCCTTGTTTTTCAAGGTGTCGCAAAGGTAACCAGTATAACCCCCAAAGAGCAGAAGAAAGGAATACCACACTGGAGGCAAAAGTACTACTGGGTGCGTTTAATTTCATTGGTTAAAAATATTCAAACGGGTATATATAGACTGTTCTTTCGACTTTTTCAGTTGAGTCGTTGTTTCAGATGAGCATTATGCCTGTGATTTTTGAGGAAACTGTTTTTTTCGATAGCGTTTTAAACTGTTGCTGTTATTAGGGTAGAATGCGGTTTGATTTGAGGATAATGAAATTATGGATGATGCTAAGTTAAATAAGAATAAAAAGACTATTTGGGGAGTAACGTTCGCCTTTATTCTTCCGCTCGTGCTGGCGATGTTCTTTTTTCAATGGGTATTGAATTTTGGTCCTGGTTCAACCACTAATTATGGCGATCTCATTTCGCCTTTACGAACCGTTTCAACATCGGATGATAATCGCCCTCTTTTTAGAGGTAAGTGGAGCTATGTTGTATTTGCGAAACAGTGCTCAAAGCGTTGTGCTGAACAATTAAAGACTGCGGAAACAGTGCGCGTCCTCGCCCATAAAAACATGCGTAGGGTGCAAACAATTTTTGTTACAACAGAGCCTTTAGCTGAACAATATGTACCAAACAACACAGGTATTTCAGATATTCAGAGTGTCGTTGTCGATGCAACGCAGTACGCACAACTTGAGAAAAAGTTTGCCGAGCAAGGCGATTTGATTTTTTTGGTTGACCCAAGTGGTATGGCTATGATGGTATATCGATCCGATAAGCGAGATGTAAAGCAGATGTTGCGGGACTTAAAACGGCTACTTAAATATTCGAGGATAGGATGATTACTGTGATCAAAGAGTATTACGAATTAACCAAACCCAGAGTAGTCATGTTATTGGTTATGACCGCATTGGTGGGAATGTTCTTGTCGGTGCCAGGAATGGTTCCTTGGCAACCGTTGGTTTTTGGAACGATTGGCATCACCCTATCATCGGCTTCAGCCGCCGTATTTAATCAAGTTGTTGAACGCCATACGGATGAACACATGCGCCGCACAGAAAAAAGACCATTGGTACAGGGAACGATTCCGCTTATCAATGCAATCATTTTCGGTGTGGTTATAGGATTAATTGGTCTTGCAACGTTATTTATCTTAGTTAACCCATTAACAGCGTGGTTGACTTTTTTTGCACTCATTGGATACGCAATCATCTATACCATGTATCTAAAAAAAGCGACACCGCAGAATATTGTTATTGGTGGTGCTAGTGGTGCTGCGCCACCTCTGCTTGGATGGACGGCAGTAACAGGGACCGTTGAAGCGCATGCGTTGTTACTGTTATTAATTATTTTTGTGTGGACGCCGCCACATTTTTGGGCTTTAGCCATTCATCGAAAAGACGAGTATTCAAAAGTGAACGTACCTATGTTACCCGTTACTCACGGGACAGACTTTACCCGGTTACAGATTCTGCTTTACACCATACTTCTGGTAGTAGCAACGGTGTTGCCATTTTTGGTTGGTATGAGCGGATTGCTCTATTTAACTGGGGCATTAGTATTGGGCGGTGTCTTTATTTATTATGCCTGCGCTTTAATAAAATATCCTGATAACAAAAAATTGCCTATGATGACGTTTGGTTATTCAATTTGGTATCTATTAGGGTTGTTTTTGTTTTTTTTAGTTGACCACTACTTTACAATTTCTCTCTATGATATATTTTCAGGCAGCTATTCCACGTACGAATTTAAGAAGATTGAATGATTAAAGAAATATTTTCGATAATGCAAAGTGTTTTATCAGCTTTTATAGGTGTCCAAAAAAGAGATAAACTGGTAAAGGACTTTTCGTCGAAAAGTGCGATACCTTTCGTTATATCAGGAATCATTTTGGCTGTTGCATTTGTACTCATCGTGATTTTTGTGGTACAAATTGTATTGACAACGAATGCCTAATATAGCAAGTACTTCTTCAATTTTTCTTTCGTTGATCCATCCCAAATGGTGGCTTTTTTGGGTTTTCTTTGGGCTTTTTAGAGTGCTGGTTTTATTGCCTTTTTCTTGGCAAATCAATTTATCCAAAGGATTAGGCTGGCTTATGCAGAAATTTGTGCATTCCAGAAGCCTTGTGATAAAGAAGAATTTGCAACTTGTATTTCCTGAGAAATCGGTTTTTGAACGCGCTGAAATTGAGCGGAAGCAGTGGCAGAATTTGGCATTGTTCCTATTTGAATCAATGCTGAGCTGGTCTCGAGGTCAAGTTATCAGTCAATGGGTAGATTTTGAAAATATTGACGTAATCCATAAAGCCAATGCTCAAGGGAAAGGGGTTGTTATTTTGGGCATGCACATGTTGCCTATGGAATTAGTAGGCATCGCGGCAACGTTCCACATGCCTGTCAGCATCAATTATCGAGTAAGTAATAATCCCGTTATGGAGTATGTATCGAAGCGAGGACGACAGAAGTATTTTGATCATGTGCAGCCAAAAGAAAATTTAAGATGGATGATTCGTTATTTGCGCACAGGTGGCAATCTATGGTACGCCCCAGATCAATATCATGCAGGAGGAATGAGTGGGGATGTTCGTGTGTTTGGGCATTCTGTAAAATCCCCTACTGCATTGGCAGACCTTGCCAGATTAGGAAAAGCAGCAGCCGTTATCGCATTGTTTCATCGAGAGGGGTTGCGCTATAAAGTTCGTTTTCTCGAACCGTTAGATAATTTTCCGAGTGGGGACGACGTGGCAGATACTCAGCGGTATTATGATCTGTATGAATCCCATATTAGAGAATATCCTGAACAATATTTATGGGCACATAAGCGTTTCAAGAATGTCATTGACTATTAGCATATAAACTTATCAAAAATATTCTGACTAAAAATGCAAAGAGGCGTTTGATGGATGTTCTTCTCTTAAGGAATAAGTGCTAATTTGCCTGTATATTTTTTATTAATGAAGTCTTTTTGTGCCTGAACAATTTCTCTCAACGGATAGGTTTTAGCAAGCAGTGGCTTAATTTCACTCGCTTCGATGTATTGGATAAGATTTTTAAAAACGATATCTTCTTGGAAGGTACAACCTAAAAGTGACAGATCTTTTAAATACAGGGTTCGTACGTCCAGCTCAACAAGTGGTCCGGCGATTGCACCTGCAGTAATATATCGACCACCTCTCTTGAGTACTTTAAGAAGTTGTCCCCACTGACTTCCTGCGACCAAATCAATTACTACATCAACAGAACTATCTCCTAAAGTTTCAACGATATTGTCATTTCGGTCGATGATTTTTGTAATGCCAAGATGCTCTAAATCCGCGTGTTTGTTTTGGGCGGCTTGGGCAATTATTGTTGCCCCCCGTCTTTTAGCTAATTGAACGACAGCAGATCCTACACCGCCAGAGGCACCTGTAACGAATACTGTTTCAGCGCCTACTTTTCCACGATGGAGCATGTTTTCAGCGGTGGAATATGCACAAGGTATCGTCGCCAATTCGGCATCACTCCAGCAGCATTCAATTTTATGAACTTCAACAGCAGGTGCTTTGATGTATTGTGCGAAACTGCCATCACATTCTGAACCAAGGGTCCAACATTGCCAAGGCTCATCGTCAACAAAGCTTCTCATCATAGGACGCACTAATACTCTTTCACCGATGCGATTTTTCGAAACATTGTTGCCTACAGAGACAATTATTCCACAACAATCAGCGCCTTGAATAAGAGGAAATTGTAAGGATTTCCCTGCCCAGCTTGCATCATTTTTATTGACATCATCAGAATTTGAAGAGGCTGTAGAGTGCGTATCTTTGCTTACCGATTTAGAGTACCAGCCTATGCGTGTATTTATATCGGTATTGTTTATCCCAGCAGCCTTAACCTGTATAAGAACTTCACTGGGACCAACTTTGGGCACGGGCACATCGTTACACAATTCTAATTGTTCAAAGCCACCGTGTCCTTTGAGCAACACAGCAGACATAGTTGCTGGGATGTTGACACTATTCATAAAGACCTTAACGCATCCACTGAGAAGCAATCCATTTGTGGAAATGATGCGTAGCAACATCGAGTGCAGGGGAAAAGACTCCACCATCAAAACCCGATGATTCACGACCTTTTTGCATGCTTTCAATGGGTGGAATGTCCTGTTTAAAAACTAACTCCCAATTGTTGACGGTTTCTTGTCTGCATGCCTCGTATTTAGCATTACTAGCACCGTCACCAACATAGAATATTTCAAGTTGCTCAAGTGTCTCCTTAGGGCTGATTGGTGTGAGGATAATGGAAAAGGCATGGTCTGATTGGATGCCCATTAGAACATTAGGATAAAACGAAAGATATTCACCGTATTTCATTTTCTCTGTATTCCAACTTTTTAGGGAGGGCATAGTCGCTTCTTTCCCGTCAACCATTGCTAATGAAGGGCTGTAGTTCATAGTACCTTGACCAGAAAAATTGTTTCCAATTTCTATGTTGTAGTGCACGTCAATGGGGGAGTAGTGATTAAGCTCGGGATGCACAAAAGGAAGATGATATGCTTCGCAGTAATTCTCAACAGCTAATTTCCAATTACTTTGAGCGGTGATTGACCACTCTCCTCCAGTTGCTCCTTTTTGCATTTTTTGCAATCCATCGTCCCCGAGGAATTCATGCCAGCGGTCATAAACAGGCTTAAGATATTCCTGTAAGGGGAGGGCTTGATTATTTAAATTAATGTAAAGGACGTTCATGAATATTCCATGCGCCACTTTTTTCAGACCATATTGTTTCTTGTCAAACCCATTTACTTGATGGATATTAACTCCGCCAATATGAGGTGTACCAATAAGCTCTCCACTGGGTTTGTATGTCCAGCTGTGGTAAGGGCATGATATTGCGCTGGTTAGAGGCTTTTCTTTTTCTACTAATTTGTGCCCACGATGTCTGCAAACGTTGTGAAAAACGCTAATCTCATCGTTGTAATTAGTGATTAATAGCGGTAGACCCATAAATTCAACAGGTTTTGCATGATTATTGGCAGGAAGCTGGCTGGTGAACATTAAGGCGGTCCAATTAGGAGCAAACACAGTATCTCGCTCTTGTTTAAAGCGCTCGTCACTGACATAGAACTCGTTGCTCAAACCTCCTGCTTTGTTAATCGGCTGCATGATTTTTTCAAGAGTGTTAGCGATCATAAATTTTCCCCTACGCGTTCGGCTAAATTACGGGGTAAAATTAAAACACAATTTTTTTTATTTGAGAATAAAAAAATATTGTTGATTCATCGGGAAATCAAATGATGGTGACTCTTTAATTATGAGGGATAAAACAAGTGCTAACGTCTAAATTTTAGGCGATTATTGCTTTAAAAAACATAAGATGGATGATAAGAAATGAAAAAGTTTTTAGTACTATTATTAATGGGAGTGTCGACGCTTGCACTATCGGATACGAATGATTTAAGATTCACAAATACTCAAACTTTAGGGCGTGCAATTTATGAATTTATTGAGACGTATGAGCCATTTTTTGAAATAAGCGAAAGTGAATTAAATGCTATTCCGCAACCAGGTGAAAATGACTCCATACAAACAAGAAAAGAGTTAGATACTTTATTGGTATTGCAAGGCAATAGAACGCAAAATCAGATTGAACGCACAAAAAATCAGCGCCCATTTTGTAATTTTGAAATGCCAGGGTTTGAGTTTGGCGTATATCCTAAAATTGATGCAATCATTCAACGTGCTTTTGTTGATTTAAACTATCACGTTTATCTTGCAAAAATCCATTTCGACCGAGTTAGACCAAGCTTCCTTGAAGAAAAATTGGAAACAGCACTACCCAATCCACCGCATCCCGCGTATCCGAGTGGACATGCAACCAATAGTCGTATGCTGGCTTTATTGCTAGCAGAGTTTTTCCCAGAGAGAAGAGCGCAATTTATAGAGTACAGCAATGACGTAGCCAGACATAGGGAAATTGTGGGCGTTCATTACAAAAGTGATTCATCAGCAGGTCAGCAATTGGCTCAAATTTATTTCGATAAGTTTAAAGAAACTGATTTGTATAAGGAGCTTTCCTCCGAAGATGACATGACAGAAGCCAACGGATTTGATTTCTCATATAAGCAGTGTTCTGACTATATGGGTCGTTATTTCACATCTTTTGATCGTCCAAGCGGCAATTCAGCACGAGCTACCAGAGCGCTATCACCTATGTAAATTACAGCGAATGTAAAATACAATTGCATCAATAATCCAATCAGGATAAATCAATCAACACGGTTTTAACGACTGGTTTTTGGAGATTCTAACAAGATCAAACCAATATATTTTCATGCAAAGATCAACTTGTTTTTATCTCTTGCTAAGAAAATGATTATTGATTTTTTTAGAATAATTCGATAACAGAATGTTTCTGAAAATAATTCTGTTACAATTTTGATTTTAAATGGTTATCCTACAGCACTCTAATATTAGATTAACCTTATATTTAACCAATCCTTCTTATTTTTAGAGACTTTATGGAAAGAAAATATTTATCAATCCTTGCATGCCCAGAATGCAAAGGCAGTTTGAGTTTATATAATGAAACACATGTTGAAGATGAAAATGTTATTACTGGTGAGTTGGTTTGTCAAAGCTGTAGTAGTAAATACCTAATAACTAATTCTATTCCTCGTTTTGTTCCAGAAAGCAATTACGCTGATAATTTTGGTTTGCAGTGGAAGATTCATGCTAAAACACAATTTGATAGTTATACAAATACAACGATAACTAAAGACAGATTTCATGAGACTACTGGCTGGGATTTTGATCTTTCAGGAGAAAGAGTACTCGAGGTAGGTTGTGGTGCGGGTCGATTCACTGAGCAAATTATCAAGACAAATGCACTTGTCATTTCAATGGATTATAGTCAGGCAGTAGATGTATGCTATGCTTCTTTGGGTAGTCATAAAAACCTTCTTATTATTCAAGGAGATATTTATAAGATGCCCCTGCATGTTGATTATTTTGATAAGGTTTGTTGTTTGGGAGTGCTTCAACATACACCCAACGTTGAAGCGGCATTTCAACAATTACCTCAATTTGTAAAACCGTCCGGGCATCTTGCAATTGATGTTTATAAAAAAGAAGTTTGGTACAAAAGGCTAATCAACACGCGCTATATGATTAGACCTTTGACAAAAAGAATTTCTCCCGAAAAATTGTATAAGTTTGTTAAAGCTTATGTTAGTTTTATGTGGCCAATATGCGGTGTACTGAATAAACTGCCTTTTGGGAAAAGCATTGTTTGGAGGATGTTGATTGCGGACTATCGTGGATCTTACAACCTTAGCGATGATCTATTATTACAATGGGCAATACTCGATACTTTTGATATGCTCGCTCCTGTGCATGACTACCCAAAAACGCTTGAAGATGTTAATAGATGGTTGATGGAGAGTAAGCTTGAGAATATCGAGACTTTTTTTGGACACAATGGAATCTATGCACGTGCTCAAAAACCTTCAGGTTAGAAGTTTAAGAGCGTTTCGTTTAAGAGATCAATATCAATCAATATTAGGTTAGGACGCTTACCCCTGCTGGTTTTCCTGAAAACTCAGCCATTGCATCCAGCAAGCAAGCGTACATGTACTCAGCACTGGCGCTGTCGCTTAGTATATGAAATACGGGCGTGTTTTTTATTTCATCTTTAATGATGATGCTGGTTATGCGTGCAACTGAAGTCTGTGCAAGGGAACCAATAACGGAGGCGTCATCATGAAAATTAATTCCACAAACCTTTGATAACGTTGCACAAGCAAATTGTCCAGTAAGGGCAAACCAGCTGTGGCTATGGTCACGATTAAGAATGTAGCAAAGTTGATTATCCGTTAACGTCCACTGGCGCAATTTTGCATTCGTTTCGGCGTGCGCCTGAATGTCGCTTAAAAACAAAAATTCATTGCTGGATAAACGAGCAACTAAAGTGCCATCATTTAGTCGAATGGCTTCATTAGGATTTGGGGGCAATTCAATCGCTTGCTGCTGAAGCCACTCGGGGGTGTTTTTCCCTTTGAAACCAACGCGAGGAAGCGGAGAAAGATCAATGATACTTAAGTTTTTGAAAGCGCTCGTATCGTCCTCGCTGAATTTTTCAACAATCAGCGTCGTTTCTCCAAGAGCACAGAAGGTAGCGTCTTTTTCGATATGCTGTCTGTAGAGAGGGCTTCTTAAGGGATATTTTGTAGGGTCAAGCATGTTAGATTTTTTGTCGTTGATTGTTCGGGTCGTAAAAGGGTAGAGAAACTACTTTTGCTTGCGCATTTTGTTTGCCGTCGCAACGAATTTTAAAGGCTTGACCTACTTCACTAAATGTTGGGTCAATATAGGCCAGACCAATAGTCTTGTTGAGGAAAGCAGAGTATGCACAAGAGGTAACACGCCCAATTAATTTGTTGTTTTGATCAAATAGTAAGTGGTTTTCTTGAGGTTTTATGCCTTTTTCATCTGGGATTTCAAAGCCTATCAACTTACGGATGAGCTTATTGTCCCTAACAATGTCAATAGAGCGTTTACCTACAAAGAATGGCTTTGTGTCACTTACTGCCCATGACATGTTTATTTCTTCAGGGTATGTCATTGAATCAGTATCTTGACTGATTATCACATGACCTTTTTCCAAGCGTAATACGCGCTGAGCTTCAATCCCAAATGGCATTATGTCGAATTCCTTACCAGCTTCGATAACGGCGTCCCATAACGCCTCACCGTAGTGTTGTGGGACATGAATTTCATAACCCAGTTCCCCAACGAAACCAACACGAATGATGCGAGCAGGCATGTCTGCAATGGTGCCTTCACGTACACCAACGTAAGGAAATGCTTGAGAGGAGAGGTCAACGTCTGTACAAATTTTCTCGAGGACTTTACGTGAATTTGGTCCAGCAATATTTACCCCGCACCATGCAGAAGTTACGTTAGCAATATCTACATCTAAACGCCAGCGAACATTCCATCGCAAAAATTGCAGGTACACATTATCAACGCCTCCAGTAGTAGCTGTTACATAAAAGTGCTGATCACTAAATCGGCAAGCAACACCGTCATCAATTACAACTCCTGCTTCATTGGTAAGTAATGCATAGCGTGCTTTTCCAACAGGTTGTTTTATAAAGTTCCAAGTGTACACACGATTAATAAATTCCGCCGCATCTGGTCCACGAATTTCTAACCCGCCTAATGTAGAAACGTCAACGACACCAACATTGTTGTGCACGTTGAGACATTCTTTATTGACGCATTCTTGTAATGTCCCTTTAGGTCCATAATAGGCAGGACGAATCCATGCTCCTGCAATAAGAGGTTGTGCATTGATTTCAACATGACGGTAGTGCATATTGCTGTGTCGCTCTGGGAAGAAGCTACGACCTGCCATATGGCCCAGCTTTTCAGCGGCAAATGGAGGACGTGCAGTGGTTACACCTACTTTACCTATGCTGCGGTTTTCCTCTAAACTAGCCACCAGTAAAGCACTCATAAAAGCAGCATAGCGACCTTGAGACGGTCCCATTCCGAGCGTTGAGAATCTTTTGACTAATTGAATGTCTTCATAGCCCTCGCGTACAGCATTAATAATATCGGCTATTTGTAAATCTTCGTCATAATCTATAAATTCTTTACCGTCATCGTGATTGAATATGGGAAGGACAAAATCATTGCTGATGGGGGTACTATGCTTTATTTTTGCGAGCTTTCCACTAGCCATGCCAAGATCCGATAATGCGTGAAAAGCGGCTATCTTTGCTTGTTCAATTTTGCCTTCAATGCAGTTAGCGCCGTTCATTGAACCTGTCAAATGGATCGCTTTTGACAGATTCTCTATAATAAATTGATTGGTGTTTTCATTGTAGTTAAGATGCGCCCCAACATGACATGGTAGCTGGTAGGCGGGCATGTGCCCTCCACTCATGCACAGCAAGTCGCAGTCTATATATTGATGCTCAGTAGAACATTGTCCACTACCCGTAATGGCTCGAATTTCAACGCCAACAAGAACGTTCTCTGAGGAATTTGCACTAAAAACGGTATGGTTCTGTAAAACTTCCACCTTTTTTTCAATAACCGCTTGCACAATGGAATCGGTTGAAACGTTGGTTCGTAAATCAACGACGGCTGCGACTTCAACACCAGCGTCAAGCAAATCAAGAACAACTTCATAGCCACGATTATTGGTGGTTGTAATCACTGCTCTGGTTCCGGGCTTTATTCCATAGTTCCACATTAACCGTTGGGCAGCGGTACCAAGCATTATTCCCGGAAGGTCATTATTGTGAAATACCAGTGGTTGCTCAAATGTTCCCGCAGCTACAATAATTTGTTTTGCACGTGTTTTATAGAGGCGCAAGTCTTTAATGATCGCTAACCAGTTATCGGCATAGAAAGCATTACAAACCGTATCAAGCATTACAGTGATATTTTTGTTGTTTGTGACCTGAGCAATAAGATTAGTTTTTAACTTTTGGGCAGCAGTTCCTTCGGCATCCATGCGCGAATAGTTGAGTGAACCACCAAGCATCACGTTCTCATCAACAAGTAACACTTTAGCACCACCATTAGTAGCTTCAATGGCACTTTGCATTCCAGACAGTCCTGCGCCAATAACAACAATATCGTAGAACAAATACTGCTTGTCGTATGCAGAACCTATATTTTCAGGGTTTATGGTACCAAGTCCAGTGAGCTTTCTAAAGATTCTATGCCACCATTTTTCCCATAAATTGAAACGGTAAAAAGCCTTGTAGTAAAAGCCGACAGGTAAAAAGCGAGATAATTTTCCAGCGAATGCCATACGATCTTTTTCAAGGGAACCAATGTAGTGTTGTCCCTTCACTTCAAGATGTCTAGAAAGTTTGTAAGTATCCGCTGGAACGTTGCTTTCCCCCTTGAGTTGCACGAAGGTGTTTGCATCTTGCCCAGTCATACTTAAAATGCCACGGGGACGGTGGTACTTAAATGATCGGGAAATCATTTTTTGCCCATTTGCCCACAATGCGCTAGCAATAGTATCTCCCTCATAACCAGTATAACTACGCCCTTCAAAGGTAAATTCAATGGCATTGTTGGTGTTAACTAGCGTCCCGAAAGGCGCTTTCAATCGTTGCTGTTTCAAAATAAATCTCTTATTTTTATCGGAATTTTGATCTAAAAATCAACGCGTTTATCATATATCTTACCAGCGTCATAGGTTTTTACTATTTCATCGGTTGATGTATTACGTTCTGCGATAAACCAATAGCTGGTAGGCGCATGGCACCACCATTCACGCACTATTCCTAAAGGGTTTTCATGATAGAAGACATATTGAGACCACTGTTTATTATCAACCTTTGTATGGTCTGGCATCATTTCTACTTCACCACCATAATTGAATTCGGAAATGTTGCGCAGACCATTTAGAGGACAGGGCATTTGTTTCATTAGAACTTGCGGTATGCTTTGATTAAATCAACAAGAGGGTGTTTCCCAGACATTTGAAATTTAATAAGCAATTCACGGGCGATCATATCACGCTCTTGCTGATTATCGGGCAGCGTTATACTATCTGGAACGGTAACCCAACCATTAATATTTCGATCAAATACGGCTGCACGATTTTCCTCATAGCCCATATGAACATCTTCTAACCAATTTAAGTCAGACCAGCCCATTTTTTCAATATAAGATTGTAAAAACGGCGTGATATACTTCATATCAGGCACGAGGTTAACATCATAACGATAACCGATGTGCTGACCAATCTCTTTTTCGCGATTGGAATCAAGTCCATCAGATTTTAAGAAATAATCAGCATCTTGTTTTTTGTCAGTCATTGTGTTTCTCCTGTTTAAAAGCGTTTCATGTCTGGATGGCCGACCGTGTGTTGCGTACCTGCCAGTGGAACACCTGCCATGGCAGAAGCTTCCATTGTTAAAGCAGATAAATCTTCGGGCTCCAGTGAGTGAACATTTGTTTTACCACAAGCACGAGCCATCATTTGACATTCAATGGCAAGGCAATGTAGAAAGTTGTACACGCGTTCAGCGGCGGCATCGGGATCAAGGCGTTTACGTAACTCAGGGTCTTGCGTAGCAACGCCCACAGGGCAACGACCCGTGTGACAGTGATAGCATTCTCCTGCTTTAACGCCCATTTCTTTTTCATAATCCGCTTCAGGGATGTCTTTATTGCAGTTTAATGCCATAAGAGCGGAATGTCCAATAGCGACACCATCAGCGCCCAGTGCTAATGCTTTGGCAACATCACCGCCATTGCGAATACCACCTGCGTAGATAAGAGTGATTTCACCTGATTTCCCCACATCTTCCAGCGCGCGTCTGGCTTGACGGATGGCAGCAATACCCGGTACTCCTGTTTCTTCAGTTGCAAGGTGAGGCCCTGCACCTGTGCCACCTTCCATGCCATCAATATAAATGCTATCAGCACCAGTTTTAGCAGCCATACGCACATCATCGTATACACGTGCTGCCCCAAGTTTTAACTGAATGGGAATTTGACCATCGGTTGCTTCACGAATTTCTTCGATTTTCAGCGCCAGATCATCTGGGCCTAACCAATCAGGATGGCGCGCAGGAGATCGTTGATCAATACCTGCTGGAAGTGAACGCATTTCAGCAACTTGATCGGTTACTTTCTGTCCCATTAAATGCCCTCCTAAACCGACTTTACACCCTTGACCGATGAAAAATTCAACAGCATCAGCTAAGCGCAAGTGATTCGGGTTAAAGCCATAACGTGATTGGATGCATTGGTAGAACCACTTACTTGAATAACGGCGTTCATCAGGAATCATACCGCCTTCGCCTGAACAAGTAGCTGTTCCTGCCATGGTTGCACCACGAGCAAGTGCTACTTTTGCCTCGTAGCTTAAAGCGCCAAAGCTCATTCCAGTAACGTAAATAGGAATGTCGAGTTCTAATGGTTTTTTAGCATTAGGACCAATAATGGTTTTTGTTTCGCATTTCTCACGATAACCTTCGATTACAAAACGCGTTAACGTTCCTGGCATGAATGTTAGATCATCCCAAGTAGGGATTTTTTTGAAAAGCGAGAATCCACGCATTCTATAACGGCCCAATTCGGATTTGATATGAATGTCATTCATCACCTCTTTGGGGAACATGAAACTTTTTCCTAAACGATATCGATCGTCATTTGTACTCATATATATACCTCTAATATTTAACGGTGTATCAAGTTCCTTTACAGAACGAGTTTTTTCTCACTGGGTTCAAGACTGTCGTAATTCCACAGCTGTTTTCCAGAAACGATTTTTTTCATGTTTTTCACACCACAAGGTGCTTCAATGGCATACAAGGAGAGTTTCCCTTCAAGCCAAGCAATATCTAGGTCGGTTATTTCTGCCTCAACAGCATCAACCCCCAATCCCTCAATATCGCCACCAACATATATTGTTCCATCGTACATGGAGTCGCCAAGGTTTATTCCTGCATCGCCACAAATAATCATGCGACCACGTTGCATCATGAATCCAGAAAATGCACCTGTTTTGCCACCGACAATGATAGTTCCACCCTTTTGGTCGATCCCAGTCCGAGCTCCAACAGATCCTTTACAAACAAGGTCGCCACCACGAATTGCTGCTCCGAAAGTAGAACCGCCATTCTTCTCAATGACCACCGTGCCAGCCATCATGTTTTCGGCGCATGACCAACCAACACGACCTGTAATATGAATGTTAGCTCCATCAACCAAGCCACAACCAAAATACCCGAGGCTGCCTTCAAAAGTAAGGTTTAAACGATTGAGGATTCCAACGCCTAAACCATGGCGTGCTTTGGGATTTTTCACTGTGATAGAACCGATACCATTTTCCATCAATTTTCGAATTTGTAAGTTAATCTCAGTGGGCGTAAGGTCTTCAGCATCAATAACTTCTTTTTTATTGAAATCAACATCGAATGAAAACGGGTACGTTAGATTAGCACTTTCATCCACTGAAAAAAATTGTTGCTGTGTTCGTCCTGACAGTTGTTCGCCGTGCAGACCCATCAATTGGGATTTATCTTGATTTAATTGGCCCATACTTTTACCTCTCCATGGTAAGGATCATAGGTGTCTACATCGTGATCGAACACCTGACGAATGGCTATTTCTTCAGAAGCCATTACAATCAGATTTTCGCTCTCGTGCAGAACCATTGGTTTTGCTGCCATAACATCTTTGGCCATACCCATTTGATCACGTGTTGCGATAATATAAGTAAATACGCCATCAAGAAAGTCAATAGAGCGCTTCATCGCGGACTCAAGGTCATCTCCTTGATTCATCCGGTCAGCAATATAGACCGCAATTAACTCGGAATCACAGTCTGATGAAAAACGATGACCACTACGTTCAAGATCACGGCGATTAGTCCAATAGTTAGTGAGTTGTCCGTTATGTACCACCGAAACATCACTGAATGGATATGCCCAATATGGGTGGGCAGAACGCATATCAACGTCTGATTCAGTAGCCATGCGTGTGTGTCCAATAGCATGTGTTCCAGCAAACGATGCAATCTCATATGCTCCAGCCACATCAGCCGAATCACCCAAGTCTTTTATAAGTTCAAGAGTATTGCCTATTGACATGATTTCAACGCCTTCAATATCCTCAATGTAGTCTGCCATCTTTTTCAAATCTCCGCTAAAAGCGACCTCATATCGATGCGCATATTCAGTAGGGCTTTCTTCAGCAATGATTTGAGCTCCCAAAGTGTTCAAACGACTATTAACTTCTGCTTTTCGTAGTTTGACTTTGTCACCTATTTCAAATCCTTTTGCCATGTCTTCTTGTTCAGCGGTTTTGAAACGAACAATATAGTTGGTTCGATCACTCCCATACATTGCAAAACCAGTAGAGTCTGGTCCTCTATGTTTCAGAGATTGCAACATTGCAGTCATCTCCTTTCCAAGACTTTTGGAAGGACCGCCTCTATGAATAATTCCTGCGATTCCGCACATATTCTCTCCTTAGATTGTAGATAAATTTTAGTTAACATTATTGAGCGTGAAAGCACGCTCAATAATGAAGAAAACACCTGTTGTTATGGGAGGTAATCCCAATAAGTTTCCAAATCCCAATCAGTAACCGTATGGTTAAACATTTCCCACTCATTGCGCTTGTAGTGAGAAAAGACGGTATACATCTCATCGGGCATAGCAGATTTAATCACTTCGTTTGCTTCCAGTGCGTCCAAAGCCTCGCCTAATGACATAGGCAAGCGTTCAACGTTTTTACCCGCTTGCTGTGCTTCATAGATGTTGCGTTCTTCAGGCTCGCCTGGATCCAGATCATTTGTGATGCCATCAGCAAAGCTTTTTATTAAAGCACTACCCATTAAATATGGATTAACCATGGAATCGACTGAACGATATTCGAAGCGACCGGGCGCCGATACACGTAATCCACAAGTTCTATTTTGATAACCCCAATCAGCAAAAACTGGAGCCCAGAAACCGGTATCCCATAGACGACGATAAGAGTTGACAGTGGACGATCCGATGGCAGTTAGAGCGCGAATGTTTTTAAGAACGCCTCCAATCGATTTTAACCCTACAGGTCCGGGTTTGTATTTATCGATACTTGGGTCAGGCATAAAAGTATTTTCACCACCTTCGGAATAAGTGAAAACGCCTTCAAGTCCTGGTAGAACATCATTGTGAAGGCGATTAACAATGTCTTTGCCGCCTTTCCAAAGAGACATATTATGGTGGCATCCTGAAGCAGAAACACCAACGAATGGTTTTGTCATAAAACAAGCAACTAGACCAAATTCACGACCTACTTGTGCACATATTTGACGGTAGGTGGATAAGCGATCGGCATTGCGTAGGACATCATCAAACATCCAGTTTAATTCGAGTTGCCCAGGTGCGTCTTCATGATCTCCTTGAATCATATCGAGACCCATTGCTTGAGAATATTCAACAACGCGCATAAAAGGTTTACGCAATTCTTCAAATTGATCTATATGATAGCAATTAGGTTTGGTTATACCAGCAAGTTTTCCATTTTCATCGCGTTTTAACCACATCATTTCTGGCTCTGTGCCGCAACGCATGTGCAAGCCATGCTCGTTTTCCATTTCACGCATGTGCTGACGTAGGTTACCGCGACAGTCAGAGGTTAGATGTCCACCTGGATTGACTTTTTCTTCGCGATTGCGAAAACAAGTACAAAAAACACGGGCAATACGTTTGTCCCAAGGTAGTTGACAAAATGTTTCAGGGTCGGGAATACCTACTAACTCTGAAGACTCAGGACCATAGCCGATATATTCGCCATGTCTATCTACATATAAGTTGGCGGTTGAGCCATATACAAGTTGGAATCCTTTTTCAGCGACGCGTTCCCAGTGATCGGCAGGAATGCCTTTACCAACGATGCGTCCAGTAACTGAAATGAATTGGAAATACACATAAGTTATGCCCAGCTCATTTATTTTTTCACGAACTTGTTTTACTAAATCAGCACGACCAGGCTGATTAACGTGTTTGTCTAGGTCTGTCATACATTCTCCTTCGATTATTAAAAATAAAAAACAATAAAATACAGTTTATAGCATATACCTTCGTTTTGCTTAACTCCATGGAAATGGAGAGTTACTTAATGGATGAAGTTCACCCTTTTCATAACGATCAAAACGGAATGGTTTAAGTAATTCAGCGGGCTCTCCAGAAATCTCTTGTGCAACCAATTGACCTACTCCAAGCATTTTGTAGCCATGGTTAGCGTCCGCAATGATATAGACATTGTCGCTGTAGCGATCAAATATAGGAAAGTTATCAGGAGTCAAACAACCCAAGCCTCCAGAAGGTTCACGTTTATACAAACCTGACTTTCCTTCAAAACGTTGCATGCAGGCTGCTAAAGCAGAACACCATACATCAACAAAGTGGTCGGTAACAAGATATTTTTTCGAATGCTTTCCGTAAGGTTCAATTGCCACCTTATCATTATCTTCCTCCAAGCGATACGGAGCATAGCCCCCTTGTATACCGCCAAAGTGTTCGTCAGGCTTGTAGTATATGCCCCAAGACTCTCCTTCGGCAGTGAGGCGTTTTCCAGTCGAATCAGAATACAGTGGTGCATCGGAATCAACGTGTAGCACAGGAGGGACACGATTGTCATTTGTATACAGCGATGAAGGAGGCATATTGAGTACACCTTCTTGCAACATCCAATAGTGCCACATTTGGGAGTCATACATTTGACCATCTCTCCCTTTTATCTGAATAGTCTCTGGCAAATCAAGCATTTTCCAAAAAGATCGAACCCAAGGACCGGGCGCTACAATGACCTCTCCAACTTCAATATTTCCTTGAGAGGTTTCTACAGATTTAATTGCGTTGCTCGAACTTTCACGTTTCATTGATGTGACTTCTACATTCGTATGAATGTCAACACCAGCATCGCGTACCATTTTTGCCAAACCGTTAATAGCTAAAGTATTGTGGGAGAAACCGCCTCTTTTTTCGTGCAGTACTGAGGTGATTGATGGAGCTTGCCAATCGCTGAACATATTTTTCATGTAGTCCATCGACGCTTTCTCGCCTTCAATAAAAACAGACTCATAGCCAATTTCTTTCTGCTGTTGATAAATTGAGGCAATATCTTCATGCATGCTTTCCATGCTAATTTGCATATAGCCAACAGAATGGTAGTACAGTTCTTTAGCATGCTTTTCCCACAAACCAACGGAGTGCGCCATTAGTTTACGCATAGCGGGCTGAAAATAGTTATTACGTACGACACCACAAGCGATGCTTGTGGCTCCTTTTCCGAGCTCATTTTTATCAACAATGGCGATTGACTTGTTTGGCTGCAATTTTGCTAAATGATAAGCAGTTGACAAGCCATGCATTCCTGCTCCAATAATTAGGTAGTCAATGGATGAAGGCAGATTGTGTGTTTGCATTTTTCTCCTTAAAATTTAGTGACTGGCAGCTGTTGCACCCGCTTCGTTGACCAGCGCATAATTATCAAATCTTGATAATGCAAAGGGCGCGATCAAGTCTGGGACTTTATTTGTTGCGACTAATTCCGCAATGGTTTTTCCTGAGATGGGCGTTGCTTTAAAACCCCACGTTCCCCAACCTGCATCAAGGTAATAGTTATCGATAGGGCTTTTGCCCATTATTGGGCTGTAATCAGGAGTCATATCAGTAATTCCTGCCCATTGACGCAGAACTCTTAATTCCTTAAAGAATGGGAATAATTCACATGCGGCAGAAGCGAGTGTCTCTTTTAGTTCAAGTGAAGAGCGTGTGCTATAAAGAGGGTATGGATCAGAGCCACCACCGATAACCATCTCTCCTCGAGAAGTCTGTTGAATATATACATGCAGATGCGGCGAGCTCACTAATGGAGAAATAATTGGTTTGTAAGGTTGGGTAACCATCGCTTGCAAGGGGTAGGTGTGGATGGGCAAGGAGATTCCAACCATTTTAGCAACAGGGGAACTCATACCAGCAACCGCTTGCACTACTTGAGAGCAAGATATGTCACCGCGATTAGTTTTTACCGTAGTGACTTTATTGTTTTTGACTTCCATGCCAAGTACTTCGGTGCATTGGTGCAACTCAACGCCACGTTCACAAGCGCCTTTTGCAAATCCCCATGCTACAGCGTCATGGCGCGCTGTACCGCCATCATAGTGCCATAGTCCTGCTAAGACAGGAAAACGGACATCATCACGTGTATTTAATAGAGGTACGAGTTTTTTAATTTCCTTTAAGTCAATCATTTCCGATCCAACGCCAAACTCTTTGTTCATTTCAGCACGCCAACGGAAACTGCGAATTGCGGCATCCGAGTGCGCCAAAGTAAGTTGCCCACGGTTTTCCCATAGAATGTTGTAATCAAACTCATCGCTCAAGCTTCGATAAAGTTTCATTGATTCGCGATAAAAAGTAATGCCTTCTTCCGTTAGATAGTTCGCGCGCAATACGGCGGTATTTCTTGCTGTATTGCCACCGCCAAGGTAATTTTTTTCCAGAATCGCAACATTCTTTATCCCATGATATTTTGATAAATAATAGGCAATTGCAGCACCGTGCCCACCACCACCTATAATGACAACATCGTAATGTTTTTTAAGCGGGGTGCTGCTCGGGGTAAAATGTTTCTTAACTGGGTAATACTTACCTGAAAGTCCGTATTTTAGAAGACCAATAGGCATGTTAACAATCCAAAGTGTTAATGCGTTCCCAATCGGAAACGCTGGCATTAAATCGATTTAATTCTTGGTGCTTTAGCTTTAGAAATCCATCAACCAATTCATCACCAAGTTGCGCACGGATGATTTTATTTTTATCAAGTAAGCGCAGAGCATCAAGCAAGTTTAGTGGCAGTTTTTCGGACTCTTTAGCCTCATAAGGGTCAGTATACATGTTGATATGCAGAGGGTCACCTGGGTTAGTCTTTTTGGAAATACCATCAAGACCTGCAGCAATAACACCTGCTTGCATTAAAAATGGATTGGCTGCGCCATCCATCAAACGCAACTCAAAACGACCATCGCCCGGCACACGTACTAAATGTGTTCTATTGTTGCCACTGTAAGTAATAGTCGAAGGCGACCACGATGCGCCTGAAGAACTAGTTGACGTGTTAATGCGTTTATAGCTGTTGACTGTTGGATTGAAGAATGCACAGAGTGCTTGCGCATTATCCATAATTCCGCCGAGGAATTGATAGGCGGTCGTAGATAAACCGAGCTTGCGTTTGTCTTTAGAATCCAGAAATTCATTTTTGCTGCCATTCTTATTCCACATAGAAATGTGTGCATGACAACCATTGCCCGTTAAATTAGCAAATGGTTTTGGCATAAATGTGGCCCTTAGACCATGTTTTTCAGCGATTGATTTTGCCATGTACTTGAAAAACGTATGCCGATCTGCAGTAACCAAAGCATCATCAAATGCCCAATTCATTTCAAATTGCCCGTTGGCATCTTCATGGTCGTTTTGATAAGGCTCCCAACCCAATGAGAGCATCGCATCACAAATTTCACTGATAATGTCATATCGGCGCATCAATGCTTGTTGATCGTAGCAAGGTTTCTCTTGGACGTCAGCAGGGTCAGCCAATACTGTGCCTGAAGGATCAACGAGGAAAAACTCGCATTCAACGCCGGTTTTAGGGCGCATTCCCAATTTATCACATTTCTCTATTTGACGCTTTAAAGCCACGCGTGGACAAGATTCAACAGGTTTGCCATCCATCCATAAGTCGCCACTCAGCCAACCAATTTCAGGCTTCCAAGGCAACTGGATGAGTGAATTAGCATCAGGCATTGTGAGGGTGTCTGGATGCGCTGGTGTCATATCCATCCAAGCAGCAAATCCCGCAAACCCCGCACCATTCTCCTGCATGTCGGCTATGGCAGCAGCGGGCACCATTTTTGCCCGTAACACACCGAATAAATCAACAAAGCTGATTAGAAAATATTTAATTCCTTCCGATTTTGCTATTTTTTCTAAATTCATAATAAATCTCCATCATGTTAGTTGCTAAAAAATTAAGCATTTGATTTAAAAAATGGAAACGTCTTTTTATTTTCAGGCATCCTGTAACTTTTAATTATTAAATAAACTTATGTTCAAACCAAATAAAAGCTAATGCAAGAATTAAATTAAAAAAGACCTTCAATTTGACCAGAAGCACTCATCTTTATTTTATTTGCCGCGGGAACGCGTGGTAACCCAGGCATTGTCATAATATCACCGCATACTACAACTATAAAACCTGCACCCGCTGATAAGCGTACTTCTCGTATGGGAATAGTATGATTGGTAGGAGCTCCTATAAGATTTGGGTCGGTTGAAAAGCTAAATTGCGTTTTGGCAATACACACAGGAAGATTTCCAAATCCCTCGTTTTCCAATTCCTTTATCTGCATGCGTACTTTCTTATCAGCAATCACATCCCCAGCGCGATAGATGCGTGTTGCTACGGTTTTAATTTTCTCCCAAATAGGCATGTCCGTTGGATAAAGTGGAGCAAACTCAGAAACACCACTATCGGCGATCTTAATGACTTCCTTTGCGAGCTCTTCAGTGCCTGCACCACCATGTGCCCAGTGTGTTGCATTAACTGCTTTAGCGCCGTTGGCTTTTGCTACTTCATGAATAACGGCTAATTCCGCTTCAGTATCAAGAGAAAAATGATTGATAGCAACCACCACAGGAACACCGAATTGTTTTAAGTTCTCGATGTGTCTTGCGAGGTTGGTTGAACCAGCACGTACTGCTTTGACATTTTCAGGACCAAGTTCTGTTTTTGGTACACCACCATGCATTTTGAGTGCTCGTACCGTTGCAACCAACACAACTGCGACTGGATTAAGGTTGGCGGATCGGCATTTAATGTCAAAGAATTTTTCAGCACCAAGGTCAGCGCCAAATCCAGCTTCAGTCACCACGTAATCAGCCATTTTTAAAGCGGTAGTCGTAGCAATAACTGAATTACAACCGTGGGCAATATTCGCAAAAGGTCCCCCATGAATAATCGCAGGATTATGCTCAAGCGTTTGCACCAGATTGGGCTGTAAAGCTTCTTTTAATAATACAGCCATGGGACCGGGAGCACTAAGGGCTTCGGCGGTTATGGGTTTTTTATTTCGATCGTAACCGATGACGATTTTACTCAGTCGGTTTTGTAAATCTTCCATGCTAGATGATAAGCAAAAGATTGCCATTACTTCGGATGCAACGGTAATGTCAAAACCATCTTCTCGTGGAAAACCATTCCCTGGACCACCTAATGCACAAGTGATGTTACGCAATGCCCTATCGTTCATATCTACCACACGCTTCCAAGGAATACGACGGCAATCAATTCCTGCTTCATTACCCCAATGAATATGATTATCAAGTAGTGCTGAAAGCAGATTATGAGCAATACCGATGGCATGAAAATCGCCAGTAAAATGTAAGTTTATATCCTCCATTGGCACCACCTGTGCATACCCACCACCAGCAGCACCTCCTTTCATACCAAAGCAAGGACCAAGACTGGGTTCGCGTAAACAAACGATGGATTTTTTACCAATGCGATTCAACCCATCATTTAAGCCGACTGACGTGGTTGTTTTTCCTTCTCCTGCGGGTGTTGGAGAAATGGCTGTGACTAAGATCAGCTTGCCATCTTTTTTATCTTTTAAACTATCAACGTACTTTAAATCGATTTTAGCTTTTGTTTTCCCGTATGGAATCAAAGCATCTTCGGGGATGCCTATTTTTTCAGCCACATCCGAGATGTTTACAAGTTTTGCCTGTTGTGCAATTTCAATATCGTTCACCTATTTACTCCTTTACTAATTTAGTGTGTTTATTCGATTTTTTCTCAACTAATTCCCAGCTCTCGTTTGCGTTTAACAGCCCATTGATTGATTAAATGATCAATTGTAAGCCCTATGAACGCAACGCATAGACCTAATACAAGACCTTTACCCATATTGCTTTCAGATAAAGATTGCATAATGACTTGCCCCAAATCTTGGGTGCCAATAAAAGCACCGATAATAACCATAAACAGTGCGAAAAGAACTGTTTGATTTACCCCGATCATTATGTGTGGAAATGCAATAGGCAATTCAACACCCAACAATCGTTGAATCTTGTTAACACCAGACATCGTTGCTGCTTCTTGTAGTGATTGAGGCACGCTCATTAATCCTTCAATGGTATAGCGTGTTACAGGAATGGTTGCGTAAATAATCACAGCAGTGATAACTGACACATCATTGACTTGAAAAAGCATTATTACTGGGATGAGGTAAATGAATGATGGGAAAGTTTGAAAAGTATCACAGATCAAAAGCATGAATTTGGCGCGACCCGTTTTTCTTGATGCCCAAATGCCAACATTTAGCCCGATGATTACCGATGCGATTACAGAGAATGTTGTCATGTAGAGGGTTATCATCGCTTTTTCCCACCAACCAGTAACGGCGATAAAAGCTATGAATAAAAAGACAATAATCGCTGAACGTATCCCACCGAGCAGATATCCTACTCCAGAGACTAAAAGCAACAAAGCAACGGTAGGAATAGCAATGAATGCATTGCGCATAGGGATAAGAATCTCTACGAGCATAAACGTTCGAAAAACTTGCAACGTATCCGACCAGTTCGTAATGATCCAATCAACAATAGCATCCCAAAAAGGAGCTGTGGTTAGCGCGAGCTCTTCTGGAACCAAGTAAAGAATTGGGAAGAATGAAGACAGTACAATGCTAACTATCAGAGCGGTTAATAGATATATCCAAAAGCGATAACGTTTATGAAAAGGAAGATTCGCCAAGTAATCGCGTTGATGTTCCGCCCATGCTAACGATAGACGATCAAGCACAATTGCGATTAGCACGATGGAAACCCCGAATTCAAACGCTTTTCCTATTTTCAAACCGTTGAGCATTACTAATAGGCTATAGCCAAGCCCCGATGCACCAATAAAAGAGGCTATAACAACCATAGCGAGGCATGACATGATCACTTGATTTACGCCAATCATAATGTCGTGACGGGCGGAGGGGATTAATACTTTAAATAATAATTGTTTATTGTTGCACCCGTTCATCACACCAGCCTCAACGACTTCAGGAGACACTTTTTTCAAGCCAAGCAAAGTTAAGCGAATCATCGGAGGCGTTGCAAAAACAATGGTAGCGATCGCTCCAGCGTGATCACCTATGCCAAAAAAAACAACCACTGGAATGAGGTATGAAAAATGCGGTAACGATTGGGCAATGTTAAGCAATGGAGCTAGTGTTAGTTCAAACGATTTATTTTTATAGGCGACGATACCAAAAAATAAACCAATAGAAATGGACAAAGGTACTGCGACAAACAACAGTGAAAGTGTACGCATCGATTCGTACCATTGACCCATAATTGCAAGGTAAATAACACTTAGCCCAGCGAGCAAAGACAATCGCCATCCTTTAAGGGCGTATCCGGCGATGAAAGCAGCTGCTGCCAAGGCAACCCATGGAATGGCGGGAAGCCCGAGCCCTTTATTGCCTCCAAGTAATAAATTGCGGAAGATATCTATAGCAAATTGGATTGAGTCTGATAGACTTCGAGAAGCAAACATAACCGCAGTTGTCTCTTCTTCAAAATCATCCTCATCAACAACAATGAACGTCCAAAAGTCATCCTGTAAAAATATCATTGAGGCATTAATCCAATCTGCAAAAGGAATTATCAAGGCATGCGGATATAGACGCGCCCACTCAGGGAGTAGATTAGAACTTAATAGCAGGGTGAAAAAAGCAATAAGTAATATTCCAAACTGAATTCCTCTATGCATTAGTAGTTTTGACATATTAATGATTGGACTTATCGAAAAGAACTTGTAATATGTTACGTGGATTAAGCATTCCAACTACTTCGCCTTGATCGATAACTTTAACGGCTTTGGTTGAAGAAAGGATTTGATGAGCAACCGACTCAATAATTACATTAGCTTGAACGCTTGCGTCTGAAAAATCGGCGGTGCTATCCAGCTTCTCCATAACATCGCTTGTCTTAAGAACTTGTTCACGAGGTACGCTTTGAGTGAATTTGCGAACGTATTCAGTTGCTGGATTTAAAACAATATTGGCAGGTGTATCAATTTGTTCAATACGTCCATGATACATAATGGCAATACGATCAGCAAGTCGAAGCGCTTCCTGAAAGTCATGGGTAATGAATACGATGGTTTTTTTCAACATTTTTTGCAAGCGTAAAAACTCATCTTGCATTTCTTGACGAATAAGTGGATCAAGTGCGGAGAAGGGTTCATCTAAAAACCAAATATCAGGCTCTGCCGCAAGCGAGCGCGCTATCCCGACACGTTGTTGTTGACCTCCCGATAATTCCCGAGGGAAGCTATTCTCTCGACCCTGTAAACTAACCAGTTCGATCATCTCTTGCGCACGCTTGAAACTATCAGCGTTGGGTATGCCACGAACTTGTAAAGGAAAAGCAATATTTTCGAGCACTGTTTTATGTGGTA
Organism: uncultured Thiomicrospira sp.; assembly: GCA_965195345.1. GTDB lineage: Bacteria > Pseudomonadota > Gammaproteobacteria > CAKMZV01 > CAKMZV01. Next base: position 101,458 of record OZ239628.1, on the reverse strand, counting down.
GTAGTGCAAAATTTTGAAATACCATTCCCATTTTGTGACGGCGTATTTCAATGAGTTTTTTGTCGTCCATGTCAAGAATATTTTCGCCATCAATAAAGACTTTTCCTGCGGTGGGGTCAATGAGGCGTGTAATACAACGAATTAATGTTGATTTTCCTGAGCCAGAAAGACCCATAACAACAAGGATTTCTCCATTAAAAACTTGAAAAGAAACATTATCGACACCAATGACACAGTCTGTCTTTTTTAAAACATCCTCGATTGAAGAGCCGTTGGATTGCTCAAGCAACTTTTTGGCATTTTCACCAAAAATTTTGTATACCGATTGACACTCAATAACGGCAGTTGAAGATTGAGGATTCAAGATTTTCTCCAATTTTTATGCAATTTAAATATTAAAAATTAAAAAAAAGAGCGCTTGCAGTTCATCGCAAGCGCTCTTTGATTGGGTTATTTAACCGCGTCTACCCATGGTTTCCAAGTGCTTTTGTTATCAGCGAGCCATTTATCAGCCGCTTTAGCATGACTTAGACCATCAACATCGACCAATTTTGCCATGGTGGCAATTTGCAAGTTGTTGAAGCTAACAAGAGAGAACAGCGAATAAGCAGCAGGCCATTTTTTAGGCATTTGATAGTTTGCCGCTTTTTTCAGCCAAGCCGCTGGAGGGCTTCCACACTTTCCATCACCGCCGTCAGATAATTTACAACCATCATAGTAATCAGGGAACTTAACAAAATCACCACCATAGAGTGCATCAGTGAAGTTTGGTGACCAGTTGAAGACTACAACAGGACGATTGGATTTTTTGGCTGATTCTAATTCAGCCCATAAAGCCGCAGCAGAACCTGCAAAAACTGCCTTAAAGTTCATGTCAAGCGCCTTAATACGGTCAAGCGTTTCTTGTCCATGCCAATCTAAAGGTCCATCAAGATAGCGCCCTTTAGGAGCTGTATCTGGAGTGGCGAATTTAGCAGCACAAGCATCCAGTGCTTTCCAGTCAGGCAATCCAGGACAAAGATCTGCGACATAAGCTGGATACCACCATTCTTCACGTGTTTCAGCAGCATGCGTTCCAGCGTCAATTACTCCGCCTTTCTTCATGGCCGCATAAAAAGCATTGCCGAATGTTGATTTCCAAACTTCAACAGAAATGGTCACGTCTCCTCTTCGAATTGATTCGTAGACCGCTTGACTGTCTGCTGGTTTGTACTCAACGTTATCGCCAATTTTTTCAAAAAGTTTGCCGACAACATGCGACATAACGATCTGACTTGACCAGTTATGCGTTGGAATGATAATAGGACTTGAGGAATCCTTAGCTAAAGATATTCCCGAAAATCCTAACGCTGCAGCACAAAAGAGTGCTGTAAAAAGTTTTGAAAAAATATTTTTCATTGCTTATCTCCTTCTTTTAGTTTTAGAATTATTTTGGTATAACCTGTAAATTCATAGAATTATGAATTTACAAATAAACATTACCGAAATAATTCCAAATGGTTTATTTCATTGCCATTTCTGGCAATATCATTGCATAACCCCATGGTTTCATGCAATTTTCAAGCATCGCTTAAAACTTTTATCCCCTTTCGCCAAAGTTATCATTGATTGTGCTCTCATGCTCTAACTTTCAATTTTTGAGGATCATAAAATGGGAATGGGCAAACAATAGCCCCAAGACGTTTTTGATGACCATCTAACTTCCCAACCTCAACATGCGTTCCCGTTTCACTTGATAGAATGTCGATTTTGCACAAAGCAATATTTTTCCGTAAAATTGGTGAGCGTGTGCCACTGGTAATGATTCCAATCTGTTGGCGACCTATATAAACCCCCTCACCGTGCTGAGCAACTTCATTACCTTCTAACTCTAATCCAACTAATTTCCGTTCGGCGTGCTCCTTGCGTTGCATCAAAGCATCTTTACCAATAAAGTCATCTTCTTTTGTTTTTAATGGGACACAAAAACCAATACCTGCTTCAAAAGGGTTGGTTTGATCACAAAACTCATACCCTGCAAAAATAAGTCCAGCCTCAATGCGCAACATATCCAAGGCATTCAATCCGAGAGGTGCAATATCAAACGCTTGTCCTGCGTGCCAAATGGCTTGCCAGACATTGGAGGCGTGTGTAGGATGGCACCAGATCTCGTATCCAAGTTCGCCAGTATAACCAGTACGAGAAACCATGATAGGTATGCCTTGCTCGCCTCCAATACGGCCAACACTAAAATGAAACCATGCAAGTTCTTCTATTTTTGTTCGTGTGCTCGGCGTCCAAATGATTTCTTTCAATAGATCGCGACTATTTGGTCCTTGTACGGCAAGGTTATGCAGTTGATCGGTGGATGTTTTCACCCATGTTTTTAAGCCTTTTTCTTTTGCCAGCTGACGCATCCAAATGCCAGAATAGTCATTGCCACAAACCCAGCGGAAGTTATTTTCATCTAGTCGAAACAGCGTGCCATCATCAATCATTCCGCCGTTCTCATAGCAAATTGCCGAATAGACGACTTGCCCAACGGCAAGTTTTTTAACGTTGCGGGTAATAGCGTATTGCATCAATTCTTCGGCATCTTGTCCGAAAATTTCAAATTTTCTCAACGGTGATAAATCCATTACTGCAACCCGCTCTCTGCATGCCCAATACTCTTTAATAGCACCGTAGTTTGTAAAGTCTTGTGCTAGCCAATATCCGTTATATTCTGAAAAGTTCCTTGTGTACTTGGAAAATTCTTCGTGGAAAGCGGTAGGTTTTGTCATGGTAGGAATAGCGTCGGGAGTTGATCTAAATACAGTAGCTGGAGCAAAATTATTTTCTTCAGAATAAACGCGCAAATGAATGTCGGTGGGATTCCACCCGTTGGCAGGGTCAATATCATCTGGACACGCTGAGGTAACACAAACAAGGTCGGTAAGGGCTCTTATCAAAATAAAATCGCCAGGTCGAGACCAAGATTCGTCCGCCTCAATGCTCGATTGATCGGTTACGTTGGTATTGAAAAATAAATTTATTGTTGCCCAATTTCGACGACTAGGAACGTTCATCTTTGCCAGCACGTTATTGAAATTGTCGGTACAGTTTGCATGGCCTGGATAGCCCATGTCTTCATAATACTTCGCATTGCAAGCAAGACCAAATGTGTCGTGTCTGCCTACAGTGTCTTGAATGATTTCGGCTAAAGGCACAGAATTTGCATTGTAGAATTTGTTAAATAAACCTGGATGCGGGTAACATGAACCCATAAAAGTGCGTGTTACGGTTGGATCTATTGCAAAATCGTTTCCGTTATTCACATCACTTTGCGCGAATGCTTGAAAATCAGCGCATTGTTGTCCTTCGACGTCTATTATTTGAATGTATTGCCCAGCTTTGACTTTATAAGCGTGTGCTGTTGCACTTTCAATGCGTACGTCAACTAATGGTTGGGCAAGTGGTTCGGGTACTTCAGGACTTAGCATTCTGTTTTCATCGGTGCGGAATATACGTGTTTCTATACCCGTTGGAGGGTCACTTTCACTCACGCTCATCGACTTTCCAGCCGCTACAAGAATGCACTGAACAGCCCACTTGGCAATTAAAACTTTTCTGCTATTTGCAGATGTTTTTTTGTTGAAGAAAGCCGACTCTTCAAGCAATTTAACGTCTATAGATTGCGTGCTTGAAAGCGCCTCAAATGCTGCCGCATGATCTCCTTCAATGTCAAAAATAGATTCTTTTGTTGGTTGAAGAGATAGGGCGTTCAAAGAAGATTCATTATCTTTGAATGCGAAAATAGAGCACGGTTGTGATCCTTCTACATCAATTATTTCAATGGAGTCGCCTTCGCCGAGAAAAAACAAACGAACTTGCCCACCAATGAGCATTTTTCTCTCGCTTAAGCGCTTTTCGTTTGTTTGAGAAAAGTCAATCATGGTGGTTATTGCACCTGTAATTGACTGGCAAGTAATCTGTTGTATCTAGCGCGCATTTGAGATGTACCAATAAAATCCAAGCTAACCACTTTATCATAAAATAAGTTATTTAGAAGGGTGTTGTACTTAATTATAGATAAAAGTTTTTAGATGGTTGTTAGTATGCCATTAAATATTTGTTTTATTTATATATATAATAAGTTTTCCTTATTTCGATGAGCAATGATTTCTGCAGAAGCCTTTTTTGAAATTATTATTTCATAAATAATTATTTCTGCCTTTTGTTTTAGAGGGCCGCTTTAGGAAAGTAAATAAGCAATAGAACCTTGCAAAGGCAAAAGTATTTAAATACCTACTTATTTGTTTGGTGAATATTTCAATTTGCATTTTTTTTAGATTAAAGGCATAATGGTTTTTAGATGGTGGGGTAAGTGTATCCACCTTAAATATCATATGTAGTTATCAAAAAGGAGAGACTATGGAAGAATTAATGCTTTTAGCAAAAACTACGAACAGGATGTTTGCTGAAACGTACTACTACTTAACGATACCTTTAATGATGATAATACATGCAGGGTTTTTAGCCTATGAAATGGGCGCTACGCGTGTTAAAAATGTATTATCTTCAGGTATTAAAAATTTATTGGCATTCGCTTTTGTGATTGTTACTTTTTACTTTTTCGGCTGGTGGGTATATTGGGCATTTCCTACAGGTCTTACTTTTTCAGAAGGTGCGGCAGGAATCTCGGGAGCAGCCTATGCAAGCTCTATTGCTTTAGCTTGGGGTGAGTCCGCTCAGTACATGGGACCAAATATCGCAGATACTGCTTCAGGTGTTTTCTGGGGTGCATTCGCTTTATTTGCCGCAACGACAGCATCAATAATGTCAGGAGCCGTGATTGAAAGAATTCAAACAACTGGTTTTGTCATTTGTGCTATCGTATTGGGATCGTTTGCTTGGGTAGTGGCTGCGGCTTGGGGATGGCACGCTGACGGATGGTTGGTTACAAAGTTCGGAGTTCATGATTTTGGAGCGGCTGGCTTAGTGCATGCTGTTGCTGGATTTTTTGCACTTGGAGTGTTGATTCCTTTAGGTCCACGTGTTGGAAAATTCAATGCTGATGGTTCAGCTAACCATCTCCCTGGACATAACATGCCACTTACAGTAGTAGGTTTAATGCTTATCATTGTTGGCTTTTTTGGCTTTCTTATGGCGTGTATCATCGTTCCGGGTGAAGCTTGGAGTTGGTTCGCAGATAAAGCAGCAACAATCTATGGCACACCAATTACATTGTCATCACTCGCTTTCAATATTGTAATGGCGGTGTCTGGTGGAATAATTGGCGCATGGATTCTAACTAAAGATCCATTCTGGATGATGTCTGGTGCTCTGGCTGGTATCATATCGGTTGCATCGGGATTAGACATTTACTTCCCATCGCATGTATTCATTATTTCTTTCTCGGCTGGTATTTTATTGAAACCTGCTGCTGATTTATTAGAAAAATGGGGCATTGATGACGCAGTAGGTGCCGTAACTGTTCATGGGACAATTGGTCTGTACGGCGTTATCATGTTGGGTGTGTTCGCTTCAGGGTACCCAGCTTTACAAGGCGACGTAGGCGTTCCAACAATCAGTTTGATTGGACAAATAATTGGTGCGGCAGTGTTCTTCCTCTTAGGCTTTGTACCAGGCTATATAACAGCATTCATTCTCGATAAGTTTGATATGTTGCGCGTGCCTGAAAAAGCTCAAATTGAAGGACTTGATCCAGTTAAAGTACCTGCGATGGCTTACCCTGAAGGCATTCCAGAATCACCCAGAGCAAATAATTAAGATAAGGAGTAAACATTATGGGATATCCATTTGATCAAGCAACTTGGAACGTACTGACCGATGCAATGTATATTGGTGCGGGAGGAAGTGCTCCTGGGTTGTACACTTTAATAGGTGCTGCTATTTGTATTGCGGCGCTTTGGTACGGAAATACTAGCGAGAAAAAACGATACGACACCTATAGGTAATTAGATGTCGTTTTGAAATCTCAAAAAAAGGCGCGAATTTCGCGCCTTTTTTCTGAACTATTTTTATTGTTCATGAAATGCTTTATATTAAGTTTTAGCTTAGGCTTGTTATTTTTTCAATAAGTGTTGTGGGAACTTCAACTAAATCATCGCCTTTTTGTTCGCGATAGTTAGCTCGAACACTACCTGGTAGTCGTGTCCCCTCAATACCGAGCAACGCTTGAAAAAGGCGTTCCGCATGGTCAAAAGGATCAGCGCTAAACTTCATAGGGTCAATAATAAGTAGTAATTCACCACCACGAGCAGGACCACCATCTTTATTATCAAGCTGAGTAGCTTCAAAGCTGCAACGCTCACCTATGAGAGGTCCAATTAAGAGTTCAATCATTAAGGCAATGCTGGCTCCTTTATAGCCGCCAAAGGGCAGTAGGCAGCCGCCATTTAGAATGGCATGAGGGTCGGTGGTGTCTTTTCCATCAGCGTCAACACCTACGCCAATTGGGACTTTATTACCGTCACGCGCCGCAATTTGCACATCGCCTTTTGCCATGGTGGCGGTTGCCATGTCAAAGATCATTGCTGGTTTGTCTTTTCTAGGCCAGCCAAAAGCAAGTGGGTTAGTGCCATAAAAAGGTTTTTTCCCTCCAGCAGGAGCGACCGAAGACATGAAAGCAGTGCACGCAATAGCACATAAGTCGTTATCTGTATACATGCTTATTTCATTGCGCAAGGCAGAAAAATGATAAGTATTAACGATTGCGACTGCAACAATTCCTTGTTTTTTAGCGCATTGAATAGCATGGCTGGACGCATATTCTAATGCAACGGGGGCCATGCCATTGTCGCCATCTATTCGGAGCATGGAAGGTGCAACTTTCTCAACACTCGGTTGTGCGTTTCCATTCATTTTCCCACTACGCAAAGAGGCTACATAGCCAGGTAATCGAAACAGCCCATGAGAATGACTGCCGTCTCGTTCAGCATGTGTGATATTGTTCGCAACCGCTTTGGCGTTAATATCATTGCACCCGTTAGCAACCAATGTGTCGTAAGTTATTTGAAAGATTTCATTAAGATTGTGTGTTGAAGTAGTCATTGTTTTATATATTGTGAACGGTATGAAGATGTTTAATTTTAGAACAGGCTATTTTAACGTGCAAATATATTTATGCTACTAAATAGCACGTATAATAGTCGACAAAAAATGGTGCGACAAGCATCGATCAAACGTATCAACCCTCTTAATAGTACTTTCAGTAAAACGTTTTGAACAATTATCTTAAAGGCATACTAATCACTTTTATTGGTGTGTTAATCTTAACACCTGATAGCTTGCTTGTGCGAATGATGGATGCCCACCATTGGACTGTCGCATTTTGGAGGGGTTTGTGCAGTGGCATTTTACTATTTGGGTATTTAGTCATCGTACATCGTGGTAATTTTATTAAATACTGTCGATCAACAGGAAAATTAGGCTTCCTTGCCATTGTATTTTATGTAATAGGAACGATTGGATTTGTTTATGCGATTAATAACACATTAGTCTCACATGCTTTGGTGATACTGGCGACTATTCCAAAGTTTTCGGCGTTGTTTTCATGGTTTTTTTTCAAAGACAAATTAAGTCTTGCAACACTATTGGTTCTTTTCCTTACGTTTATCGGGGTAGGTATTGTGGGAATGGGGAGCCTTGGTGAAGGTCAAGAATCTTCTTTTTTAGGAGACCTTAGCGCATTGGTTGGTGCGATTTGTTTTGCTGCAAATTTGAATATTGCGCGTGCAGACCCTGATTACGATGCAATTCCTACCATAGGAATTGCGGGTCTTTTATTAGCATTTATATCGGTATTTTTTGCACCGACGCTTGTTCTGCAATCATCTGGATGGTTGCCGATGATTTTGATGGCTTGCGTTGTTGTTCCTATTAGCTATATTATGATTTTTATTGGTCCTAAATACATTCCAACCCCAGAAGTTGGATTGATGCTTCTGGTTGAAACGGTGCTTGGCCCTTTTTGGGTGTGGTTGGTATTGGAAGAAGAACCAACTGTTCACGCATTGATTGGAGGCACAATTATCGTTTCAACATTGCTGCTTTTTAATGCTATCCAAATCATCAACTCTTATAAGACAAAGCGTGATTGATTAGTGTGGAAGTTTGACTTTCTGGCTTCTATCTATTGTCCATCTTTCGCGCTCTTTATTATTTATTGTGTATTATTCGAGCGATCAAATTTAACAACAGTTGAGCAGCCAGCGTTGAGGTAACATCACTTGGGTCATAGGCAGGCGCAACCTCAACCAAATCCGCTCCAATGATGCGATTTTTTTTACAAAGCAGTGCAAGAATGTCCAACACTTCCCAATAATAGAAGCCTCCATGTGAAGGAGTACCCGTGCCTGGAGCAATAGAAGGATCAAAAGCATCAATGTCAATTGTGATATAAACAGGGACATTACTTGGGATTTCATCAATAACGCCTTGTGCGCCTATTCGTCGCGCTTCGCGCAAAGAAATAATACGCGATCCTGCCTTGCGTGCATCGTCGTAATCGCTGCGATTTGAAGAGGAGACATTGCGGATACCAATTTGTGTCATGCCACCGACATAATCTAGCTCCATGGCTCTTCTCATAGGATTCCCATGCCCATAACGTACCCCATGACGCTCGTCAACAAAATCCAAGTGCGCATCAATTTGTACAATGTGTATTTTCTCACCGTTACAGTGGTTAGCGAATGCGCGTACAGACGGTATGTTCACCGAGTGATCTCCGCCTATTAAGATAGGTAAAGCGCCTGCTTCAAGAATTTTTTCTATACCATATTTGATATTTTCATGACTCATATCTGTATTAGTGTGAATGATGTCGGCATCGCCAGCGTCAACGATTCGTGTTGAGTCGGCAAGATATAAAACATCATCGTCCATATCATATGCTCCAGCATGTCCAAATGAGAATAAGGTGGAGGCTTCACGAACACTTCTTGGCCCAAATCGTGCGCCTGCTCTGTATTGCGCTCCGCAATCAAAAGGCGCGCCGAGTATGGCAATGTCGGCGTTAACATTTTCAATATCACAAACTGGGTATTTACCAAAAGTACAATGACCAACAAACGGTAAATTCAAACGTCCTGTCTCGTAATTATTTTTTGTCATAGTGTATTTCCTTGTGTGCCGGTATTATCTTCAATCGTCTTCCTAAGTAATTCATCAGGGTAATCATTACTGACAAATGCTTGCCCTATTGATTGCAACAATATGAGTCGAATACAGTTATTGATTACTTTTTTATCGTTGGACATTTTTTCTAAGTAGTGTGAAACTCCCATTGATTTGGGGCCTTTTACGGGCAGTCCCGCGTGCACGAATAGATTGGTGATTCGTTGCAGATCGCTTGCTGATATGTGTCCTAAGAGGCGTGATAAATCGCATGCCATGACCATGCCTGCGGAAATAGCTTCACCGTGTAACCAGCTGCTATAGCCAGTATGCGCCTCTATGGCATGTCCAAAGGTGTGCCCTAAATTAAGCAGAGCACGTACATTCTGCTCGCGCTCATCTTGGGCAACGATTGATGCTTTAATTTCACAACTGCGCTGAATTGCAAAGCCAAGTGTCCCTGCATCCCTATTGAGAAGCGCTTCGATATTATTTTCAATCCAATCAAAAAACTTGCAATCAGTAATTAAGCCATATTTAATGACTTCAGCCAACCCAGCACGAAGTTGACGGTCGGATAAAGTTGCTAAAGTCGAAATGTCGGCTAAAACGGCTGTTGGTTGATGAAAAGCCCCAATCATGTTCTTGCCACGAGCATGGTTGACGGCAGTTTTACCACCAACGGATGAATCAACTTGAGCAAGCAAAGTAGTGGGTATTTGAATGAATGACACGCCACGCATCCACGTGGCAGCAACAAACCCTGCCAAGTCACCAACGACACCACCCCCAAGCGCAACGATGGTGCATTGACGGGAGAATTGTTTTTGTATCAGGACATCAAACACTTTTTGAGCACTTTCGAGAGACTTAAATGATTCACCATCACCAATGAAACAGCAGCACACTTCGTAGTTGGAAAATAATTGTTCTACCGCAGGTAAATAGAGCTCTGCAATATGGGAATTACTGACGATGCACACTTGATGTCCCCGAACATAAGGCGAACAGTCAATACCACCTAATAGAGACTGTTCAATTATTATGGGGTAGGAACGATCGCCTAAATTGACGGTAACATTGCGGTTATTCATGAATAGATGTTTGGATATGGTGAACGATTTGAGGAATGCTCATTTGATCGGTGTGAATGATTTGGTTGGCGCATTGGTTATAGAGTGATTCTCTTTCTTCCACAATTTCTTTGAGCGTTTCATAAAGGTTTTCTGTTTGTAGTAATGGGCGGCTATCATCGAATTTTACGCGATTATAAAGCGTATCGAGATTACATCTTAAATACACGACCCATATTTTAGCAAGCATCGTGAGATTGATCTTTTGCGTGACAATTCCTCCCCCAGTTGCGATGATGATATTGTTATTTGACTCTATAACATTTTTTAGAGCATCCGATTCATATAATCTAAACTGCGCTTCTCCGTTCTCTTGAAATATTTGCGAAATGCTTTTTCCCTGATTTTTGACCACAAGGCTGTCTATATCAATATGTTGCCAACCAAGCGCAGCAGCTAAAGGAGAGGCAATAGACGATTTCCCTGCTCCCATCGGACCAATGAGAGCGATTTTTCCGCACATTTTTATTGACATATTTTGATTTATTATTAGAGCCTGTGCATTACGCTAATGACCAGCGTGGTTTAACATCGAAATGATTGGGCGTAGTCTGCCCGTTACTAATACGGATGGAGCCAGCATAAGCAATCATGGCAGCATTATCGCCGCAAAGATGTTGAGGGGGGAAAATCGCTTGACATCCAAAGTTGTTACACGTGTCGCTAATGGCTTTAGCAATACTCTTATTTGCAGCAACACCTCCAGCACAAATCAATTGTTTGCTTGCGTGTTGTTCAAGTAACAGGCGAATTTTAATTTGTAGGGTATCAGTAATTGCTAATTGGAAACTCGCAGCAAGGTCGGCTTTATTTTTCTCTGTTTTTTCTTGCGTGAACCAGAGATTACGGACGTGCGTTTTTAATCCACTAAAGCTCATGTCAAGCGTTCGTTTTTTCGTCATGGGCCTTGGCAGTTCAAAGCGCATTGGGTTGCCTTGCTTTGCCAGCGTTTCGAGTGCAGCTCCTCCGGGGTAGCCGAGTCCTAAGAGTTTCGCTGTTTTATCAAAAGCTTCTCCGATCGCATCATCAATACTTTGACCCAAGATTTCATAATTACCAATAGCGTGCACTTTAGCTATTAAAGTGTGTCCTCCAGAAACCAGTAAACACAAGAATGGAAATTGCAAAGTAATGTTTTGATCAATCAGCGGAGACAATAAATGCCCTTCCATATGGTGGACGCCGATGGCTGGAATGTTCAATGACCAAGCCAAGGATTGAGCAAAAGCCGCTCCACAAAGCAATGCACCTGGTAAACCTGGCCCCTGAGTATAGGCAATTCCATCGATATCAGTGAGTCCCAGCCCAGTATCATTCAAAGAGGATTGGAGCAAAGGCAATAGCTTAACTGAATGTTCTCGTGCTGCAAGTTCAGGAACGACACCGCCGTATTTACTATGTACTTGTTGAGAATAGACTTTTAAATCAAGCAAGCCCTTTGCTTTAGAGTAAAGGGCGATACTGGATTCATCACAAGATGATTCAATGCCAAGAAAGGTCTGCATAGGGATAAATATGCTTACATCGTGCTAAAATTTGTAGCTGAATATAATAACAGGTGAGAAGCTGAAAATGTGCGGAATTATTGGTGCGGTTGCAGAACGCAATGTTGTTCCTATTTTATTAGAAGGATTACGTCGTCTTGAGTACAGAGGTTACGATTCTTCTGGGGTTGCTATAATCGCTGATGGCACTTTGGAAAGGATACGTGCATTAGGAAAAGTACAAGCACTGGTTAATAAAATTGAACAGGAAAAACCTTCCTCCACTACAGGAATAGCCCATACTCGTTGGGCAACGCATGGCGCGCCTTCTGAAGATAATGCGCACCCTCACATCAGTGGAAGTCGATTAGCAGTAGTACATAACGGCATACTTGAAAATTTCCATGAATTAAGAGAGTCGCTGAAGAAGGAGGGGCAAGTATTTACCAGTGAGACGGACACCGAAGTAATCGCACATGTTTTAAATCGCAATTTAGAAGCGAACGGGAATAGTCTCATATCTTGTGTTCAAGAATCGTTGAAGATGTTTGAGGGCGCGTATGCCTTAGGCATTATCGATGTGCATCATCCTGATAGCTTAGTGGCTGTGCGTTGCGGTAGCCCGTTGGTGGTGGGTGTTGGGATTGGGGAATATTTTATTGCCTCGGATCCGCATGCTTTAACGCCAGTAACTCAGAGCTACATACCCCTCGAAGATGGCGACATTGTTTACATCGAAAAACAACATTTACAAATTTTTGATTTGAATGGTGAAAACGTTTTTGACTCCAAAAATGAGATCAATGAAAAACGTACTATATCAACGATTAGAGTATTTAGTAATATCGAAGGAAAGGGTGATTACAGGCACTATATGCTCAAGGAAATATATGAGCAACCCGATGCAGTAACTCAAACTTTGCAAAACGCTTTAGTGGGTGATTCGATTCTTACGGATGCTTTTGGAGCACAAGCGCCTGAAACGCTCAAAAGCATATCACAAGTGACGGTACTTGCTTGCGGCACAAGTTATTATGCTGGGATGGTTTCCAAATACTGGTTTGAAGATATTTTGGATATTCCTGTTAATGTTGAAATTGCCAGTGAATTTCGTTATCGCAACCCTGTTATTTTAAATAACACTTTGTACGTAGTCGTTTCACAATCTGGAGAAACGGCAGATACAAGAGCTGCCCTTGAACTGATAGATGAGCAACGTAAAATTAAAAACATTCCCGTCTTAACGATTTGTAACACGCCAGATTCCACCATCACACGTAGTGCAGACATGGTTTTTTTGACGCATGCAGGGGTTGAGGTTGGTGTTGCCTCAACCAAGGCATTCACAACACAATTGGTTGCGCTGGCTTTGTTACTTGTTGTTATAGGGAAAGTACAAAAACGCATCCAAGAAGATCAAGAAATGCGTATAGCACAAGGGCTGAGGCACCTCCCAAGCTTGATAAAACGTGTGCTTAATTGTGAAAAAGAAATTGCTAAAGTAGCGACTATCATAGCTGAGTTTGACAACGCGCTTATTTTAGGCAGAGGGAGCATGTACCCTGTTGCGTTGGAAGGCGCATTAAAAATTAAAGAAGTAGCCTATATCCACGCTGAAGCATATCCTGCAGGAGAGCTCAAGCACGGACCACTTGCGTTGGTTGATGAAAACACACCGGTGATAGTGGTTGCGCCGCATGATGAGTTATTAGCAAAGTTGCGGTCAAATTTGCAGGAAGTGCATGCTCGAGGGGGCAATCTCATTGTGTTTGAAGATGAGAAGTCGAACATTTCGACAGACGGATGGAGCAACGTTATTCCAATAACGTCTGGTGTTGGGCGTATTACCGCACCGATTATTTTTGCCATACCGTTGCAATTGTTAGCCTATCATGTCGCCTTGATTAGAGGAACGGACATCGATCAACCGCGTAATCTTGCAAAATCGGTTACAGTTGAGTAAGTCGGAACGGTGATTATTTTTCAGAGAACTGGCAATAGTTTCTCTGTTTTTGAGTAACTTTTTCCTCGTTTAACCCCACTCACAGGTTAATCAACAAGGAACTGGACTGAAGTGCAGCAACGCAATCGCGACTTGATTAATTACTTTGTTAGATTAGGTATCGCATAATAATATTCTTCTGCTTCTACCCATCTTGTGCTTGTTGAGATAAATCCAAAAGAGTGGTGCCCTTATAACACCAATATGCCGCACCTCTGGCTTGTGCCCAGTTGTAACCCATCTCAGTAACGATGATTAATGCAGAACCAGACAGTGTTGTCAGTTCATCTCTGAAAAGAACTTGTTTATTGCCTCTAACCGTACAAGTGATAGAACTGTCTTTTGAGAAAGTAAGAATCTCCCCTACATTGATTCCAAGAATTCCAAAGTAGTCCACTCTCCCTTTGCGTTTCTTTGCATTATCTAATGCTTGTTTGTCTTGCTGATTTTCAAAAACCATTTCTTTAGGAGTTACATCTCTGCCTCCCATTTTCTCTGCAATTTTTAGTGCGGATTTTGCTTGTTCTGGTGCGCAGTCGAAGAACTCCCTATTTTGACGAATTCTTTTATCGTCAAATGCCTCATGGAGAAGATTTTCAATTGCTTTCGCATCATTAACCTCAACGGCATAGAAACACTCAAAAGGAAGCGGAGTTGATGTGTTGTCTAAGTCTTTAAGTCTTCTATACAAGTTGTCGGTGATACCAATCTTGATAATGTCCGACATACTTTCATTAGTTAAAATATAAACAATCGCCATGTAAAAACCTCGTTATTTCAATTGGATACTAATTATCTAATACTTCTGCTTATCCGATATCACACCACTTGCACCACCTCACCGTTCAAACTCTCATTAACCAGAACCGACTATAATTATCAGAAGAATGGATACACCAAAGATTACTGCTCCCCCCACTATCGTCGCCCAAATACCTTTCATTATGGGTTTAGGATAGAGGATGATTACACCAACCACGAAACATAACAGTAAGAACTCCATATCAGTATAAAACCCACCAAATGATTCCGATTATAATCAAAATAACAATGATTGTGAAACGCCAAGTGCTACCGCTTTCTTGTTTTATATCCTTTGTGAAGCGACATCTCGGGTAACGGCTGCATACAAGAAACTGAGAACCTTTTCTTTCACCCTGCCTAACTTCTCCCATTACAGAGTCTGACCCAGAAATGTCCTCAACCACATTTTACTGCAAGCAAGTATCAGAGATTTAGAAAGTGAGGATATCTAAGAACTTCTTTTCGGGACAAGTTGGTCTACAACGATAAGAACGATAAGGATGAGGGATACTCTGTCAAAGATTTGGTAAGTAAACCCACTACTTAAGCTGTAGATTTACAGAAGGGTAGAGTTAAAAAAGTCTTAAAATAGGGGGAAGAAGAACGGTCTAATTATAATTGCCGTTCCAGTTTATTCAGTTACTGTGGAGTGATTTTTTTTGCAACAGTTTTAGCATAACAACTATTTATGGTTTAGGTGTATTAAGCATTCGATCAATTTATCTCTTTTAATCTCTTGCAAAACCTTATTTTATAAGGGGTTAGCAAATCTAAGTTAAAGCGGGCATTAGCCCAAGAAACAGCACTTGCTGCAGTTAATTGTTATACTGGACGAAAAGGACGTTTAATTCTTAGTAGTTTTTAATATGGAGCGATATGAAACTGGTTATTCCACCACTGGATATTGATGAGCAAGAGGGGTTTGAGAAAGATATTCTTAATAGGAAGGCGTATGGAGAGTTTCTTCGAAATATAGTTCGCGATGTTGAGCACGAATTAGTCATTTCAATTGATGCTGATTGGGGAGAGGGAAAGACAACCTTTGTAAAGATGTGGCAAGGAATGCTGACAAAAAACAACATTTCAAACATTTACATTGACGCTTTTTCAATTGATTATGCAGATGATGCCTTTATTCCAATAGTAAGTGCTATTAACAATTATGTTAGTAAAAATTCTAATGTAAACACTGATGAATTTATAAAAAAAGCAACAAACGTTGCTCGTACGGTAATGCCAGTGTTGACGAAAATGGGCATCAAGGCGGTGACTTTAAATACGTTTGGAGATACAGAAAGTGAAAGTTTCAAAAACTTATGGTCAAATGGTGCGGCAGAGCTCGTTGATCAGTATGTTAAAGATCGAGTGAAATCGCATGAAGAGGAAGTAAATTTCGTTCAATCCTTTAGAGAAGATCTCTCAAAACTCCCATCTAAGTTAAACGAAAATAAAGACACTCCTTTAGTAATCATCATTGATGAGCTCGATCGATGCAGACCACCCTTTGCCGTTCAAGTCATTGAAAAAATCAAACATTTATTTTCAGTTAAAAACGTTGTATTTGTCTTAGTTATGAATAAAAAACAGTTGGAGGTGGCTGTAAAAAAAGTTTATGGACAAGATATTGATGCTCATACTTATTTACAAAAGTTTATAACTATAGAGTCATCATTGCCCCAAAACAAGAAAGAATCTCATGTTTATGATATTAAAAAATACTCTCAAAGGTTATTTGAATTACATGGCTTTACTGAACCAAAGCAAGAACATTCTGTGTTTTATGAAAATATAGTAATTTTATCTAAACACTATGATCTATCATTAAGACAATTGGAGAAGGTATATACAAATATTGTGATTGTGGGTTTAGGACTTTCTAATAAGGATTACTTGACAGAGATTGTGGTTTTTCTTGCAATGGTTAAAGTCTGTGATCCTCCTTTGTTTAACAGACTGAAGCATAAAGATATTTCATTTAGTGAATTAATTGAAAAATTAGCGATTGTTAACTTTGATCGTCATCGCTTGCACGCCCTCCTGAAATGCATTTTAATGAGTGATAATGAGCTTAGCCCTATAGACGATTTTATTTCTAACGCTTTATCACTCATACGGCATTATTTTCGAGGAAATAGAGATGATGTAATCTCAGAATATGCAGTTCTCATGAGTTCATTTACAACTGAAAGTTAGCTATTCTTAAATAAATCCAGCGAGCATAAGCGTTATTTCCGCAAAAATCCCTAAAGCACCCACCGTCTTTATGTAAGTTGTCTCCGATATGGCACACTCAAAAGTAGGGATTTCTCAGTTAATCATCTAAGTTTATTAAGGCGTATTACCGATTATTCGTAATGGCTGATGTGGATGGCATTTTCTCGTAACCACTTGCGGCGTTCTTTGTGGTCGGGGAGGTAGCGCATGACGTGTTGCCAATAACGTTTTGAGTGGTTGTGTTCCAGCATATGACAAAGTTCGTGAACGACCACATAGTCAATAATAGCGATCGGTGTGAGGATGAGACGCCAGTTATAAAATATGTTGCCTTCGATTGAACAAGCACCCCATCTGGATTTGTAGTTCTTTATTGTGATTGATTTAGGGTACACGCCAATCACTTTGGCAAAGTGGTTGGTTTTTTCCTCGAGTATTAAGGACGCATTTTGTTGATACCATTTTATGAATAAGTCGTTAATGGTGGATTCTATTTTTTCCGTTTTTTCTGGTATGAATGCTTGGAAACTGTTATCTTGTAATATCAAATAAGGTATACCTTCATTGGTATTGATTGTTAGTATGTAATCCTCACCAAGGTACTTAAAATATTCCCCATCCGCATATTTTGGCGGGACAATCAGAGGCTTGTTTTTGTTTTGGGCAAGTTTTTTTTTAATCCATGTGGATTTTTTGATGATGAGGTCTTGTATGACCTTATCTTCCAGCGTTTTTGGCACGCGTATTCTTAGCTTTTCCCCCTCTAATTGCATAGAGACGGATCGCTTTCGATCTGTGCGAATGATTTCTATGGAAAGTCCTATAGATTCTAAAAGGTTTAATGTTTGCTGCGACATTTTGTGGCTTTCGGCAAAGGACGGATCGAGCTGAGAAATATAATTCGCAAATCATACTTTCTCAAAGTAATCATTCAAAGCAATCGATTAAAGTAATCGCTCACAGCTTAAGCCAATAACTTAATCGTCGGTGCTATAAGTTATTGGCTATGCGTGGTTACTCAGATACGCAGATAAGACTCCATCGAATCATCCAATTCTTTAAGCCATTCTGTGTGGTGCGGGGGGGATTGATTGCCTGTCATCAATGACTTATAGGATTTATTTCGATATCCCATAATGTCATCGTGTTTATCGTGTTTCCATTCAAGGAAGGTTTCATTAACGCCTTTGACATCGAAACTTGGGTAATCGGTCTCATCAATGAGCATCTGCACGTAATCGCCTTGAAAATAGATCATGTCTTTGTTTTCAACCAATGTGCCTTCGCGTTCCATCCATGCTTTGGTGTGCGCTTGCATTTCGCTTTGTGATGGTAGGTTAATGCGTCCTAAAATGACATCACGCGCATACCAAGCTTGTGCATCAAACATGTTGAATGTGTACCATTGATCTTGCATTCCAAGATAAAAAAGCTTGGTGTTACCCTCCCAAACGACGCCTTTATATAAGTTTTCAGGATAGAGGATATTGGCGGTTTTTAAGCGCAGTTCATCGGGAAGAAATGGGAAGTGGTGCAGGTATCCTGTACACAGAACAATCGCATGGACATCCGTTGTTGTTCCATCAACAAAATGCACGGTGCGATTATCTACATGGCTGATAGCAGGTTTTTCAGTCCAGTTATCTGGCCAATGGTAGCCGATGGGTCCAGAACGATGGCTACTGGTAATAGAGCGGCAACCGTATTTAAAGCATTGTGAACCGATGTCTTCTGCTGAGTAGCTACTGCCGACAATGAGGATGTCTTGATCTTTAAATTCCAGAGCATCGCGGAAGTCGTGCGCGTGCATGATGCGACCATTGAATGACTCAAATCCAGGATAAAAGGGGACGGCTGGGGTAGAGAAATGCCCATTGGCGACGATGACATAATCAAAAACTTCATCGCTCATGGAGTCTTTTTTCATGTCTTGAGCAGTGAGTGTAAATTGGTTGGTTTTTTCGTTGAACTGCACATTACGAACGATTGTGTTAAATCGGATTTTATCGCGCACGCCCGCTTTTTCAACCCGTCCTTTGATATAGTCCCAAAGCACTGCGCGTGGAGGGTAGGAAGCGATAGGCTTGCCAAAATGCTCTTCAAAGGTGTAGTCAGCGAACTCTAAACACTCTTTGGGACCGTTGGACCATAGGTAACGGTACATGCTGTTGTGCACTGGTTCACCATGCCCGTCGAGCCCTGTGCGCCAGCTATAATTCCACAATCCGCCCCAATTTTCCTGTTTTTCAAAACAAACAACTTCTGGAACATCCACGCCTTGAGTCTGTGCCGATTGAAAAGCACGCAACTGAGCCAGTCCGCTCGGACCCGCGCCAATGATGGCTACTTTTTTATTCATATGAGAATCCTTCTAAGTATAGACTTGCTGTGCAAACCTGTTTATCAATTTGGAATTTAATTGAATATAAGAGTGAAAGCCCTTTTTATTCATAAATTTATTGTAAACTATTTTCTATCGAGCGTGAGAAGGAATATACATAGCATCGCCATAGCTAAAAAAGCGATATTCTTTTTCAATAGCATATTGATAGGCTTTCATCGTGTTATCAAGTCCATAAAATGCCGATACAAGCATAATCAGGGTTGATGAGGGTAGGTGGAAGTTTGTTAGTAGAGCGTCAACTAATTTGAATGAGAATCCAGGGCTAATGAAAAGATTGGTCTCAGCGGATGTTTGTTTTAGTTGCCCGTCAAGCAAACGCCAAGCACTCTCCAGTGTGCGGACAGAGGTTGTACCAACAGCTATAACGCGATTGCCACGCTTTTTTGCTTCTAAGATGACATCTACGGTTTTTTGAGGTAATTCAAAATATTCATAGTGCATGTTATGGTCTTCGATTTTCTCAGTTTGTACCGGCAGGAAAGTCCCTGCGCCAATATGTAAGGTGAGTTCTGCACAGATGATGTTTTTTTGGCGAATTTTTTCTAATAATTTTTCATTGAAATGCAGCCCTGCAGTAGGTGCGGCAACGGAGCCAGCATGACGGGCAAAGACGGTTTGATAGCGTGTACTATCAATGGTTTCGGCTGGACGGTGTAAGTAGGGGGGCAACGGAATTTCACCCCATTTTTCCAACGCTTGTAGCAAGTTCATGGATGATTCAAATTGCAACAAGTAAAGCTGTTTCTCTTTGCTGATTACGACTGCTTTAATATTTCCTTTTGCTAAAATTATTTCGCTGCCAGTTTGCAGACCACGGTTTGATTTTACTAATGCTCTGGCTTTATTTTTAGGCAGTATTCGTTCTATAGTAACTTCTACTTTGCCGCCTGTTGTTTTTTCACCATACAGTCTTGCTGGTATGGTTTTAGTGTTATTAAAAACAAGCACATCACCAGAATTAAGAAATTCAGGCAGATTGGTGAAGCATTTGTCAGATAGTTCTTGTCCAGCGTATAGCAATCGACTCATTCCACGTTCTTTTGAGGGGTGTGTGGCTATTAAGTTTTGGGGGAGGTCGAAGTAAAAATCAGAAGTATTCACGTACGCCAGAAGATGGGAGTTAATATTATAACTAATGAGTAAAACTCCAAACGTCCAACGAGCATTGCGAAGGTTAGTATGCTTTTAGCTGCGGTTGATAGACTGGCATAGTTATTGTGGGCATCACCCATAGCAGGACCGAGATTATTGATACATGAAGATAAGGCAGAAAATGCGGTAATAGGCGACTCTCCCACGATCAGCATCAGCATCAGTAGTATAAGAAAAACGGATACATAGAGCGCAAAGAATCCCCAAATTGTATTGATTATGCGTTCAGGAATAACTTGATGGTTTAAACGCAATGGATGGATTGCTCTAGGGTGTACCAGCATGGTGATTTCTCGTAAACCTTGTTTTACTAATAATAAAAATCGAATGACTTTCATGCCGCCACCAGTGGAACCTGCACAAGCACCAACAAAGCTAAAATATAGGAGCATCCAAGGAATACCTCCAGGCCAGTTATACCACTCAGCATTTGTAAAACCTGTAGTGGTGATGATGGAGACCGTCTGAAAAAGACCGTATCGAAGCGCTTTATCGAACGTAAAAACATCGTAAAAAGTGAGTAAAAGAACGGCAAGTAAACACATGCTTGCGATGATATAGAAAAAGGCGCGCGTTTCTGTATCCAGCCAATAGCTTTTTAAGCTGCCAAGGTCGCGCCTGTGCCAAGTGTTGAAGTGCAAAGCAAAATTAACGGCAGAAATGAGCATGAAAATCATCGCTATGCTTTCGATTAGTGGGCTATTAAAGTAGCCGATATTAGCGTCGTGTGTTGAAAATCCGCCAATTGAGACGGTTGAGAAACTGTGAGCGATAGCATCAAACCAATCCATGCCAGCGATCCGATACGCAATTGCGCAGACAATGGTCAATGTGAGATAAATGCTCCAAAGAGCCTTTGCTGTACTGGAGATTCTTGGAGATAATTTTTCGTCCTTCAATGGGCTGGCGATTTCTGCTTTAAATAATATTTGTCCGCCAACACCAAGGGTGGGTAAGACTGCCATAGCGAGAATGATGAGCCCCATCCCCCCCAACCATTGCAATTGTTGGCGATAAAAAAGTATGGAGCGCGGGAGAGAATCAAGGTTGGGGAATATAGTTGCGCCCGTTGTAGTTAATCCAGAGAAGGATTCAAACAGTACATTTGTAAATGATTCATGGGATGTTTCTTGAAGCAGCAGAAAAGGGATCGTGCCAAATACCCCAAGAACAACCCAATACAGAACAACTATGATGTAGCCATCTTTTATACGGGGTTGGATCTCACGATTGTTTGCTGATGGCAAGTACAGTATCAATGCAGTAGCGAAGGTAACCAGCGATGCGACCAGATAGGGAAGTAGTTCGTCTTCTTGGTAAATAAAAGCAACAGCGAGCGGAACTAAAAAGGTCATGCTGTAAAGGGCGAGCAATTTGCCTAAAACACGAGAGATAGATTGAAAATTCATGACATCTTTATAGGATAGTCGATCCGAATAAACTTTCTATTACTGGTATTAATCTGCGATCAGTAATGAATACAATGATGTGATCCATGTCAAAAATAAACGTGTCGCCATGTGCTATGATGACTTCCTCATCGCGCACAATTGCACCGAGGGATACGCCCATAGGCAAACTTATTTCGTCTATGCGCCGCCCAATGACTTTAGAAGATGCACTGTCTCCATGGACAACGATTTCTAATGCTTCAGCAGCACCACGTCTTAAGGTATGGGCAGAAGTAGTGTCACCTTGGCGAGCAAAAGCCAACATGCTTGATATGGTTATTAAATCAGGGGCAATTGTGACATCAATTTGTGAATTTTCAAGCAAGGGCGCATAGTCGGCGTTGTTGATCAATGTCATTACTTTACTCGCGCCCATTTCTTTTGCCATCATCGAAGAAATAATATTGGCTTCGTCATTGTTGGTGAGAGCCATAAACACATTAGTATTTCCTATTTCTTCTTGGCTGAGTAACGTGCGGTCAGTGCAGTCTCCTTGTAGAACAACAGAGTGGTCTAATCGTTCAGCAATGTATCGGCAACGTTCTTTGCTTGATTCAATGATTTTAACAAGTCGAATTTGGTCTTCCATCGTCTGTGCAAGGCGATGACCAACGTGTCCACCTCCCGCAATTATGATTGAGCTATATGGTTTTTCTGTGCGGCGTAGTTCGCTTGAAATTAGGCGAATATGTTCGGTTTTTGCTATGAAGAAAACTTCATCGTTGACTTGTAACACGGTATTCCCACTGGGAATAAGCGCTTTGCCGTCGCGGTATATGGCAACGATGCGTGTGTCAATATTAGCAGGGAGGTGATCTTTCAACACGTTAATACGCTTGTTTACTAATAGACCTCCAAAGTAAGCCTTTATGGCAACTAATCGTACAGCACCATCGGCAAAGTCAATGACCTGAAGAGAGCCAGGTGTTTCAAGCAAGCGTCGGATATGCCGAGTAACCACTCTTTGAGGGCTAATGAAGTGATCGATAACAGTCTCATCGTTCACATCGGTAGCAATGATTCCTCGATAAGTCCAATAGCCAGGTAGTCGGACTCGGCAGAGTTTTTGGGCGTGTTTTGACAGGCGATGAGCAACATGACAGGCAAGAATGTTTACCTCGTCTTCTCGAGTGACGGCAATAACCAGATCTGTTTCTTCAACGCCTGCAGTTCTTAGTGTTTTGGGATCTGATCCAATGCCTTGGATAAGTTGCACATCAAAAGATGAGCGTAAAAGATCAAGTCGTGTGGGGTTGGAGTCAATAACGGTGATGTTATCGTCTTCTGCATCAAGATGGCGCACCAATCCACGCCCTACTCTACCAGCCCCGATTATGATAATTTTCATTTTAAAACCAACCAATTAGAGGGTATCACGGTGGTATAAAGTCCAAATAGTTCATCTACTTTCTAATGACTAACGCGAGAATAGATAACAACCACGAGGGCAGGCATGAAAATTTATTTTAAAATTAAAGTATTTCGCGCTGTCCTTGTGCATTCATTGAACTAACTAGACCATTTCTTTCCATATCTTCAATGATTCTTGCAGCACGATTATAACCAATACGCAGTTCACGTTGTACTCTTGATATGGATGCTTTTCCTGATTCGAGAACAACGAGCACCGCTTGTTGATATAAATCATCATTTTCATCATCATATTTTGTGTTATCACCACTCAAGCCAGAAACACCACCTAACGTTTTAATTTCTTCGGATAAATCATTTATATACTCAGGGGGAGTTTGGTTTTCTTTGACAAATTCAACAACACGATGGACTTCATTGTCGGAAACAAAAGCGCCATGCGCACGTATTGGCATACCTGAACCGGGTGGCAAATACAGCATGTCGCCCATCCCAAGTAATTGATCAGCTCCGCCTTGATCCAGTATGGTGCGTGAATCAATTTTGGTAGAAACTTGAAAAGATAGGCGTGTTGGTATGTTTGCTTTGATTAGTCCTGTTATTACGTTAACCGATGGTCTTTGAGTTGCAAGTACTAAGTGAATGCCTGCTGCACGCGCTTTTTGTGCCAGTCGAGCAATGAGTTCTTCAATTTGTTTACCAACCACCATCATTAAATCTGCAAATTCATCAATGATGATTACGATAAAACTCATTTTTTCCAAAAGCGGGGCATCTTCAGCAAGTTCATGTCCATACGCCGCCGTAGGCTTATGCAGAGGATCTTTTATTGGTTTTCCTTCTTTTTGAGCAGCGACTATTTTTTCATTAAGTCCTGCTATGTTGCGCACACCGAGCAACGACATAAGTCGATAACGGCGTTCCATTTCAGCGACGCTCCATTTCAAAGCACTGGCGGCATTACTCATGTCTGTAACGACAGGGGTTAGTAAATGGGGAATGCCTTCATAAATTGAAAGTTCCAACATTTTTGGATCAATCATAATCATCTTAACTTCTTTGGGGTCTGCTTTAAATATCAAGCTTAGAATCATTGAGTTAATGCCCACAGACTTTCCTGATCCCGTTGTTCCAGCGACCAAAAGATGAGGCATTTTAGCAAGGTTAACTACTATAGGATTACCTGCAATGTCTTTGCCAAGTACCATTTCCATTGGGTGTTTTGAACCTTGGAACGTTGAGGATTCTAGGACTTCACGGAAACTGACTGTTTCACGTACTGCATTCGGTATTTCGATACCAATGCACGATTTTCCTGGAATAACTTCAACCACTCGAACGCTTTGCACCGACATGGCACGTGCTAAATCTTTAGCGAGAAGACTGATTTGATTTACTTTTACTCCAGGGGCAGGTTGTACCTCAAATAGCGTAACGACGGGTCCAGGTTGAACGGCTTCGACGGTTATTTGAATGTTGAAGTTTCGTAAACTTTCTTGTAATAGCGTTCCCATTTTTTGCAATTCTTCATCAGAAAATCCTTGCTCTTTTACTGGAATAGCATCGAGTAAATCAGTGTTTGGCAAAATATTTTCTAGGACTTTGGGTGCTGAAACAGCCATTGCTGCTCGGTTAACATCAATGGGTGTTTGTTCCTCCTCGTGCTCTTGATCGGAATCTATAGGTTGAGCAAAAATATCTTGGGAATCAATAAAAGAGGGTGTATCGTTGAGGGAAATATTTGTGTTTAGAGATTGTCCAAGTTGAGGTTCTGTTACGATCACAGGGTCAATCATTGGCTGGGTGTTTGTTGATAAACTATTTAAAGGCTTAATGCTTAAAGGAGGTTCAACGGCTGTGTTGGAGTGTGTTGCAGAGGGCTGATCGTTTGAAGTCTCTGTTGACTTCTTTGGAAATTGCATCCATGTAAGGAGCCCTTTAAATAAGGATTTCTTTTTGGTTGAATTTTGAGTGGGCGAAGTAGGCTGGTTTAATTGAGTGAGTTGGTTCAGCTGAGCATGTTGAGTGGGTTTTTCGGATAGCTTACGCAGTTGATAGGGCGTGGGCGTTGTTTTTTTCTCTTGTAGGGGATCGGCCTTTTTCTTAATCGTTTTTTTGAAAAAAGCTAATATTTGCAGTCCTGTCGACTCAAATAGCTTCATCCAATCATAAGCTGTAGTCAAGGCTATGCTGACAAAAAATGTCAAACTAAA
Organism: uncultured Thiomicrospira sp.; assembly: GCA_965195345.1. Classification (GTDB taxonomy): domain Bacteria; phylum Pseudomonadota; class Gammaproteobacteria; order CAKMZV01; family CAKMZV01. Next base: position 76,128 of record OZ239628.1, on the reverse strand, counting down.
CAAAAAGAAGGTGCCTATTAATCCAAATACGTGTTGCAAATACAGGTTCATCCAATGACCAATGATCCCACCTGATAAGAGGTCTGCGTCTGAACGGAGTGCAATTAAGCCGGAGATGGAAAATATTAACAGCGCAGTGCCTGTCATACGCGCCCACAATGGAATGTCCAAGGTATTGTTGGTCTTGCTCCAGCGCCAGATACGATCGCATAAGTTGAGGGTAATAAGTACGGGGAGTACGTAAGCTGAGCTGCCGAGCCACATCCAAGCTACATGTCCGATCCACTCTCCAAATGAACCATTGGATTTTGAACCGATTATGGCAAGGAAAATGTATATAGCTAAGAATAGAGAGCTTAAATATCCTATTGCTCTGAACGATGTGGATGCGGGTAAGTTCATATTTTAATGAGAAGTAAAAATTTAGGATTAGAGTTTGGAAACATCAATCTAATATAAAACTTTAGTAAAATCAATTAACCCATTGTAACACAAGAAAATAATAGCAAATAATTCTATTTTTAAAATACACATGTCATCTGAATGCTTTGCTGTTTAAATGGCTTTGTGCGTGTGTTGAATAATTGAGTAGCACATCAGATCAATTATTAAGAGGCATTTTGGGACGGCACAAGCAGAGTGCTAATATGGCTCTTTAGTAGATAGAAAATAAGCGATTACCTGTATAATCCTTACCTTTTTTCTAATACTGGTGAGTGGTTATGAAACATTTAGTGCCTGTTTATACACGTCAACCTGTTGGCTTTACGCATGGTAAAGGGTGCTGGTTGTGGGATGATGAGGGAAAGCGTTATCTTGATGCACTGGCAGGCATTGCCGTGACAGGTCTGGGTCATTCGCATCCAGCTGTTGTTGAAGTTATTCAAGATCAAAGTGCAAGATTATTGCATACCACAAATATGTATCAAATTGAAAGCCAGCGAAAACTGGCAGATACACTTTGCAGTGCTACAGGGATGGAGCAAGCCTTTTTTTGCAATTCAGGGTTGGAAGCCAATGAAATGGCTATTAAAACGGCTCGTTTGTTTGCCCAAAAAAAAGGAGTGGACGCACCTGCGATTATCGTCGCTGAGCATGCGTTTCATGGCCGTTCGTTAGCGACATTGAGCGCTTCTGGGAATAGAGTGATTCAGGCAGGATTTGAGCCACTTGTTACAGGTTTTGTGCGTGTTCCATACAATGATATCGAGGCTATAGAGCGCGTTTTATCAGCAAATAAGAATGTTGTGGCAGTGATGATTGAACCGATATTAGGTGAAGGTGGCATTGTTATACCTGATGAAGGTTATTTGGCTCAAATTAGACAGTTAACAAAAGATCACGACGCATTGATGATACTTGATGAAATCCAAACTGGAAATGGTCGTACTGGCAAATTCTGTGCATATCAGCATGAAAATATTTTACCAGATGTTTTAACACTTGCCAAAGGGCTTGGTAACGGTATACCGATAGGTTCTTGTTTGGTTTCTCAAGCAGCGTTGGAGTTGTATCACCCAGGGAATCATGGTTCCACTTTTGGAGGGAATCCATTTGCTTGCTCTGTAGCTCAAGTTGTTGTTGATGTACTTTTTAAGGAGGACTTGGTAACAAAAAGTGAACAGAAAGGCGATTATCTTTGTAACAAACTGCTGCAAATGCTCGGCGATAAGTCTATTTTAAAATGCATCAGACACAAAGGGTTGATGATGGGTGTTGTGCTTGAAGTCGAATGTACCCAGTTGGTCGGGAGGTGCTTAAGCAAAGGACTGCTTATTAATGTAACACAAGGACATGTTATCCGTTTATTACCTCCGTTGACTATTTCTGAAGAGGAGTTGGATACGGTAGCACAGTTGTTATCAAATGAGATTATCAAACTTGAATCAGAGCAAAGCTAGAATTTTTATGCAGCATTTTTTATCATTGGAGGACGTATCTAAACAGCAAGGGTTGAACCTTTTACAACGCGCTATTGAGTTGAAGTCTTTTAGAAACGAAAAAAAGACGCATCTTCCGCTTCAAGGAAAGATTTTAACAATGATTTTCGAAAAGCCATCGACGCGAACTCGATTGTCTTTTGAAGCAGGAATGATTCAATTAGGAGGAGATGCTGTTTATTTGCGAAGCAACGATTCTCAATTGGGAAGGGGTGAACACATCGCGGATACAGCGCGGGTTATCTCTTCTATGACGGATGGCATTATGATTCGTTGTGCTTCTCATCAAAAAGTAATTGATTTAGCTCAGCACTCATCGGTTGCAGTGATTAACGGCCTAACTGATGCGTATCATCCATGCCAATTATTGGCCGATATGCAAACGATGCTTGAATGTTTTGATTCGTTAGAAGGGTTGAACGTTGCTTGGTTAGGCGATATTAACAACATGACTAACAGCTATATTCAAGCGGCACAGTTGTTTAATTTTAATTTGCGCATAGGTGCTCCAGCGAGCATGATTGCTGAGGAAAAAAACAACAACAATGTGACATATCTGAGTGATGCTCGTGAAGCTGTTAGCGGGGCTCAGGTGGTAACAACTGACGTGTGGGCAAGCATGGGGCATGAAGAGGAGGCTAAAGAACGGAAGAAAAGATTTCAAAACTTTGCAGTTACTGGCGAAGTGATGCATTGCGCACGTCCGGAGGCCATTTTTCTGCATTGTTTACCTGCATATCGAGGAGAAGAGGTTTATAAGGAAGTGATTGATGGCAATCAATCAAAAGTTTGGCAACAAGCTGAAAATCGATTGCATGCCCAAAAGGCCTTGCTTGAGATGCTTTTGGGTTGAATTGAAGTTGAGAGAAAAACTGTAATCGAGCGGTAAGTTTATTTTTGGGCAGGGGATTTCTTGATTAAAGTCTGCAATGCCGCAGCATTTTCGTCGTCAGCCGTACTTAAGCCTGAAAGTGTAGAGTCTTTTATATCTAACGTTTGTGTAGGGAATGCACAGGAAGCACCGTTTTTGGCAATAATTACTAAAACATCCAGCATAACTTTTTGTTTTATGGCGTGATATTCCTGCCAGTTTGTGGTTTTGGTGAATGTATAAATAAAGCATTCAAGCGCACTTTCTCCAAAGCAATCAAAATTAACCATTAAGGTTTTAGTGCTGTCAATTTCAGGGTTGTTTTTTAACGATTTTTCTATTTCAAGAAGGATCGCACTAAGCACATGCGAATCTTCGTAACGCAAGCCAAACTTTTCATAGATGCGTCGGTTCAGCATACGCGTTGGGTTCTCTATGACGATGTTGTTGAATAAAGCGTTGGGGATATAAATTGGGCGTGAATTGAAAGTGCGCACAGTTGTTTGGCGGAGTCCGATTTTTTGAACCGTTCCTTCGATTGAGCGGTCAGGAGATCTTATCCAGTCGTTAACGGAGAAAGGTTTATCGAAGTAAAGAAATAGACCACCAAAAATATTTGCAAGCATATCTCGAGCAGCTAATCCGATAGCGATGCCAGAAATTCCTCCAAGAGCAAGAATACTTGAAATATCGTAATCCAAAGTTTTCAGAATGAAGATGGAACCTATGGTGGCGATAACGACCATACCAAATTTTTCTAATCCAGATATGTTTGTTTGCCATTGATTATCGGCTTTCTTTTTATGCTTCAGAAGTTGGGCTAGAACACGCAAAATAACGCTTGACGCCCAAAAAAGTATGGCAACCATGACAACATTCATGGCATTTAAAAGCCACATTGGGGGTGCCCATCCGTCGATTTTGAATACTTGCGCTTCGAATAAGGTGCTGACAGCACCTAGCATTATTCCAATTAAAAGGGGTGTTTTTAAGCGTTTTCGAAGATCACTATCAAACCATTCTGGTAACCAAGGGCGTTTGAATAGCCAGTTTATAAACCAGATACATGCGAATAGAGTAAGGAGTAACCCAATTGAATAATAATAAGTAGGGTTGATCTCTGGTAGATTCATATAACCAATCCTGTGTGTGGCGCGCCCGGGAAGACTCGAACTCCCAACCGCCTGGTTCGTAGCCAGGTATTCTATCCAGTTGAACTACGGGCGCTATCATGAAAACGTGGAAATTATACCTTATAAGGCCATCTATTGAATTGGCAAAAATATAAAGAATGATCAATTGGAATAATTAAAACAACTGCGATGTCGCGGCTGATGTTTAGGAGTCAATTTTCCCTTCTTTCAGTAGTTTAGCTTTGAGACGATTGTATTTAAGGCGTGAGAGTTGATCTATAAAAAGTTTCCCATTCAGGTGGTCAATTTCATGTTGGGCGCAAACGGAAGCAAGCTCCGTTAACTCACGCTTGAATGCGTTACCTTTCTCATCAATTCCTTCCACAATCACATGTGCAGCGCGTTTGGTTGGATAGGTGATGTCAGGGATAGATAAACACCCTTCTTCCCACTCGATCTCACCTTCTTGAGCGACAATAACTGGATTGATGAAAACAAGAGGTTGATTGTTTTCAGCGCTTATGTCCATAACAAAAAATCGTTGTTTGATACCGACTTGAATGGCAGCAAGTCCGACACCTTTTTTCTCATACATGAGTTTTAGCATGCTTTTTATTTTTTTATTAAGGTCGCCATCTACATTTTTGATAGAAGCGCTTTTTTGGCGCAAAATAGACTCATTGTGAGGGAAGTATTGAAGCTTCATTTTTGATTGAACGGTTTAGGACGTGTGGAAATATAACTACCAATGAATATCCCAATGATAGCACATAAAATGCTGAAAAAAACCAGTAGAGCGATCCAATTTCGCTCTTTGCCTTTTTGCTTCAATTCTTCAGTATGGCGTAACAAGTCGTTTTCGATTTTTAAGACTTCCACTTGTTGACGTATTGCCTTGTTTTTCTTTTCTACTGAGAGCGGTTTTTCTGCTAGTTGCTTGAAGTGGTTTGCCTTGTGTAGTAGTATGTAACTTTCTCTTTGCAATTCTTTCAGCTCTTTAACTGATTTTTCCTGTTGTTTGCGATGGTATTCAAGCTCACTCTCAAGCGTCAAAGTATCGCGTTTGAAAAGTTTAAATTCATTTTTTAAATTTTCCAAAGTAACCGCATTGTTTGGTTGTACAGATAGATAACGACTTTCTATCCAACCTTTTTTGTTTTTATATCGGATTTCACTCCAGCCCTCATTTGTTTGGCTAATGACCTGTATTTTCGCTGTTAAAGGCAGTTCAAAAATAACCGGCGAGTCAGCGACTCTTTCTTTTAGCATGGGGACAGTTAACGCATTAGAAATATAAAGACTGCTCTCTGCTTGCGCGTTAGAGGACGCCATGAGCAATAGACTACATAGTAGATTACATATCAGATAGAAGCGCATATTGGTTTTCAAGATGATTTAAGACGCTTTGTTGTCGCTCTTTTTTCTGCTTTACGTCATCAACGATTTCAGATGGAGCTTTTGCAATAAACGCCTCGTTGTTTAGTTTGCCCGTTAATTGTGTAAGCATTTTTTTGCAACGCTCTATTTCACGTTCAAGCCTTTGTTTTTCGTCATCAGTATTTATGACGTCTTGCAAGGGAATGTATAGTTTGCCATTGCCACATATTGCCGATGCAGCTTTAGGAATGTCTTCTTCGGATATTGTTATTTCCTGAAGTCGTGCAAGCGCGTTGAGCGATGAATGGTGGGTTGCTAACCACTGTTGTTCATCATCATCTTGTGTTTGTAGGAATACCGTCAGCTGAGTTGAGGGAGGAACATTCATTTGTGATCGAATGTTGCGTACTGCATTTACAATCGATTTTATCCAATGCAATTGTTCTTCCGCCTGCTCATCAATAGAGAATTGCTCTTTTTTAGGGTAGCTTTGAAGCATCAAAGTTTGACCTTTATTACCTAAAGGCTTTTTAACGGATTGCCAGATTTCTTCTGTGAGGAAAGGAATTATTGGATGAGACAGACGACATATCGTGTCGATCATTTTTATCATATGATATCTTGTCTTTCCTGCGTGATTCTCGTCCTTCAATATTACCTTTGATAATTCTAAATACCAATCACAAAAGTCATGCCATACAAAATCATATAAGGCAGCAGCAACCAAATCAAGTCGGTAATTATTAAAATTAGTATCTACAATGGCGATGGTTTTTTGTAATCGAGATTCAATCCATCTATCAAAAATATGTTCCGATGGTGCGGTGTCGATGCTTTGGTCTTCCACACGCATTAGAACAAAACGAGCACCGTTCCATAGTTTATTGCAGAAATTTCTATATCCTTCACAGCGCGATAACTCAAAACGAATGTCTCGACCCGTTGATGCCATTGCGGCGAATGTGAAGCGCAATGCATCGCAACCATAAGGAGGAATGCCGTTAGCATAAAGTTTGCGCGTATCCTCTTCTATTTGTCTTGCCTTTTGTGGTTGCATTAAACCAGCAGTGCGTTTTTGAACTAAAGATTCAAGGTCTATGCCGTCAATGATATCTATGGGGTCAAGTACGTTGCCTTTCGATTTTGACATTTTTTGTCCAAGCGCATCGCGCACCAAGCCATGTACATAAACCTCTTTGAATGGCATTTCATCGGTAAATTTCACGCCACACATGATCATGCGCGCTACCCAGAAAAAGATAATATCAAAACCAGTCACTAATACCGATGTTGGATAGAAGTGTTCAAGTTCAACTGTTTTATTTGGCCAGCCAAGCGTCGTAAAAGGCCAAAGTGCCGATGAAAACCAAGTGTCCATCACATCTTCATCTTGTACGAGTGCACCCGTGTATCCTGCAGCAATCGCTTTTTTTTGTGCTTGTTCGGCATTACATGCCACGAATAATTCACCATTTTCGCCATACCAAGCAGGAATTTGGTGCCCCCACCATAATTGTCTTGAAATACACCAGTCTTGTATGTTGCGCATCCAATCAAAGTAAGTGTTTTCCCAGTTTTTGGGGATGAAACGAATATCACCATTCTCGACGACTTCAATGGCACGTTTTGCTAATACTTTGGCATCTACAAACCACTGATCTGTCAGGAAAGGCTCAATAATTGACTGCGACCGATCTCCGATGGGCAACACGTATTTATGTTTTTTGCGTTGTATTAGATAGTTGTTTGTGTTGAGGTCTTCGATAATCTTATCTCGAGCAGCGAAACGATCAAGACCCTGATAGTCTTTGGGCGCGTTCTCATTCAAGTGTGCTGACTTGGTAAATAAGTTAATGAGAGGGATGTTTTTATCTGCGTGTCGTTGTGTCATTTCAAAGTCGTTGAAATCATGCGCTCCTGTAATTTTTACACAGCCTGATCCAAAAGAAGGATCAACGTGGGAGTCGGTGATGATTTCAATCTTTCGATCGACCATCGGTACCCAAACGAATTGCCCTACGAGTGCACTAAATCGTTCATCGTCAGGATGAACCGCAATGGCACCATCAGCGAGAATGGTTTCTGGGCGGGTGGTTGCAATAACGATGCCATCACTTTCATCGTCAACGAAAGGATAGCGGACGTAGTACATGTAGCCTTCGGACTCTGTGTTGACTACTTCGAGGTCAGATACGGCTGTTTGCAGAACGGGATCCCAGTTTACGAGACGTTTCCCGCGATAGATTAGTCCTTCTTCGTACAGTCGAATAAACACTTCTTTGACTGCATCTGACAATCCATCATCTAACGTGAAACACTCTTTTGACCAATCAAGAGATGCACCCATTCGGCGTAATTGTTGTGCAATTGACCCTCCAGATTCTTCTTTCCATTTCCAAACGGCTTCGACAAAAGCTTCTCGTCCTATTTCTTTTCGATTGATGCCTTTGGCAGAAAGTTGTCTTTCAACAACCATTTGTGTGGCGATGCCTGCGTGATCCATACCCGGTTGCCACAATGTATTTTTTCCTTGCATGCGATGATAGCGAATCAGTGCATCCATCAACGTATCTTGAAAGGCGTGTCCCATGTGTAATGTGCCCGTTACGTTGGGGGGAGGAATCATTATCGAATAATTTTCCTTGCTGGGATCAGTGGTTGCTTCAAAAAAACCACCTTCTTCCCAAAAATGATATAAGGGTGATTCTATTTTTTTTGGATCGTAATTTTTTTCCATTTATATTTTTTAGTAAATTTGAGTTCCTGTTTTCGAAGGAGTTAGTACTTCAAGGAGTAGCGCATTTTCGAGGCGACCGTCAATAATATGCACACTCTGTACTCCGTTCTTAATAGCGTCTAAAGCACCATGTATTTTAGGCAACATTCCGCCAAAAATTACACCTGATTTGATTAAACATTCTACTTTGTGAGCATCCAATTCTCTGAGCAGTTTTCCATTCTCATCAAGCACACCAGGCGTGTTTGTTAGCAGTAGTAACTTTTCAGCCAAAATTGATTTAGCGACTTCACCAGCAACCAAGTCAGCATTAATATTGAAAGTTTCGCCGTCGCTGTTACGACCAATAGGAGCAATAACAGGAATGAAGTTATTTTCACAAAGGACGTTGAGCAGTGATTGATTGATTTTTAATACTTCTCCAACAAAGCCAAGATCAATGAATTGAGAATTGTTGGATTTTTCATCGCGCATGCGCATTTTTTTCGCCTCAATCATGTTCCCATCTTTACCAGTTAGACCTACCGCTTGCCCTCCTTGGTTCAGGATTAAATTGACGATGTCTTTGTTTACGTGCCCACCCAACACCATTTCAACAACTTGCATGGTTTGTTGGTCAGTCACACGCATGCCCTGAATAAAATTTGACTTTATATCCAAACGGTTTAGCATGTCGTTGATTTGTGGACCGCCACCATGCACCACAATAGGATTCATTCCTATGCGTTTAAGTTGAACAACATCGTATGCAAAAGAATGCTTTAAATGTTCATCTACCATGGCATTGCCACCGTATTTAATCACAATGGTTTTCCCACGCAAACTTTGAATGCGTTCAGGCATTTCAAGCAGAACGGAATCAATGAATTCTTTACGTTTTTGAGTCAAAGGCATGAGAGGGTTATACAGTGTCAAAGGAAGATATTAATTGTAGCAAGAATACCAAGCGATACCTAATCATTTCAAATGTATGGCTCGGTGGCGGTGCGTTGATTCAAGTAAGTTGTTTAAGTGCAAATCGTTATGCGTGCAAATTTTCTTTTACCAACTTGATAAACACTGTTTTCTGTGCTGGTTGGTGCGCTGATCGACGATACCTTTTCACCATCTACCTTGACGGCTCCTTGCTCAATCATTCGTCTTGCTTCCGAAGTGGAAGAACACAGGCGTGCTTCAACCAATAAATTAGGTAACGGCTGTGGCGCAAGTTTGAAGTCGGGAATGTCCTCAGGAATTAAATTTTTGCTAAACTGATCGCTAAACGCAATTTCAGCAAGTTGCGCCGTTTGTTCATCGTATAGTCTTGCGACAATTTCTCGACCCAGAAGTACTTTGACATTGCGAGGGTTTTCTCCATCGGCTACACGTTTTTTCAATGCGTCAATCTCATCATTTCCAATAAAGCTAAGCAGCTCAAAATATCGCCACATTAACTCATCGGAGACAGACATGATTTTTGCAAACATGATATTTGCTGGTTCATCAATTCCAATGTAGTTACCCAGCGATTTTGACATTTTATTCACGCCATCTAATCCCTCTAAAAGAGGCAATGTCATGATGACTTGTGTGTTTTGTCCTGCGTTGCGCTGCAAATCACGACCAACTAAAAGATTAAATTTCTGATCAGTTCCCCCCAGTTCAATATCTGCCTCAAGTACTACTGAATCGTGCCCTTGCATCAAAGGGTAAAGGAACTCATGAATAGCAATATCTTGATTATTTTTATACCTTTCGGAAAAATCGTTTCGTTCAAGCATACGAGCAACGGTTTTTTGGCTTGCAAGTCGAATCATATCAATTGAAGTAAGTTTTGCACTCCATTCAGAGTTGTGAGCAATGATTGTTTTCTTCTCGTCAAGAATTTTAAAAACTTGTTGTTTGTATGTTGAGGCATTTTTATTGATTGCTTCCCTTGACAGTGGCTTTCGTGTTGCATTTTTGCCCGTAGGGTCACCAATCATTGCAGTAAAGTCGCCGATGAGAAAAATCACTTCGTGACCTAAATCTTGAAATTGACGCAACTTATTGATAAGCACAGTATGCCCTAAGTGTAAATCGGGTGCTGTTGGATCAAAACCTGCTTTTATTCGGAGTTTTTTCCCAGATTTTATTTTTTCTTCAAATTCCTGCATGGGGACGATTTCATCGATACCGCGCAATAATATTTCGTGTGCTTTGTCCATTGTTTACTGTTGCCTTAAGGAGGGTGTGTTATATGTTTGGATGCGCTCTATTTTAGGGTTTGGTTGAACGCATTGCTTTTTCTTTATGACCAGAGATGCCTTGTCGACGATGTAACTCCGCTACGACATCGGTGATCGATTTATTATGATGCGAAAGCATGATCATGCTGTGAAACAATAAATCAGCAACTTCGCGCACTAAATGATCAGAGTCATCATTATTGGATGCATCTACGCATTCTTGAGCTTCTTCTTGTATCTTTTCCGCAATGGCTGGGTGACCCTTTGTTAGTAGACTTGATACATAAGAATCGTTTTCATTAGAATGCTTGCGTGCTTCAATAGTTGTTTGTAGTGTTTCTAAGAAATGCATGAAAATTTACTCGGAGTTTGGTTCAATTTAAGACGGTTTTTGCTTGAAATAGCCTTGAGTGATAGGGTAACGACGCTCTCGATCAAAAGATTTTTCCGTCACCTTAACCCCAAGAGGTGATTGATTGCGTTTATATTCGGCAGAGACAATCATATTTATTACTTTATTGGTGACAGCATTTATCTCTTTAGGTTGAGAGTCGCATTCGACAAAGTCGTGGATTATTGCATCTAATTCGCTGTATTCGGGCAGAGAGTCGCTGTCTTTTTGTTCTTGGGCAAGCTCGGCACTTGGTGGGCGCTCAATAACGCCTTTTGGAATTCGATACTCAATGCTATTAACGTAGTTTGCCAAGCGATATGTGGTTGTTTTTGAGACATCTTTGATGGGTGCGAATGCACCACACATGTCGCCATAAAGTGTGGAATATCCTACGGACATTTCGCTTTTATTGCCAGTATTAATCAGTAATTGTCCGTTTTCATTGGACAGTGCCATCAGCAACACACCTCGGCTTCGGGCTTGAATGTTCTGACGAGTAATTTCTGAAAGATTTCTGTCAGGTTCAATCGATAATGCTTGCTCAAGTGCAGCAACGGTGTTGCTGATAGATAATTCCAACAATTGGACGTTTTGCAATTGGCATTGTTCTGTAGCTAAATCTTTGCTTAGTTTCGATGTGTAGATGTGTTCTAACATGACAGCCTGTACGTTACTCGCCCCCAATGCCTCAACGCATAGACTAAGACATAAGGCAGAATCAATGCCGCCTGATAAGCCAAGTAATACTTTGGAAAATCCATTTTTTAAAACATAATCGCGCAGACCGCAAACCAACGCTTTGTACAAATGCCCATCGTCTTCTTCAAAAAGAGGCAAAATTTGCGTACTTGAAGTATTGAAGCATTTTTGACTGGATTCAAAAAAAGGCATTTGAAAGACTAAATCACCACTATTATTTATAGCAAACGAGCCTCCATCAAATACTAACCCATCTTGCGCCCCAGCTAAATGGCAGTACACGACGGCACAAGACTGGTTTTTTGCGATTGTTTGAATGCTTTGAATGCGTTGGAGGTATTTTCCCTGATGATATGGAGAAGCATTTAAGCAAAGCAATATGTCACACCCTGCGCTCACTACTTCAGCGGTTTTTGGCTGCCAAAGGTCTTCACAAATGGCTACTGCAATTTTTGTGTGATTGAGGGTGAATAAAAGAGGTGATTTTCCTGGCTCAAAGTAACGGCATTCATCAAAGACGCCATAATTCGGCAAGGCTATTTTTTCATAGACATTTTTGATTTGTCCATCAGCAATAATCACGGCGCTGTTGTAACAGCAGCCGTCGCACCATGTAGGGGTTCCGATGAGTGCAGTAATCCCTGCGATTGACTGTGTTAGTTGTGCAATTGCTTGTTCGATGCTTTTTTTGAAATCATCGCGCAGAAGAAGGTCTTCTGGCGGGTATCCACACAACGCTAATTCTGGGAAAACGACAATGTCGGCCTTTTGGTTTTTCGCGACATTGATGGCATTCAAGATTAGCTTTTGATTGCCTTCAATATCTCCCACGAAAGGACTGATTTGTGCGATTGAAATTTTTAACATATAACTATCAATGACAAGTATTATAATTGCTTTATGGGTATTGTAAAATTTTTAATGATGGCGGCTTTCTTGTATGTTTTATACAAAGTGTTTAATGGTGTTCTCAAAAAAATAGGAAACTCCGTCCATACAGAGCGTGATTCCTCAAATGACCAGAATAACCAGAATAAGGTGTCCCAGCAGTCATTAATTGTATGCGATAACTGTGGAGTTCACTACCCGTCAAGTCAAATGATTCAAAAGAATGACAGTCAAATCTGCAAAGATTGCAGTTAATGGTTTGTCATTGATGGATTAGTCTTCAAAAGAATGAAGGCTACACAAACACAATAGTTGAAAGATTATCGCCTTTGTTTTGTGGTGTATTGTCGTCAAATTTTCACATTTAGATCAATGTCAGCGATCGTCTCGCCATTGTTATTCAAAGCTAATGGTCGGCGAATAGTGTGCAACAAAGGTTGACTCTGATTTTATGGATGGATTTTTGATAGTAATTTATAAGAGAATATATTCAGATTTATCGCGTGATTATCTTTTAATGTGCGTATTAGAATTTGATGACAGATTTTAATGATTTGTTTTCGTAGTTTCTCCTCTTTTAGTTGGCCACAGTCGCAAGACTGTGGCTTTTTTTTGCGTGATATTTGAAACATAGACATAAAGAACTTGATCAGATAAAGAATACTTCTAGGTTCGAGCGTGGAGTGGATAAAATAATGTTATGCACATAACCGACCTTGAACTTTACCAGCTTCGTTGCTTTACAGAAAAGAAGATGAATTTTGTTTCATCAATTAATGTTATTTCTGGTGCAAATGCATGTGGAAAAACCTCTATTCTTGAAGCGATTTGGTGTAGTGCAAATGGGCGTTCTTTTCGAACGAAGCACGTGAACGACATAATTCGTGAAGGTGCAGATATCGTTCAGACGCACTTCATAATGCAAAAAGATGGGCTTGCTCATCATATTGGATTTCGCAGAAACTGGGAGAAAAATCGATTCATTCATAACGATGTGTCGATTGATTCAGCGCAACGAATGAGTCGATTGGTGCCTTTGGTTTTTATTGGACCCGATGGATTACGGTTTTTGCTGGAAGAGCCTGAATTGAGGAGACGATTTATTGATCGTGCACTTTTTTTGAATGATGAGGAGTATTGGGGAGTATGGAAAGATTACCGCCGAGCACTTAAACAACGCAATTTAAGTTTGCGGCAAAAGAGTGATTTAAGCGAGATTATTGCGTGGGAAAAAATATTGGTTGAGAAAGAAGGCTTTCTTAGGAAGAAGCGCGAGGATTACTTGCAAGAGCTTCAAGGTTTTTTTGGAGAGTTTTTGGGGATGTTTTTCGATGACAATGATGATACGCGAACAAGGCTTGAATATTATCCAGGTTATAGCCGTAAAGAACTTTATGCATCAGTGCTTGAACGTCAAAGGTTGCTCGATACGAAACAGCTATATACTTTCAGCGGGGCGCATAGAGGGGACGTTGAGGTTTTATATAACGACAGCAAAATAACCAATAAATTCTCAAGAGGTCAATTGAAAATGGTGGTGTTTGCTTTATATTTTGCACAGCTTGCAATGAGTATGAAGTGTGGCGTGTCTCCAATTGTATTGATTGATGACTTTTCTTCGGAATTAGATGAACAGTTTCGATTGAAAGTATTATCTTGTCTTTCAAAGAACAAAAATCAGGTGTTTATTTCCACCGTTGATGAAAAATATATTTCTAACTGTGATTATGAGAGTATTCGCTTGAAGTGATGAAGTTGACTAAGAGACGCACTGAGATATTTGTTTTTGCTAGTGGACTGAACGAACGCAGCTACGCGGTGATATAAATTTTATTCATTAGGTATAATGGCGCTACCTGAGCATCACCTGAATAGGGATATTTCCCAACTTAAACAACACTTTCCAAACGTGATTACACCCATAAAAGACAAATGAAAAGCCTTTACATTAAGACGTACGGTTGTCAAATGAATGTATACGATTCTGAGCGTATTGCTGGATTGCTCAAGAAAACACATGGATTGGCGTTGGTTGAAGATGCAAATGACGCAGATGTTATTGTGATGAATACCTGTTCAATTCGAGAAAAGGCACAGGAAAAAGTTTTTGATCAGTTAGGCGTTTGGAAGAACTGGAAAAATCAAGGCGAAGGAAGGGTAATAGGTGTTGGTGGATGCGTTGCCTCACAAGAGGGCAGCGCTATACGTAAACGTGCTCCTTGGGTCGATGTGGTTTTTGGTCCTCAAACATTACATCGTTTACCTGCGATGATTGATGATGTGCTTGAAGCACGCAATGAAAATAGAAAGGTTGCGCTTGTAGATATTTCATTCCCTGAGATTGAAAAATTTGATCATTTACCTGTACATGAGGTTAGTGGGGTTTGTGCATTTGTGTCAATCATGGAGGGGTGCTCAAAGTATTGTTCTTTTTGTGTTGTTCCCTACACGCGCGGAGAAGAAGTAAGCAGACCTTATGAGCAGGTGATGAATGAAGTGCAAGCGTTGGCGAATCAAGGCGTTAGAGAAATCACTTTTTTAGGGCAAAACGTTAATGCATACAGGGGACAATACGGGTTGCAAGAAGAGGTTGATCTAGCGACACTTATTCAGCATGCCTCCTACATAGAGGGCATTGATCGGATTCGCTTTACTACTTCGCATCCTATAGAGATGACCCAATCCCTAATTGATTGTTTTCGTGATGTGCCGCAACTGGTGAGTCATTTGCATTTGCCTGTTCAATCGGGCTCTGACGCGATACTGCAAAAAATGAAGCGCAATCATACAGTGCTTGAATACAAGCAAATTATTAAAAAACTGCGCCAAGTGCGGCCTAATATTACCCTATCGTCCGACTTCATTGTTGGTTTCCCTGGAGAAACAGAGGAAGACTTCGAAAAGACCATCGCTTTGGTTGAGGCAGTGCATTATGATAGATCATTTAGCTTTTTATACAGCGCACGCCCAGGCACGCCTGCAGCTGATTTATTAGAAACCACTTCTTTGGAAGTTAAGAAGAAACGTTTGTACCAACTTCAAGAGTTGTTAAGTGCCCAAGCAATGCAAGTGGCTAAAAATATGATTGGTTGCACGTACACAGTATTAGTTGAGCGATTGTCCAAACAAAGTGTTGATGAAGTAGCAGGCAGAACAGAAAATAATTTAGTCGTTAATTTCCCAGGTTCAGTAGAGCTTATAGGTACTTTTGTTGATGTAACAATCACAGAAGCTTTTTCTAATTCACTCAGAGGCGAGTTGGTTGATGAGATGCATTGTAATGTTGTATAATGCACCGCCAAATTTAAAGGAGTAGCCTTATGAACTCAGAAATTCATCCAAATTATGCAGAAGTTGTTTTTCAAGATATCTCTACTGGAGATACCTTTGTAACTCGTTCAACACTATCATCCGATCAAACGATTGAGCTCGATGGGAAAACGTATCCTTTAGTTCGCGTAGAGGTTAGTTCAGCATCACATCCCTTCTATACAGGTAAGCAAAACCTTGGTAAGACACAAGGTCGTGTAGAGAAGTTCCTTGAAAAATATGGGATGGAATAAATACCGAGTTATCCGGTTTTTTTAACCGCCTCGTGATTAGGAAAATTCTTCTAATTGGGGCGGTTTTCTTTTGTCAAGCTGTTTTTGCTTTTGAGAGCGCTGAATGTATGCCGCTGAAGGTGGGCGAAACGGTACGTATTAAATCAGTTATTGATGGTGATACTGTCCATCTTCGTGATGGGCGGTCTGTTCGTCTGTTGGGCATAAATGCTCGAGAGCTTGCAAATAAAAAAAACCACCTAAAGAAGCATCAACCTTTTGCGATTGAGGCAAAGAGAATGCTTGAGGAGATGATAGGGGAAAAGAAAGTCATTGTGCTTGAAACATCCACAGCAAGCGTTGATCGATATGGTCGATTATTGGCTCATGTATTCAATGAGAAAGGGGTAAACCTTAATGCACAGTTGCTGCGAAAAGGCTTAGCACAATTATTAATTGTGCCTCCTAATGTTGAAAAAGTAGAGTGTTACAAGAAATCACGTAATAATGCAAGATTACAGCGTGCTGGGATGTGGGAAAATACGAAGAACGTCGAGGTGCTTGCAAAAAATATCGGTGTGCGACGGCACAAAGGCAGTGGGTTTATTCGCATTTTAGGGGAAGTTGTAGATGTACGGCGAACCAAAAAATCGGTTTGGATTAACTTGCGAGGATTGATTAGTTTGCGTATTAAACGAGATAATTGGAAATGGTTTGACGAGACAAAGCCGCATAACTTGAATATGAAATGGGTGAGCGCAAATGGATACTATCATTGGTATAAGGGGCGTGCAGTTTTAGATCTGCTTCATCCTGCTATGTTCGATGTAGTAGAGAATGTGAACTAATATGAATAAATATATAAATGAATAATACACGGTTTTTAAAAGCGTTAAACAGGCAGGCTGTCGATCGCACTCCTGTTTGGATCATGCGTCAAGCAGGTCGATACTTGCCAGAATATCGTATGACTCGAGGTCAAGCAGGCGACTTCATGTCTCTTTGTCGTAACCCTCAGCTTGCAAACGAAGTGACTTTACAGCCATTGAAACGATTTCCGCATTTGGATGCAGCTATATTATTCTCTGATATATTGACTATTCCTGATGCGATGGGATTAGGTTTGCAATTTGTAGAGAATGAGGGACCAAAATTTTCATACCCTGTACGAGATCGATCGAGCATAAATGCGCTTAAAGTTCCTAATATGAAGACTGATTTGGGCTATGTTATGGAGGCTGTTAGGACGATTTCATCGTCGCTGCAAGGGTTGTCAACAACGTTACCACTCATTGGGTTCAGTGGTAGTCCATGGACATTGGCTTGTTATATGGTGGAAGGAAGTAGCAGCAAAGATTTTGCCACGATCAAGTCAATGATTTATTCCGATAGACAGGCGCTGAATGATTTATTGCAGATCTTGACCGAAAGTGTTATTGCGTATCTGAATGCACAGATTGAAGCTGGTGCACAGGTAGTACAAATTTTTGATACGTGGGGTGGTTTGCTAAGTCATGCTGCATATGAGGATTTTTCATTAGCACCTATGGCAAAAATTATTCAAAACATCACTGATGCTTCAATTCCGATTATTTTATTTACCAAAGGTGGTGGGTTGTGGCTTGAATCAATGGCCGATAGCGGTGCAGACGCAATTGGACTGGATTGGACTGTTGATTTGAAGGATGCCAAAAGACGTGTGGGCGACAAAGTTGCTTTGCAAGGGAATATGGATCCGTCCGTACTGTTAGGCAGCGATGAATCGATAATAAGTGAAGTTCAACGAATTTTACAAGCGTATTCAGGGGAGCCAGGACACATCTTTAATTTGGGGCACGGAATCACACCACGAGTAAAGCCAGAGAAAGTGACGGTTATGTTAAATGCTATTCATGAATTTTCGAACAAAGGCGATAATGGTTAAAGTGCAAAGTGGTGATATTGATACGGGTGCGGAATTAGCAAGTTTGTGTGATGGGGACCTCGCTATCGGGGCGGTAGGTATTTTTATTGGCTTAATGCGCGATTTTAATTTGGGTGACAGCGTAAGTGAACTATGGCTTGAACACTATCCAGGGATGACAGAAAAATCTTTGGAAAAAATAGAAGTGCAAGCTTGTAAGCGCTGGTCGCTCAAAAAAACGCTCATTATTCACCGAATTGGTCATTTTAACCCTGGAGATAAGATTGTATTAGTTGCTGCGTGCGCTGAACACAGAGAAGACTCATTACAAGCTTGTGCATTCATTATGGATTATCTAAAAACACAATCGCCTTTTTGGAAAAAAGAAATTACTGAGCATGGTGAGCGATGGGTTGGAGAGCGGGAGAAAGATATTCAAGCAGCATTGCGCTGGCACTCATCCGAAGGCGTTGATTAAAGTGAATAAATTGTTTCTTAACAGTATTGAACTGATTTTATATATTGGCGTTTATGATTGGGAACGAAAAAATCTGCAAAAAGTTGATATTGATATTGAGATGCATTTGAGTGCATTACTGTTGAATAATAATCCTGTAGTTGATTATGCCAACTTGGCCGAAGAGTTGCAAAGCCGTTACAAACATAGTGCTTTTGGACTGATTGAGGAGTTGGTTGAAGATATTGCCACTTGGCTTCTACAAAAAGACTGTTTGGAGAAGGTTTGCGTGCGCATTCACAAGTCGGTTATCGTCGCGGGGAATCCTAAGTCAGCAACCATTGAGGTTGAGCGGTGGCGACAATAAAGCCAAAGCGAATATTGATTGTTGTTAAGTTTTATCCGCCGTGGATTGGTGGAGTTGAGGTAGTAGCGCAACAGTATGCTAATTATTTTAGTGCTCAGGGGCATAAAGTTACGGTGTTGTGTTGTCAATCCAAAGGTTGGAAGACAACTTTTGAAAAAGCTGATGGTGTCAATATCATAAGAGCAGGGGCGTTGAAAATGGGAGCAATGCCGATTTCTGTTTCGTTTTGTTGGCGATTGATTGCGTTGGAGAAGAAAAACGATGTTATCTATTTTCACTATCCATTCCCGCTATTTGATGCAATGCAGTGGCTCGTGTCAGCAAAAACGATTTTAGTGCACTGGCACAGTAATATTGTCCGTCAAAAATATTTAAAAATTTTAGTTGCGCCATTCACTAAGAATATGCTCAAAAGGAGCCGAATTATCTTTACGTCGCCTCAGCTTAAACAAATGTTTGACTTTAAAGGTGTCCCCAATATATCAAAAGAAGTTATTCCTCTTTCTATAGCGGATGATTACACTGAAAATGTTGAATGTTGTGATATTTTTGATATAAAAGGAAGAGCTGTTCCATCTGATGGAATGCTTTTTTTGGGAAGATTGTCTTACTATAAAGGGATTGAAGTATTGTTGGGCGCGTTAGATATTTATTTTAAGGATTGTGATAGACCAGTAATAATTGCAGGCAGTGGCGAGTGTAGTCAACAAGTTATTGATTGTGTTGAACAATATCCGAATCTTTATTTTGTAAGTGCGTTTGTTTCAGAGTTGGAAAAAAAATGGCTACAGAGTACTTGTTATTGTTTTTTATTTCCATCTACACGAAACAGTGAAGCTTTTGGAATTACGCAAATAGAGGCGATGGCTTTTGCAAAGCCCATTATTAATACAAACCTACAATCTGGAGTTCCTTGGGTATCAATTCATGAAGAAACAGGGCTTACCGTTCCTCCTGGCAGTAAAGAAGATTTTGCTGAGGCAATGAAAAAGTTGCATGTTCACTCTGATTTGACGGAAAGCTATGGAAAATCTGCTTTGTTGCGTGTACAAGCGAATTTCCTTAATTCTTGTGTGTTTAAAAAAATCGATGAGGTCATTGAACAATGTTGATTTTGGCGACAGTCCTTGTAGTATGTTTTTTGGTTAATATGGCTGTTATCTATTTAGCAAATAGAATAGATATAGGAATAGATAAAGAGCTGAAAGGGGCACAAAAATTTCATACGGCGCCCACTCCTCGCATAGGTGGGGTGGCTGTTTTTGTAAGCGTAGGCGTGGGTGCGTTGCTTACGTCAAATGATGCTGTGGTGCTTTTATGGATGGCAGGCTCCATTGCGTTCATTGGTGGAATTGCAGAAGATTTTACTCATAAGGTGTCACCATTTTGGAGGCTGATCTGCACTTTTTTTTCAGCAGGCATGGCTTTTTGGCTTGTCGATGCTGAATTAAGACGCGTTGGCGTGGTTGGTTTTAATGAACTATTCGCCTATTTCACGATTGCTTCACTGATCTTTACAGCTTTTGCAGTTGGTGGGGTTGCCCATTCGGTTAATATAATTGATGGATACAATGGCTTGATGCTTGGATTTTGCCTGTTAGCATTTGTGACTTTCGCTTTATTAAATTACATGTTAGGAGATGGATTTTTGGTTAATGTTTGCTTGTTGGGAGTAGCATCCACCATCGGCTTGATGTTATGGAACTATCCCTTTGGGAAAATATTTTGTGGTGATGGGGGAGCATATTTTCTGGGTTTTTGGTTGGCTGAAATTGCGGTATTAACCGTAAACAGACACGAGGAAGTGTCTCCTTGGTTCGGTTTTATGGTGATGGCTTATCCAATTATCGAAACACTATTTGCTATCTATCGTAAAAAAATAGTGCGGAATATGTCTCCCAGTTTGCCCGATAGAGTGCATTTACATATGTTGGTCTATCAAAGAATTGTTCGCGCTAAATTTAGAAAATCCCTAATTACGCAAGTCATGCAGAACTCATTAACTTCACCGTTATTATGGATTTTTTCTATAATCCCTTCAATTTGGGCGCTTGTTTTTTGGGATAGTACAGGATTATTGCTAGTAGGATTGTTAGGCTTTATTACGCTTTATTTACTAGTTTATGCGCGTTTGGTGCGTTTTGGTTATAGAATTAAAACGCAAGCAAAATCGAAGCTGAGAAGATAAGTCAGAGGGGTGGTGGGCCGTCCGCGGCTCGAACGCGGGACCAACGGATTAAAAGTCCGGTGCTCTACCAACTGAGCTAACGGCCCATAGAATCAAAGAAATTTGTTCTTCGAAAGCGGGCGTATTGTACTCTATAAAATTTATATAGCAAACACATTATCGTAGTATATGGCAGATAAAAAAGTGGTTTTTTTTGACAGGGATGGTGTTATAAATGTGGATACGGGCTATCTGCATGAGGTGGATCAATGCCAATTTATTGATGGTATTTTTTCTTTGTGTGCGCACCTCAAAAAGTGTCAGTATGAATTGATCATGGTTACAAACCAATCTGGAATTGCTCGTGGGCTATACGATGAGACTCAATTTTGGAAGTTGACTGACTGGATGATGCAAGAATTTCGAAACAACGGAGCTTCCTTTTTAGATGTGTATTTTTGTCCTCACCATCCCAGTTTTGGAAATGATAAATATAAAATAGATTGCAATTGCCGCAAGCCAAAATCAGGGATGTTCTTACAAGCGATTCGAGAGCATAATATTGATATAGGTCAATCTTGGATTATTGGTGACCGCGTGCACGATATTGAGGCGGCTTTGGCAGCTGGAATTAAAAAAAATATTTTGTTCAACAACAAGGCACCAACCAGTGACATTGTCGAACACCACATTTGCAACCTTCAAGAAGCGATTCAAATAATAAAAGAGTGATGTTTGGAAGGCAAAATCAATAGAGTATTAAAAATGAGTTACCAAGTATTAGCAAGAAAATGGAGACCTACTTCCTTTGATGAAGTGGTAGGGCAAGATTCTGTTGTAAAGGCATTAAGCAATGCGCTCAATAGTGGGAGATTGCATCATGCCTATTTGTTCGTAGGCACTCGAGGAGTTGGTAAAACAACGCTTGCAAGACTACTTGCTAAAGCGTTGAATTGTGAGAAAGGTGTTAGTAGCACTCCCTGTGGCGAATGTATGGCATGCAAGTCTATTAATGCAGGTTCGTTCCCTGACCTGATTGAAATAGACGCCGCTTCAAAAACAGGAGTCGACGATACACGTGAAATTCTTGAGAATGTGCAATATGCTCCTACTTCAGGAAAATACAAGGTGTATTTGATTGACGAAGTTCATATGTTCTCTAAATCAAGTTTTAATGCAATGTTAAAGACTTTGGAAGAACCTCCAGAGCACGTGAAATTCTTGTTAGCCACTACAAACGCTGAAAAATTGCCAGTGACTATTTTATCTCGGTGCATGCAGTTACGTTTACAGCGAGTAGAAAAAAGTGCCATAGTGGGATTGTTTGAAAAAATATTAAGCGAAGAAAAAATTGAATGCGATGACAAAAAGGCATTAGAGTGGATTGCTCAAGCCGCTGACGGTAGTATTCGTGACGGGCTTAGTTTACTCGATCAAAGCATTGCTCTTGGGGCAGGAACGATTAAGAGTGAGGAAGTGCACGGCATGTTGGGATTAGTTGCAGAGAGTTATGTTAGCGCGTTAATTCAAGCAGTGATCGATAGAAATGGACAATTAGCTATTGAGATAACCCAAAACATGTTTCACCAAAGTGGCGATTGCGTCAATTTGTTGAAGTGCTTGATAGAGTGGGTTCATCAGTTAGCATTGGTTAAGCATCTGGGAAAGCCAGCAATGCAACTTATGCGATTTGGTGTGGCGGAAACCCTCGTATCTCAGAGTCAAGAAGTAAAGGCTGAGGAGATTCAATTATTTTATGATCTATTGCAAAAGGGACAGTCTGACCTTGCATCGGCAATAAATCCTAAAGTGTCGTTTGAAATGTTGGTACTTAGACTGATTGCTTTTAGACCTGATGAAGAAAAAAAATCTAAGCTAATAACGGATAACAAGCACGGGACGGATTCTAATCAAGACAGTAAAAAAGAAACTGAAAACGTTGCACGCTTTAGCTTTAAGCAAGAAAGTACAAATTCACCAGATCAAAAAGGCACTGCCTCTCAGTCATTAAAGACCAATGCAACAGAGCCTTCTCAATCAGAGACAACTCAAAAATCCAACAATGCAGGTGAAAACGATTTAAAAGTCAAATCAGTTGAGGAAAATTCAGACCTTAATTCACAGGCAAAGAAACACTCTCTTCCAGATTTAAATGGAAACAACTGGGGTGATTGGTTGCAAAGTAATCGAAAGGCTTTTTCAAACATTGTTTGGCAATATTTGCGCAATAGTCAGTTTAAAGAATTATCAGAAGATGGGTTGCTCAAATTAGGATTGAAGCAAATGTATGTTGATATGTGTAATGATATCCAAAAAAAGCAGATCGTTGAACAGTTGAACACACAATTTGAAAAAGCAATCAAGCTTGAATTTATTGCTCTTGTTGAAGTCGAGAATACCTTGAACGACACATTGGAAGGTAAGGCTTTAAAGATGATTGAAGAAGATGTGGGTTTTCAGAAAATGCGTGAAACTCTTGATTTAAAATTAGATGAAAAAAGCATTCGCATCTATGATGCCAATTAATAAAAAAGTAGTGAAAAATGTTTTTATGCGAACAAAGATGCATAAATTTCGATTATCATCATAAAAATCAGCAACAAATGCACTGGTTTGGCTCTTACAAGTGCTACGTATGCTATGAGAATAGGTCATGATAGCTTGCATGCAAACGGAAGAATAGCAATGAGTGAATACAAAAGGTTTGCTTTTTTTAAAATAAGGTATTAGAATACAGCGAAAAGAGACCTCACACTTCTGAGGGGTTTATAACTCCAGAAAAAAACATACAGTTTTACCAGCACTACAAGAGATTAGTAATGTCAGAAATAATAAATGTATCCGATGATAGCTTTGAAGCTGAAGTAGTTAAGTCAAGCGCACCGATGTTAGTCGATTTTTGGGCGCAATGGTGTGGACCGTGCAAAATGATTACTCCTATCCTTGAAGAAATAGCTGGAGAGTTTGACGGAAAACTGACGGTAGCCAAAGTCAATATTGATGAAAATCCAGAGACACCTGCAAAATATCAAGTGCGTGGTATACCAACTCTTATTTTATTTAACAATGGAGAAGTCGTTGCAACGAAAGTTGGAGCACTTACTAAATCACAATTAACTCAATTCTTAAACGAGAACTTATAACTTTTCGATCATCTTTCTTCTCCGTTTTCAAGACGTGAGAACAAGGCTATCAAGCCGTTTCTTTTCTTTAAGATCCTCAAAATCCCTTTAAATTAAAAACACCATGCATCTTTCAGAATTAAAAAATATGTCTGCAAAGGCTATTCATAAAATAGCTTCAGATTTGGATATTGAAAACCTTCATCGTATTCGTAAACAGGATATTATTTTTGCTATTTTGAAGGCAAAAATTGGTCAAGGAGATGATGTACATGGCAAAGGAGTACTTGAAATACTTCCCGATGGATTCGGATTTCTGCGCTCGGCAGAATCGTCTTATTTAGCGGGACAGGATGATTTATATGTTTCTCCAAGTCAAATTCGACGATTTGGGCTCAGAACAGGGGACACGCTGGAAGGACGAATTCGCCCTCCACGTGATGGGGAGCGGTATTTTGCATTAAATGCTCTGGAAAAAATAAATAACAGTAAACCAGAGAATTCCCGAAGACGGATATTGTTTGAAAACTTAACGCCTTTACATGCCGACGAGCGCATGTACATGGGTGTAGGCAATGGTTCAAGCGAAGATTTAACCGGTAGGGTTATTGACTTAGTGGCTCCTATAGGCAAAGGGCAACGTGGCTTAATAGTAGCGCCACCTAAGGCAGGTAAAACTATACTTTTGCAACAAATAGCCCATTCGATCACGCATAATAATCCAGAATGTGAATTGATAGTACTCTTAATTGATGAACGCCCAGAAGAAGTGACAGAAATGCTGCGATCTGTGAAAGGTGAGGTTGTTTCTTCAACATTTGATGAGCCTGCGAGCAGACATATCCAAGTTGCGGAGATGGTTATCGAAAAAGCCAAATCATTGGTTGAGTATAAAAAAGATGTGGTTATATTAATGGATTCAATAACACGTCTTGCTCGTGCATACAACACGGAAACGCCTTCATCTGGCAAGGTACTCACAGGCGGTGTAGATGCAAAAGCCTTGCATCGTCCTAAGCGATTTTTTGGACCAGCTCGTAATGTAGAAGAGGGGGGAAGTCTTACTATTTTGGCAACCGCGCTTATTGATACTGGCTCAAAGATGGACGAAGTTATTTATGAGGAATTTAAAGGAACTGGTAACCTTGAAATTCACCTTGATAGACGTCTTGCAGAGCGACGAATTTTTCCAGCAATCAACCCAATTCGTTCTGGAACAAGGCGAGAAGAATTATTAGCCTCTCCAGAAGAGTTGCAAAAAATGTGGATCATTCGAAGACTTCTTTCAAGCATGGAAGAAATCGAAGCAGTCGAATTCTTACTAGATAGAATGAAGACGACCAAAACCAATACTGAATTTTTTGAAACGATGAAACGTATCAAATAATTTGTTTGTCCATTTTTGAAGGCTTTTACTATTGGCTATGTTAAGGTAGTCTTGTAAAGAGTACGGAAAAACATGCAATACGATACATACGATTCAGCGGCGCTTAAACGGTTTAGAATAATTGCGCTTATTGCATTAATTGCTGTTTTTATTTTAATATGGGTCGGATCATCCGTACGTGCAACGGGTTCAGGATTAGGCTGTCCCGATTGGCCCACTTGTTTTGGACAGTGGATTCCACCACTGGATGAAAGTGAGCTTCCTGATAATTATCAACAAATATATGCCGATAGAGGCTATGCAGAAACCCGTTTTAATCCAATTAAAACTTGGATTGAGTACGTAAACCGATTGTTCGGAGTGAGTGTTGGGTTTTTAATTGTTCTTACTGCTCTTTTCTCGATTCCAATAAAACGCTCACATCCTCGACTTTTCTATGTTTCATGGCTGGTTTTTGTTGCAGTTTCTCTGCAGGGATGGCTAGGTGCACGTGTTATTTCCAGTGGGTTGTCGCCGGGTGTAATCACTGTACATATGCTTATGGCATTATTCATAATGGCATTATTGATAGTCTTGCAAATCGATAGTAGAAGTTTTAAAAAATACAATACCGAGTTTAATCTAAAAAAATGGGTGTGGATTGTTTTAGGTTTAACGGTAATTCAAGTGTTACTTGGTATTCAAGTGCGTGAAATTATAGATTTTGTTAGCCATTCTCAAAATTTAACGCGATCCAATTGGATTGATGCACTGCCGTGGTTTTTTTATGTTCATCGTAGTTTTTCTATAGTAGTTTTGCTTACTAATGTTTGGTTTGTCTGGAAGTTGGTGCAGAATTTCGGCATGAAAAACTTATTGACGATTATTGCTCTTGGAGGGCTATGTGGCGTCGTTGTTAGTATAGTGACGGGCGCACTGCTTAATCATTTGGGATTTCCAATGTTGGTTCAACCGCTCCACTTATTGATGGCAACATTTATTTTCGCCACGCAATTTTCATTTCTTCTGATCATAAGGAAAATATCAGAATAGTTGCGTTGAGTAAGGTTAGAGAGCTCTATCTATATCCAATGGGTTTGCAGGGATTTTGACACGCCTTTTGTCAATCATGTTCCAAGCGGTTAGACTGCCATTCCAAGCGCAGCCAGTGTCAAGGTGAACGGCTCTGGGTGATGTAATCATTGATTGTTCAAGAGTAGACCAATGTCCAAAAATAACAGTCCAATCATTATCCACCTCGCTGATTTTTTCGTACCACGGGACGTACTCAGTAGTTGTATCTTTTGGACTGCCTTTGAAGTCAAACCGTATTCGTCCTGAAGGTGTACAGTAGCGTATGCGCGTAAAATAATTAATCATATACCGTGCACGGTCATCTGTTGTGTGGTCATCACTCCAATCTTTAGGTTCATTACCCATTATCGAATGTTTCATGAAAGGGGCCAGCCATGTTGCATTGGTCATTTTCTGTAGTAACCATTGATGTCTTTTGAATAAGGTAGACAGCTGCCAATTAGGTAAACCAGCATGTATCATTAACATTTTTTGTTGCTCGTCGTATTGCAAAAATGGTTGGGTTGCAAGCCAATTAATGAGTGCAGCTCCTTCATCGTCTTCTAACAAATCCGAAAAATTATCTCCTTTTTCATAACGTTTATGACCATGATGTACAGCTATTAGATATAGATCATGATTGCCAAGTACTGTTTTGCAACGGGAGCCTAATTTTTGAGCAAATTGCAGTACTTTTTTAGAGTGTTTCCCACGATTAACCAAATCTCCAGTAAACCATAATTCGTCGCTATCAGAGAACTGAATGGCATCAAGTAAGTCCATTAATGAATGGTAACATCCATGTACATCTCCAATCGCCCAAGTATTCATTTGTTATTTTCTACAAGTTGGCAAATACTAGTCATTTCTTCTACGCTAAGGGTCTCTGCCCGTCTTTGTGGATCAATATCAAGTTGTTGAAGCTCTGCAGTTGAAATGATTGATTTAAGGTTGTTGTATAGCGTTTTACGCTTTTTAGAAAAAGCAAGTTTTACGATATTTTCATACGCATCTAAAAAATCCTTGCCAAAGCGTGAATTTTCTTTTGGTGTTAAGCGTATAAATGCAGACTCAACATCGGGCGCAGGAGAAAAAGATTGTGCGCCTATAGTTAGTAAATATTCAACATCACAATAAAATTGCACCATGAGACTCAGTCGCCCGCGGCTTCTGCCTTTGGTTGCACAAATGCGTTCGGCAACTTCTTTTTGAAACATTAAATGCATGTCTTGCATAGGTAGGCTATTGCGAATGAAGCGAATGATAAGCGGTGAAGAAATGTGATAGGGAAGGTTGCCAATTAAGCGGTATGGCTGAGGCTCATGTGCACCGTATTCATATTTTAGGGCATCTATAAGAAGCATGTTAAAGTGGTCGTAGGCGCTGAAACGGTTGTTTAGAATAGGTATCAATTGGCTATCAATTTCTAAGCCAGTATAGTGTGCGCAGTAAGGAAGAATTTGATCAGTCAATGCACCTTCGCCAGGACCAACTTCAACAAACGCATCATTGGACTTAGGGGCAATGAACTGGCTAATCGAATGAATTACGGCGGAGTCAGTTAAAAAGTTTTGCGAATATTTTTTTTTCGGAGAGGAGAGCGACATGGCTGTTTTAGCAACTGAAGTTTTTCATCAACTGCCGCGCACAATGTAATGAATAGAGGAGGGAAGATGGATTGGCTTTGCCGCTTCCTGCAATTGATAATGCGCTACCATGATCAACCGATGTGCGAATTATAGGTAATCCAAGAGTAATGTTGGTAGAGCACCCAAACCCAATTTGTTTGATAGGAATTAAGCCTTGATCATGATACATAGCAAGGTAAACGTCATGTTTTTTAGCGACTTCAGGGCGAAATGCCGTATCCGCTGAAAGAACGTCAGAAAGCATAATGCCCTGCTCTCTCAGTTTGCGAATACACGGTTCAATGATTTGAATTTCTTCGCCACCTAAATAACCGCTTTCCCCAGCGTGAGGATTCAACCCAAGCACAGCTATTCTTGGAGTTTGAATGCCGAATTTTTGTTGTAAATCCTGATGAACGATTCGAATGGTTTTTTCCAAATTTTCGGGAGTTATTAGTTCAGGTACTTTGCGAATAGGTACATGAGCAGTGAGCAGCGCTACTTGCATTTGTTTACAGCTTAGCATCATGACAACTTTATCAACTTTGCACAAGTCTTGAAAAAATTCGGTGTGCCCAGTAAAAGGAATACCCGCATCATTAATAAGTCCCTTATGTACTGGAGCAGTAACAATTGATCCAAAACCCTCAGTAAGTACTAAATCGTATGCAATTTTTAGTGTTTGAATAACGTATTGCCCATTTGACGGATTTAAGATTCCAGGGACAGGCACGACAGCACAAGGAGTGTGCAAAACGTTTAAGACGTTTTTTTTCAACGGCCCACGTTGCCAGTGATTGATGGGGCAATTAACATTTAGCTGTTTGGCGCGCGCCTTTAAGAGGTCGGCATCGGCAATGATTAGGGCGTCTTCAAGCTGAACGTTAAGAGAGACTATAATATCTGGACCAATGCCGGCTGGTTCTCCGGCGGTGATTATTGAAATCACTATAATTGATTGAGTGCGGCCTGTTGAATATTGACTGCAGCGCTATTACGTAAGTTTCTTAGGAAGTTTGCATACTCAACTTCTGCTTGTTGGTTTATTAAAAAATTGCGCACCCTTTCTCTACTGATAACTTTTGTCGCATCAAATTCTTCACGGTTAAGAACTTTTACGAGATACCAGCCATTTTGAGTGCGGATTGGTTTGCTTAATTGTTGAATTTTTAATGATTGAATGCTTTTCTCAAGCTCTGGGTCAAAGCGCTTCGATATAAGCCAAGATGTTAGACCATCATTACTAGCAGAGATTCCATCTTCGGAATACCTTTCCGCAAGGGATGAGAAGTTTTCAGGATTGTTTTCGATCTGCTGAGAAAGTTTATCCAGTGTATTGAAAGCGTCCTCATCATTGTGGTTCAAGGAGGACAAGAATATTTGTTGCAGTTTATAACGATTTAGGATGACAGTTTTTTTGTGGCGTGATTTTTTAAGTAAGAGAATGTGATATCCTAAGCCCGATTGAATAGGTAAACTGAATTCATTGGGTTCCAATTGTTGCAGTGCTTGTAGGAAACTATACGGTAAGTTTGAGGCATCCAACCAACCAAGGTCACCGCCGTCGAGTGCGTTTGACGCATCGGAATACTGTGCCGATGCCGATGCAAATGTCATGCCTTCTGAGAGTTTTTCGTAGATATCTTGCGCTTTTAGGACGGATTGTTCTTGCGTTCTTTGCGTGTCGTTATTTTCAATCAATATTTGAGAAACTTCGTATTCAAAGGGATCATTGCGAGAGCGTTCTCTGCCAAGAAATTGTTCTATTTCTTGGTCAGTAACATTGACCTTACCTGCAAGCACTTGGTTTTTTAATTGGCCTAATAAAATTTGATGACGCAATGTTTCTATATATTTTTTCCAGTCCTCTCCCTGCTGTTCAATTGCGGATTTTAATTCAATTACAGTCATATTGTTGTTTTGACCAATTTTACTTATCTCTCGGTTTAGGACTAAATCAGTTACTTGAATGTTTTGACTTCTTGCAACTTCAAGCTCCAAGCGCTCATTTATCATGGATTCTAACAATCGACTTTTCAAGTTTGGCACGCTTTCAGGAGAAATTTTCTGCTGTTTCAGGCTGCGTAATGCTTGCAATTGGCGATTTCTAAATTCGCTTAATAGGATGATGTCATCATTTACTGAAGCAAGGATTCCTTCAATCAAAACGGGCTTTGCGCTTGCATGGAAAGCGACTATAGCTATGGCTATGGCTAATAGGTTTTTAAAAATCATTGTGGCATTTGAAAGCATTGTTGAAGTTGAGCGTAAGCGGGATATTATCCCACGAGCACAGGGACATTTCTTATGAGTTATTTGATTTTTCTTAGGAACAATTGTGATGAAGATACGATATCGATGGTTACGGAAAGCGTTTGAGTATAAAGGCATAGGCAGCGGGCAGAGATACAGCAAGAAGAAGCAATATCGAGCCTATAATTTGTTGTGTATTTAAGGCGTAGCCAAGAATGGCTATTTGTAGGAATAAAGTATAAACTGGAGAGGTGGATGTAAACAGTGCTGTACGAGAAATGCCTATGAGGTAACCTGCATACATGTATGCAATACGAGCCATAAAAGGACCAACAAAAGCCGCAATGGCAAAGTTTTGCAAGGCGTGGTATGGTAAAGATATAAATCCTTCGATAACGAGCGGATGAAGAATGCTCATAGACATTATTGCTACGGATAAGCGAATGATGTTGATGAGATGGGCGTTGATCGTTGACATTAGGAGTTTAGATGCTGTTTGCATTACAGCAAAAGAAAGTGCAGACAATAATGCGGTCAAAAAGGGAAAGATTGAGTCGATAGTCATGGCTCCACTAGTTGTGCTCAAATATAAATTGTAGACCCCAAGGCTGAAAAGAAGCGAAGAAAAAAACAATATCCATCCGCCACCTTCACGCAATATTAGAATGCCAATAAGTATGGAGAAAATTGTTTCAGAACGCTGTATCAGGTGTGCTTCACTTGGCGGTAAAAATTCAAGTGTTTTGACGATACCGACGTTGCCAACGAAGGTACATAGGGCAATTAAAGCAAGTAAGATAAAGTGCATGCCTCGCCATTGAACGTTTTTAAGGCGCTTTAGGTAGTAGGCATTTGTTGGTAAGCTGAATAAAAAAGCAAATACAAACAGTGCATAGACAGAGATGAGCGGGGTTGTGCCGCTCGAAGCATCTTGAAACAATAGGAAAAAAGCCGCCGCCGCCACCGCTGACAATTGTGTAAGTAAAAGACCTTTTGTATTGCTTGAAATAGCGATGCTTTGCATTGGTCTATTCTACCGAAGTGATGCTCGCTAATTTAGATAGAATATGTATTAATCCCACATCACCTGCATTCGCTATAGGAAAGGCATTTTTCTACAATACTTCATGATTACTTAACAAAATAAGATTGTTTTTTGAAAGCGTTTGACATCCTATTTCGTTTTTGGTTTTTTTAAGGTCGGATAATACAGATTTAGAAAATCAAAAGCAAATATTTTTTGAATTGTCTGAGACAAGATAACAATGGTTAATAAAGGGGTGTTTCAGTTTCTGAAGTTGAGGTATTCACCCGTGCGTAGTGGTTAATTTGGTAGAATGCACATATTACAAATACTTTGCAAATCAGTCTCATAGGAGCATCCATTTCTTTTGAGAGTTCTGGCATTCGCAAATTAAATATTAACCATTAAAATAGAGGTTTACATGCGAGCATATATCAGCTTATCCTTGATTTTCATTTTTGCTTTTACAGGTGTGGCTTTGGCTGCAGGAGGTGTGGTCGGACAAAACTTGGATTTAACCACGCATTTAGTGGGTTATTTGGCTATAGCAACGTTCGTTTTAGCGTATGCATTGGTGATGCTTGAAGAAGTAACACATATGCGCAAATCAAAACCAGTCATTATTTCAGCAATAATAATCTGGGCTATGATTGCGTGGATATATCGGTTGGAGGGTTTGCCTGCCCTTCCTCATGATGCCGTACGACATAATCTACTTGAATTTACTGAGCTTGCGTTCTTTTTATTGGTGGCAATGACATACATCAACGTTATGATGGAGCGGCGCATTTTTGATTGGTTGCGTTCATGGTTAATTGCGCGACAACTTGGATTTCGAAAATTGTTTTGGATCACGGGCATTTTGGCTTTCTTTATCTCTCCCATAGCCGACAATTTAACGACATCCTTGGTAATGTGTGCGGTGCTCTTGGCGGTAGGCAAAGGAAATCGCAAATTCATCTCTATAGGCTGTGTTAACGTAGTTGTCGCAGCAAATGCAGGTGGTGCATTCAGTCCTTTCGGTGATATAACGACATTGATGGTTTGGCAGAAAGGAATCGTTCAATTTCATGAGTTTTTTGCAATTTTTGTTCCCTCAGTTGTTAATTTTCTTGTGCCAGCAGCGATTATGCATTTTGCAGTCCCTGATGAGCAGCCTGCCGCTGATAATGAAAAGGTAGAAGTGTTGAGAGGCGGTTGGGTAGTAGTCCTGCTCTTCTTATGCACTATTGCTACAGCTGTCTCTGCGCATAATATTTTGCACTTACCTCCCATGCTGGGCATGATGTTAGGCTTTGGCTATTTAGGTATGTATGGGTACTATTTGCGTATTACCGAGGAGCGATATCTTCAGGGTGAGGAAAATAAAATGACTCAGGCAGAAATATCTGGTTTGTCATTCAATCAAACTAAAGGGAGCTTTGATATTCTCAAAGTAGTGGCTACTATTGAGTGGGATACATTGTTGTTTTTCTTCGGAGTGATTTTGTCTGTAGGTGGGCTTGGATTCATAGGATACTTAACATTGATTTCTGAAACCATGTATCTTGATTGGGGACCCACGACGGCAAATATTTTAGTCGGCTTTTTATCTGCTATTGTTGATAATATTCCAGTGATGTTTGCTGTCTTATCAATGAACCCAGAGATGTCCTTAAACCAATGGCTCTTAGTGACATTAACAGCAGGGGTTGGTGGCAGCATGTTGTCGATTGGGTCAGCAGCTGGTGTTGCTCTAATGGGGCAAGCGAAGGGAATGTATACCTTTGGTAGTCACTTAAAATGGTCGCCAGTTATTGCTTTAGGATATGGCGCAAGTATTATTACCCATTTATATTTGGTAGGCACTTAATCTACAAACCCTGTGGATTTAAAATATTTTTGGCTATTTGAATGAACGGCATGACGTATAGCGCGCAAACACAGCTGCAAGTAACGTTGCTTAATCGATTTTTAAGCGCGCTTGAAAGTGGGCAAGATAACATTCTTAGTGCTTTAATTCTTGAAGCGCACCCAGTGGATATGGCGTATGTGTTAAAAGCAGTGCCGCCGAATCAACGCGAAGCTATTTGGTCACTGGTTCCGACTGAAATTGGTGGGGCAATATTACAGGAATTGGATGATGAAATCCGAACGCAACTACTTGAACCTTTAGAGGTTAAAGAAGTTGTTGAGCTAACAAAAGGACTGGATACGGATGATTTTGCGGATGTTTTGCAGGATATTCCAGGGCGTGTTGACGAAATACTGCTTGCGTTAGATGAAGATCGTAGAAAAAGGTTGCAAGCAGTACTATCCTTTCCAGAGGATGTTGCTGGTGGCGTTATGGATTTGGAAGTCATAACTGTTAGATCAGACGTTACTGTTTCAGTTGTGCGGCGTTATTTGCGTCAACTTAAAGTATTGCCTTCAGGAACAGATAAATTATTTGTAATCGATCGAGGGGCTCATTTTCTTGGACACGTGACGTTATCATCATTGCTCGTCAATGAAGGGGAAGTGGCCATTAAAGATGTTATGAAAAAGGAAGTCCCTACAGTAACTGCTGAAAAACCAGTCAGTGAAGTAGCGGATGTATTCATAAAGTTGGATTTACTTTCCATTGCTGTAGTTGATGAAAAAAACAAATTGATTGGACGCATAACAGTCGATGATATTGTCGACTATATTCGTGAAGCAGGGCAGCGACAATTGATGAGTTTACATGGGACTGTACGTGAAGATACATTCGCCCCAATTATTCAAAGCACACGCAGGCGCGCCGTTTGGTTAGGCGTGAATCTTTTGACTGCGTTTCTTGCCGCTTGGATTATAGGTGTTTTTGAGCCGACTATAGAAAAGCTAACCGCATTAGCAGTACTGATGCCTATCGTCGTGAGTATGGGTGGTATAGCAGGGTCGCAGACACTTGCTCTTGTAATTAGAAGTTTATCGCTTGGTGAGTTGCAAGGAAAGTCAACGCATTGGGTCTTACGCAAAGAAATTTTAATAGCGATTCTTAACGGTTTACTTTGGTCATTGCTTATTAGTGTCATTGTTTGGTTCTGGTTTGATAACATACTACTTAGTATTACAATAGGCTCAGCTGTTGTTGTTAACTTGATTGTAGCGGCAGCATCAGGGGTTTTTATTCCACTATTCCTCAATAGACTTGGAGTTGATCCAGCAATTGCAGGTGGGGTTATTTTATTTACGGTGACGGATGTGGTTGGGTTTATCGCCTTTTTAGGATTAGCAACGATTTGGATACTATAAGGCAGATGATAGAGATACACACACAGGGAGTCATTGAAAATATATTAGGAAAAGAAAAGTTGCATTACCCAAAATCTTTTTAGAGAATGTAAATGCTAATGACGTTGTTGCACAGACCAAACAGCTAATAATTGGCAAAGATGCTTGTTTGACTATTGTGTTATAGGGGTGGTTAGGAATTTCTTCAATGGTTCATGCATTTGTAAAAGTGCATGGCGACGCGCCTTTTCGTATAAAAATGATGGATCATTCACGTTACCTCGGTGAAATGATTTGCCGTTTTTTACCAGACTAAGTACGACTTGATCTTTACGATTTTTCACCAACAAAATTGATTTGATAATAATGGCGTGTATGCTGCCTTCCACGTGCTCTTGCGGTTGTTGGCTTTCCCACTCAATAGTATAGACTTGGCTGGAAATGGTTTGATCTAAAGTTAGTTTTTGCGCACCAAGATTACTCAGTGTTGCAAGCAACAATTCAGAGGGTACATTATTTTTCAATCGCAGTAACATCAATTGATTTTTGGGTTTGCGTGCTTCTATCTCTTGCAAACGATTTTTAGTGCGCTGGTAGTCCTCTTTATTCAACCTGATGGCACTGTGAATTGAGCAATTTATAGGATCGACCCAACGATCATAGACAAAAGCATTTTCAAGTAAGGATTCTGAGGAAACGGCGCTTTGTACAGAGGCTTGGCTAAGTCCGCCAACGGAAGAATCTTGTCTTTTTATGATATTGATCTCTCCACGAACATTCGCTCGAATCAATAATCCAAGATTAAGGCGCGCATTCTGGTCAGATTCTTTAAAATCTAAAGTTTGTATTCCTGTGCACTGACTGCCTCCGCTGCTCAGTAGTGCCTTTGAACTAACGTTCTCGTTATCGATCCAGCTGGGGCGTGGGGACTTTGGTTGATATGTGGCACAAGAGCAATCATTTTTTATCTTAGTTGAACTGCATGCTGTAATCAGCAGCATCATTGACAGAAAGAATGTAAGTCGAAGCATCAGTTATTCCCTAATGCTCTTTTGTTTTTCGAGGGCTGCTTCGTCTGCTTTCCTTTTTTTAATATTCTGTAAAGCTTTCGATACGAGGTTATTTGGTTTTTTGAGTTTTTGTTCTGCTTGAAGATAATAACTTTGTGCTTTGTTAATGTCTCCTTCTATTTCTGTACAAACTCCGAGATTGTAGTATATTGCAGCAGACTCACCGTAGCGGCTTGCTGCTTGATGGAAGTAACCACACCCTTTCTGTATGCTCGGAGTGTCGGCGTTTATAAATTCAAGCCCCAAATCAAAGTATTCTTGGGCTTCTTTTTGATCGGATAAGTTGCTATTATCTTTTTCCATGAGTTCGATGGTAACAGATATGTAGTACGGTGCAATATCTTGGCGCACATTTGCCAACGCTTGTCGAATGGATTGCTGTTGCATCTGAGCGAGGGAAGGAGGTGTTGAGCAAGTGTCATTACTGTTTGCACCGGTGTACGTTTTTGCCAGTATTGCCTGTCCATTTTCAACATCACTAATGCGAATTTGAAATGCAATGCTACTTTGAGACTTTGTACAGTGTACGGGATAACTGATTGGAACCCATTGTTGGCATGCAAGATTTTTCCATATAAGACATTGAAGACGAAACTTAGTTTTAGTATAGGGCGTTTGTTTGAGTATTGCAGTTTGTACTGCTCCAGTAAGAATGGCCTCTACTTTGGCAAGTTTCCCAATATTAATAACTTGTGCTTCATTGAATAGTATGCTACTGGCATTGTTTTGTTCTTGGATAATTCTTTCGAGGTCTTCTCTATTGAATACTTCAAAAAAAGGAGTATTATTTGCTTGAACTGATCGAAATAATTCTTCTAATTTTGCACCTATGAGAATCATATCGTTTTTTAAATCATAAATGCCGATTTTCTTGACTTTGCTAACTTCGGGGATTTTTGCCGGAAGTTCAACACGGGTTTGAATTTTTGGAGTAGAGCATCCAAATAATGTAAGAAGAAAAAGGAAAACCCCTATTTTTTTAATTTGATTTATTCTTTTCATATAATGGCTCAACGAGCTTTGCATATTTTTTGAGGTCTTGAATTCGAGTTTTATTCGATGGGTGGGTGCTTAATATTTCAGGCTGAGATCCTGAAGATACTTTTTCCATTTTTTCCCATACTTTAACCGCAGCGTAGGGATTAAAGTTGGCTCGGGCAATGAGCTCTATGCCTATGCGATCTGCTTCGGTTTCGTGAGTACGAGAGTTCGGCAATGTTAAGGTTACATCAGTTACTAATTTGGCAGCTGGAGCACTGACTCCAAAAAGAGAACTTAATACATTCAGTCCTGATGTTGTTAACATTTGCTCAGAAATTCGTTCACGTCCATGCTCACGCAACGCATGAGCCATTTCATGACCCATTATGGCGGCTATTTCAGCATCGGTCAATTGTAATTTCTCTATGATGCCTGTGTAGAAAGCAATTTTTCCTCCAGGCATACACCACGCGTTCAGTTGATCAGATTTAATGAGATTTACCATCCAGTGCCATTGAGGGGCATCTTTGCGAAATACTGCGGTCTGAGGGATAAGGCGATCAGCAATACTTTGGATACGCTCAAGCATTTTTTTATCAGTATTCAGCGTTTTGTTTTTCTTAGCTTCAGCCAAAATTTCGGTGTAGGCTGTATCTGCACTTTTGTGCACTTCGGTAGAAGACATGATGAGTAGTTGTTGGCGTTCAACTCCAACTGCTCCTTTTTGAGTGGACGAAGCACAAGAGGCCAGTAGCAAAAAAAACGGTAAGTAGAGCAGTACTTTCATGCTCTGTTTGCCTTTATGACGGTTGGTATTTTCCTCAATTCACGCAGTACGGAAGCGAGCTCTTTGCGAGCAGATACAAGTATTAGCATCTCTATTTTTGCGACTTCAGCGCCTTTGATGACGTGCGCTTCGTCAATGTTAACATTCATTTTATCTAAGATATGCGTAATATTTGCTAAAACACCTGCTTGGTTTTCAGACTCTATGTTTACTCTTACGGGAAGGGCTTGATTATGAATTTCGTGCCAATCAACTGGAACACATTTTTCAGGAGTTTTATGGAACTTTCGAACATTATGGCAGTTTAACCGATGCACCACTATACCTTTTCCTGTACTTAAGTGACCTATAATGCGGTCTCCATGAATGGGGTTGCAACAATGACCAAAAGCAACAGCCATACCTTCAGTTCCTTGGATTATGATAGGTGCAGCCGTAGAAGAAGGGGATTTTATCGTTGGATCTATTAGGTTTTGTATCTGCTTTGCAACCAGTTGAGTCGGGCGATTTCCTAAGCCAATCTGTTGGTAAAGTTCAATATCGCTGTCAATTTTCAAATCCGCCAGTAATTCGTTGAGGACATTAGGAGTAACTTCGTCCAGTTTAATATTCCAAGTCTCTAGGGATTGTTCTAAAAGTTGTTTGCCGATAGGGATTGTGTCTTCGTTGGTTTGATTTTTAAGAAAATTTCGTATCTGAGAACGTGCTTTGGCTGTAATGACAAAATCTAACCAATCTGGATTAGGGCGAGCAAATTTCGATCGAATAATATAAACAGTTTGCCCATTTTGTAAAGGAGTACTAATATCGGAACGCTCTCGATCAATTTCGCAGCCAAGACATTCATTTCCAACATCTGTATGGATCGCGTATGCAAAGTCTACGGCTGTTGCTCCTCGAGGTAAGGATAGTATGCTTCCCTCAGGGGTAAACACATAGACTTCATGGGGGAATAAGTCTGTTTTAACAGCCTCAATGAATTCACTTGATGTGCCTGCACTATTACTAACTTCTATTAGATTACTAATCCACTCAAAGGATAGCTTTTGGTTTTTTATATTAGGTTGTTGATCTTCAGATTGCTTGTAGCTCCAGTGAGCAGCAATGCCATACTCCGCGTTTTTATGCATAGTTTCTGTACGTATCTGCACTTCTATATGCGCACCAGATGGACCAAATAATATAGTGTGTAGAGATTGATATCCATTGGGTTTTGGTAATGCGATGTAATCTTTTATTTTTCCGGGTACTGGATTGTACAAACCGTGAATAATTCCCAATGCCCTGTAACAATCGTCAACTGTTTTCACAATAACTCTGTAAGCAAAAAGGTCAAGTATTTGATCGAATTTGAGTTTTTTCTCATTCATTTTTCTAAATACTGAATATGCATTTTTTTCACGACCAAAAACATCAGAATTGATACCAACGCCTTTTAATCTTTTCTTTACAAATTCAGAAACTTCGTCAATCTTTTTTCTTCGCTCTCCTTTGGCAATCTTGATTGCCTTATTGATGGATTTATGGCGCCATGGATATATTGCTTTAAATCCACAGTCTTCAAGAAGAAGTCTCCATGAATTTATGCCAATTCGAGCAGCCAATGGTGCATATATTTCAAGTGTTTCTTGACCAATCCGTTGACGTTTCTTAGGATTAAAAACGTCTAAACTTTGAGCATTATGCGTTCTATCTGCTAACTTCACCAATAAAATGCGTAAATCGGATGCTGTGGCAAGGATCATTTTCTGTAAGGTGGCGCTTTGAGCTTCTGAACTGGTTTGACTTTCTATGCGCTCTAATTTACTTACACCATCCACCAATTCACCAACTTGTTCGCCAAAACGGGTCGATATTTCTTTTTTACTAACATTAGTATCTTCAATGACATCATGCAATAGTGCAGCGATAAGCGTGTCAGGATCAAGTTTTAGGTCGGCAAGAATACCGGTAACTCCAACAGGATGCGTTATATATGGGCTGCCATCCATGCGAATTTGTCCATGATGGGCATCTCTTGCAAATAGAAACGCTTGTACAATCCGTTTGCGTTGACTTCTTGGTAAATAGTTTATGTATGGTTTGAGAGGCTGAAAAAGGGCTAATCCTTCATCTTTGAATTGAAATACCTTTGGTATGCGACTTAAATTTTGTAAAAATTGAGCCATAGAAAACGATTATAACCTTGATTTGACAATATAGAAGTTTTTCAAAGATGCTGGTTCAATCCAGCTTTATAAGTTATAACGAAATTACCCTATTTTCTTTTCGTAATAGGAAGATATTTAAAGAATCCTCTTACTTAGGAGGAGATATTAGATTATTTTTTGTTGATTGGAAAAAACTGTTCCAAAATAATCGTTATGAATGTGTGCCAAAATCTTTGTTTCTTTCGGCTCTAAAGTCAGGCATTTCTCGAAGTTTTTCAAGAATTCTTTGCTCTTCTTCTTGGATCGACGCTTCATCACTTAATCCTTCGGAAATTTCGCGTAAAGCTAGAACAACAGGCTTATCTTGATCTAAAGAAACCTTGCAGCGACTTCCTCTTGCGATTTGATAAGCGCGTTTAGCGGTTATTAGGGTTAGATCAAAAGGATTTTCAATCTTGCTCATGCAGTCGTCTACTGTTACTCTTGCCATTGTTACGTCTTTGTTGGGGTTATGAATTAAGCGGATGGCGCATTATATGCGATATTTGATGCTAGGGAATCTGTTTCTGATTTATTCTCAATGGAAAAGGAATAGTTGCGTGCATTCGCACGTGTCATTTTTTGATTCAAGGGTATTGTGCAATTGAATAATGTCCTTTCAGGGGAATTT
This sequence comes from uncultured Thiomicrospira sp., assembly GCA_965195345.1. Lineage (GTDB taxonomy): Bacteria > Pseudomonadota > Gammaproteobacteria > CAKMZV01 > CAKMZV01. Next base: position 36,087 of record OZ239628.1, on the reverse strand, counting down.
CAGGTATGATAAACAGATGAAACCTATAACAACAGACTCAACCTTTCCTTCTTTGTTGAAAACTTGCATGGAATGCAAGTGGGTGTCTATCGATATGGAATTTTACAGGCGCACCACTTACTACCCTCAATTGTGTTTGATTCAAATTGCAAGTCCTAACTTTGTTGAAATGATTGATGTTTTAGCATGCGATAAAAAAACGCTCAATGACTTCCTTCGTGCATTGGCTGAACATCCTTTATTGGTTTTCTATTCTCCAGATCAGGATTTAGAAATATGGAAACTATGGACAGGTTCGACACCAAATAATGTTTTTGATGTGCAAGTGGCTATGACGATGCTCGGCTTTGGTTTGCAAGTGGGTTTTTCTAAAGCTGTGGAAAGTTGTTTAGGTATTCGATTGGATAAAAGCCAACAAAAAACCGATTGGCGGTGTCGACCTCTAAGTCAAAAGCAATTAGATTATGCTGAGAAAGACGCTACAAACTTAGCAGATCTTTATGATTTTTGTGTTCAAAGGATGGATGCTTCAATGCAATCTGCTGTGATTGAAGAAAGCTTGGTTAACGCTCAAAGAATATTAAAGAATAGAGAAGAGAAAACGTTATGGTGGCTACTTAAAGCGGCTCAAAGTGTGCCGAAAAAAAATCAAAGGATTCTACAAGAGCTTGCTATCTGGAGGGAGCAATGTGCACAGCAGTCTAATAAAGCACGCCAGCATTTCATAAGAGATGAAATGCTAATCAATATTGCTATGAACGATTTCGACATCGCCACACTGACTAGATTAGTAAAGCATCCTGAGTATGCGAAAACCTGTTATGAAGCTTGGTTTAGAGGAAAGCATGGAAGGATAGATGAGTTGCTGGAGAAAGTAATCCCCTATACGATGACAAGTAGAGAGAAAGCGACCATCAATGCAGTTAAAAAATTTATTAAGCCCTATGCACAGGAATTAAATATCCAAGTAAAGGATGTTGCAGGAAATAAAACGCTTTTGGCATTCATGCGTAACGCTGAAAAATGTCCGTTATTCATCGGTTGGAGATATTGGCTGGTTGGACGAGAGTTGCGTGCGTATGCTAAAATTCAGCAAGCACCGCACAATAGCTGGGCGTTGTTCTCCAATCCAAAAAAAGCATTTGAAAACCAACCTAAAGAGAAAAACCCGATGCATTTGAATTTATTTGACCATTTACAAGAACAGAATTGCCAAGAAGACTTAGTGGAAGTTATTCGCGTTGTCACCAGCGCTTGCAAAGATATTGCATGGCGTGTCAAACAGGGGGCACTTGCAGATGTCATTGGCGAGGCGGGCTCTGAAGAAAATGTGCAAGGAGAAGTTCAGCAGAAATTGGACGTTATCTCAAATGTGATATTAAAACAATCTTTGCTGGGGAGTAATAAAGTGGCAGGCGTTGCTTCTGAAGAAGAGGAGGAGGTGGCACAGGGAGATGCACAAGGGAGTTACTTGGTTGCTTTTGACCCATTGGATGGTTCTTCAAATATCAATGTAGCTATCTCAGTGGGAACCATTTTCTCCATTCTCCCTCACACTAAAGACACATCTTTAGAATCAGGTTTTTTACAACCAGGAAGACGGCAAGTGGCTGCAGGATATGTTTTGTACGGCTCTTCAGTATTATTAGTTCTCAGTGTAGGCAAGGGTGTACACTTTTATAATTTTGATCAATGCAGCGGCGAATTTTTGTTAATTAATGAATCTGTTAGAGCGAAAAAATCAACACAAGAGTTTGCTATCAATATGTCAAATCACCGATTTTGGCAAAAGGGCATACGAGCGTATATTGATGATTGTTTAAGAGGAGAGGAGGGAGCGCTGGCAAAACGATATAACATGCGCTGGGTCGCTTCAATGGTCGCCGATGTGCATCGAATTTTGGTGCGAGGTGGTATCTTTCTTTATCCTTGGGATACGAGGAAACCTGATCAAGAAGGGAAACTTCGATTATTGTACGAAGCGAATCCGATGAGCTTTTTAATTGAGCAAGCAGGCGGGCAATCAAGCAATGGTAAAATCTCAATCCTCGATATTCAACCTAAAGAAATTCATCAAAGAGTACCTGTTATTCTTGGGTCATCTCATGAGGTAGATAAATGCTTATCCTATCTTGCTGAGACGGTTGTATGACATTAAATCGCATCTATTTGAAAAATATTCTTGGCAATCATTTAGTATCTGGCTCTGCAATTTCATTAAATGTAAATAACATCCAACATGACGCTCGATTGGTCAAACAGGGCGATATTTTTATTGCTATAAAGGGCACGCGTTTTGATGGGCATGACTTTATAGAGGATGCTGTGTCAAAAGGTGCGATTGGAGTAGTAGGAGAAAGAACCATCAACCTCCTCACACCTTATTGGCAAGTCACAAACAGCGTGGCTGCATTTGGGTTAATTGCTGCAGCTTATTTTGATAAGCATTTTTCTGGGAGGCGGATTGGTGTTACTGGCAGCAGTGGTAAAACTACTGTGAAAAATATGTTGTACGCTATTCTTTCAAATTCGCAAAGAGTGCTTACCAACGAAGGAAACTTCAATAATGAGATTGGACTGCCTTCTACGCTTTTAAAATTTAATAATGAGCAGTGTGCTTTGCTTGAAATGGGTGCACGTAAAATAGGCGATATTAAATGGCTAACGCATTTGTTTAAACCTGAAGTAGGCATTTTAACTAATATTCAATCAGCACATTTAGGCGTATTTGGAAGTATTGAAAATACCGTTCAAGCAAAGAGTGAATTATTGCAAGTGTTGCCTACTCATGGTTGCGCAGTAATTGATTCTGACTCCGCATGGGCTCAACATTTTAAAGAGGTAACAAGTGCGCATGTTCAAACGGTTAGTAACTGTAAGGTCTCAGCTGATGTTACTTGGCAATATGAAGATGGTATAACAACTTTAGATCATTTAGGTGAGTCGATTTCTATTCGTTTACCTATGGCTGGAAAGCATAACGCCTTTAATGCGGCGATGGCTGTAGGTGCTGCATTGCATTTGGGAATTACTTTGCAAGAGTGTGTAAGTTGTTTAGCAAATTTCACTCTTCCAGGTTCTCGTCAAGATGTGCTTTGGAAAGGTGAAAGTTTAATTATTGATGATACATATAACGCAAGCCCAGAAGCATTTAAAGCCGCTATTGATGTTCTCGTTGAGAAAGCATTGAAGCTTGGACTGCCTGCAGTAGTCGTAATGGGGGATATGCTCGAATTGGGTGAGCAATCGATAGAGCTTCATAAAGGCATAGGTGCCTATGCAAGCGAGAAAAACATATCTTTATTCTATGCGGTTGGAGAGCATTCACGTCATGCGGTGGATTCGTTTATGGGGGAGAAGAATTTTTTTGACAATAAAGCCGCTTTGATCGCAGCAATCAAAAAAAATATCTATGCCACCCCTCAAACTATTTTAGTAAAAGGATCGAGGGGTGTAGGTATGGATGAAGTAGTGCAAGGAATAGCGTGACAAAGAATGGTAGAGCGTAACGTATTGAACTATCCATTTTTGTGAAAAACTGTGGCGCTTTCCGAAAAGCGCGCCGCAGTCAGGAAGCTATTTAATATCTGCTTCGGTGTCTTTTTCAGGATTTTCTTTTAAGTCTCTCCAAAATTCTTTTTTCATAAGGTAGGCAGAAATTAAAAGTAAGATTAAAAAGGCCATAACCCATTTTCCTAAATTATGGCGTTCCACTTTTTTAGGTTCGCTGATAAATTCCATGAAGTTTGTCACATCACGTACAGCGGTTTGAAAGTTTGCTTCTTTTTCAATTTGCTTCAGTTTCGCTTCGCCTCCATAGGCAGGGAAAGCAGGTTCTGAACCAATAATATGTGTTTGGTCACCTGAAAGCATTGCTTTGTAGGTCCCTTGTTCTCCAGCAAAAGGATTTGGCATTGCAGAACCTGGAAAAACATAGTTATCTATCGTGCCTTCAGGGCGTTGATAGTATGCGAGAAGATAGGTGTAGATCCAATCAGTGCCTCGAACTTTGGCAGATAGGGTTAGGTCAGGAGGAATCACTCCGAAAGCAGCTTGAGCAACACTGGGTGCCATACCACCGCCCATGTGATCAAGGATTCTGGCATCACCCATTTTCAACTTGATCTTCATGTCTTTTTTCGAGAGTAATAGGTGCTCTGCTATGACGCTGTATCGAATGTATTTCGCACTGTGACAAGAAATGCATTTGTTGACAAAAAGCTCAGCTCCACGGCGTAGAGAAGAAATATCGGTTAAATCATTGTTGGGTTCTTTTAATGGAACGTTGCTGCCACCAGCAGACCAAACAACAGAAGACGAAAGGATTAGAAGAGTACATAAAATCAGTTTTTTCATGACCATATTCTCAAGTTAGGTTGGTTGGGAGTGATTTCATATTTTCCCGCGCAGTATAGAACGGCATCAGAATGAAATAGGAAAAATAGGTGATGGTGAAAAAGCGTGCAATATCTGTAAGTAAGGGGGTTGAAGGTTGCGTTCCTAACCAACCTAAAACTATAAAAGAAACAATGAACAATGCGAGCATCGAAGAAGATATCCATGAACGATAGCGCAATGAACGGTTTTTTGCTCGGTCAAGCCACGGCAGTGCAAAGAAAATAAGGATGGCAAGAAACATTATTGCCGCACCAATGAATCTGTCAGGTACAGCGCGTAACATTGCGTAATATGGAGTGAAGTACCATACTGGTGCAATATGTTCAGGCGTTTTTAAAGGATTAGCAGGCTCAAAATTGGGTTTTTCAAGAAAATAACCATTCATTTCTGGAATCCAAAAAACAACGGCAACGAATCCCATGAGAAAAACAATAGAACCGACAATGTCTTTAACCGTGTAATATGGATGGAAAGGAATGCTGTCAATTGGGATGCCATTAGCATCTTTGTTTTCTTTGATTTCTATTCCGTCAGGGTTATTCGAACCGACTTTATGCAATGATACTAAATGCAGGAAGACTAACATAATCAATGCCAGAGGAAGTGCAATTACATGCAGGGCAAAAAATCGATTGAGCGTTGCATCAGAAATGACATAGTCGCCTCGAATCCAGACTGCTAAAGATTCTCCAACTACAGGGATAGCACTGAAGAGAGAGATAATTACCTGTGCTCCCCAGTACGACATCTGACCCCATGGTAATAGATAACCCATAAAACCTTCAGCCATCATCACTAAAAAAATAGTACAACCAATTAACCAAATTAATTCGCGAGGCCCTTTATAAGATCCGTATAAAAGCCCTCTGAACATATGTAAATAGACGACTAGAAAAAATGCAGACGCTCCCGTTGAGTGAATGTAGCGGATCAACCATCCCCAGCTAACATCACGCATGATGTATTGAACAGAATCGAAAGCTTTTTCTGCATCAGGTTTGTAATACATTGTTAGCCATAATCCAGAAACGATTTGGATGACCAAAACAAGGAGGGCAAGAGATCCGAAAAAATACCAAAAATTAAAGTTTTTTGGGGCGTAGTATTTGCTGAGATGATTTTCCCAAGTTTCAATTAAAGGAAAGCGTTTATCAATCCATGCTATTAGTTTATTCGATTTCATATCGCTCATTGAGTGCTCCTTAAGCTAGTACGCCAATCAGTATATTGTTATCATCTATATAGTGATAGGGTGGTACGGGAAGATTGTCTGGGGCAGGAACGTTTTTATAAACGCGACCCGAAATATCAAATGTTGATCCGTGGCATGGACAGAAGAATCCTCCTTTCCAGTCTTCTCCTAAGTTATCTGCCCCTGCGTTTGGTCGATAGAGAGGGGAACAACCAAAATGTGTACAAATGCCAACTAAAACCAGATACTCAGGCTTTAAAGAACGTTGTGGGTTATGTGCAAAGGTTGGTTGTTGGCTTTTTTCGCTCAAAGGGTCGGATAATAAATTGGTAACTTGACTGAGTGTATCTAATTCCTTTTGACTGCGATGCAGTATCCACACAGGCTTACCGCGCCATTCAACGGTCATCAATTGACCAGGTTGTAACTTTGAAATATTCACTTCAACAGGGGCGCCGGAAGCCTCGGCTCGAACGCTGGGCTTCCATGCGCTCAAAAAGGGGTAACAAGCGGCAGCCACTCCAAATCCACCAATAACCGAAGTTGAGGCAGTAAGGAAGTGACGGCGCTTCATATTAGCTTTTTCATTCATGTTCTTAATCTGTGTATTAAATTTAAACTTTTAAAAGTCGAATTCTATCTAAATTTTTAGAATTTTTATCAGGAGAAATAGGGGCGCGATTGTATCATTTTGGAAGTTGATTTTGCGAAAAAAATGGAAAGAATAAGACTGTCTGCTAATAGTATGCAATTTTTACTTTCCTTCTTCACCAAAAAAGAACAGCGACAAAAGTCGCTGTTCTTGAATTTTAGATGTTATATATTTTAAGTACTACGACTCTACGGGGTAAACCCTTCTCCAGTTCCTGTTTGGACAGTCCAGCCATTAAACTGTGCAGCTGAGGCGTCGCTCCCTGAACGAGATGCGCCAATATGCGTTAAGTCATATCCACCTGTGTCGCTAGCCACATCAGCAAAGAATGGGTTGGCGGTGTTTCCAAGAAATGGCGTAGCACCATTATCTGCAGCTTCAAGAGTACCATTGTTATTGGTATCACCACCGCGGAAACGATTTAGTGGACCATCTGAACTATCAAAACTGTTGGTATCTGTGGTTATGGCACCATTGCTAGCCCTATTGCTAGGGCTACTATTGCCTATGCCCGATAAATACCATGCAGCAGTGAAGTTTCTTGTCGATGTTTCACCAGTAAAGTTTATAGGATTAGCTGCTCCATTGTAGTAGTTCAATCCATCTCCGTTGGAGTTGTTAGCTGCTACAACACCTGTTGGAAGACCGGTCGTACCTGTACGGTTTACTTGGAAACTGCCATTAGCTCCTGCTTCATTGGCGCAATGAATGCCGTCAAAATAACTGCCAGTGTTTGTGGAGAATCCCGAGAGGTCAGCTCCCTCACTAGTTGCTATACAACCATTACGATAATTGGCAATGAGAATATTAGCAAATCGACCTTGATTGGTGAAGTCAGCAAATAGAATACCAAATTCGTTAGTATCACTTGTAGTAATAGGAACCGATGTGTCATCTCGTCCCATCAACGTAACGTTCACAAATCTTGGGTTGGATGTCGTCACAATAGAAGATCTGCTGGCGTAAATTCCGGCACGCCCAGAAGTAGCCCTATGTATTGATAAATAATCCTTAACAAGTCCATTGAAATCACGATACCAGATTCCATCACGTGTAGCTCCCGTTACCAGAATCCAACTTAGACGGGCACTCGTATTTTGCAAGCGAATACCATCACGTGCAGAGTCATGCGATTGAACAAAAGTTAATCGAGTTTGTGAAGTCGCACCATTGATAACAATATTATCCGTATATGTTGTGCCAGCGACAGCAGTTGCTTCGCCACCTTCGGCAACTACAGTGTAATCCAATAGGTTAGTGCCTGTTGAACGGATAAATAATCCGCCCCATTCGCCGGAACCATTAAAATCTGCATCTGAGGATGACATACGTACTGGATTTGCACCAGTGCCATTTGATTGAATCGTACCGTTTGTGTTAATAAAGATGTAAGCACCTGTTCCTGCAGTGATATTGGTTCCAGCTGCTATCGTCAAAGAGTAACCTCCAGTAGCTTGTAACATTCCTGACAATGCCCAGTTGCGCGTGTTATCAAGTGTAGCGTTAGCCGTTAGGCTGCCTGCAGCAATTGAACAAGATGCTCTAGTCGTAACTGCTCCGTTTGACATAGTTCCAGCTGAGGTTTCGGTTACAGCAAGACCGCCAACTGTTGCGGGGCAATTGATTGCAGATGTGGATGTGTTTGTGTTGCCGCCGTCTCCGTCTCCGTCGCTACTGCTTCCGCAACCGGTAATAATCAAAGCAAGGCTGCTAGCAAGCGCCATTAAAAATATTTTTTTAAATTTCATTGTTGGTTTTTCCTGTTAGGGTTAAAATTTCCTTGAATTCTAACAGTTAATTTACTTGGCAGAGCAGATATTTTGTTTGATCCTCATCATTTAAATATCCCCTATTTAACAATACAATTTTAGGATTATATTGAGAGAGTAAGGTTTTTTTTAAAAAATCTGTTAAATGGTGATCGTTTAAAACAACGAAAAATTGTCAAAAAGTATAAAATGCGCGTCACGATAAGGACGTGTAACAAACTTTAAAGAGTAATCCTGTCCTCTTTCTAAGCGCGCTCGTAGCTCAGCTGGATAGAGCAACAGCCTTCTAAGCTGTGGGTCGAAGGTTCGAATCCTTCCGAGCGCGCCATTAATTTTAATCAAGAATAATGAAAAAAAATCAATATCAAAACACACTAAATCTTCCTCAGACTGCTTTTCCTATGAAAGCCAACTTGGCTCAAAGAGAGCCAAGCCAGATTGAAGGGTGGCTTAATAACAATCTTTATCAGCAATTACGTGAGCAAAGAAAAGGATGCAAACGTTTTACATTGCACGATGGACCTCCTTATGCCAATGGTGATATTCATATCGGTCATGCGGTTAATAAAATCATTAAAGACATGATTATTAAATCTCGTTCTTTGAGTGGATTTGACGCCCCCTATGTCCCAGGATGGGACTGTCATGGGTTGCCAATTGAATGGAAAATAGAGACAAAGTTTGGCAAGATTGGCACTAAATTAGATGCGAGGGCATTCAGGCAAAAGTGTCGAGAATATGCGGATAAACAAATAGAAAGGCAGAAAAAAGATTTTATTCGTTTGGGGGTCGTAGGTGATTGGGAAAATCCTTATTTGACGAAACGTTTTGAGTACGAAGCTGCAGAGGTGCGCGCACTTGCTCAATTGATTGATCATGGACACGTTGCAAGGGGCTTTAAGTCGGTTTTTTGGAGTTACGGCTGTGCTTCTGCGTTAGCGGAAGCGGAAGTTGAATATGAAGATAAAGAGTCTAATGCTATAGATGTTATATTTCTTGTAGAAAATACAGCAGAGTTGTCAAAACGTTTAGATATTAAAATCGATAAGCCCGTTGAAGTGGCAATTTGGACAACCACGCCGTGGACACTTCCAGCAAATCAGGCGGTGTGTTTGAATGCCGAGCTTGAATACGCATTGGTGCAGTGCCAAGGGAAGTTATTTATTTTGGGGAAGGAACTCGTTGAGGACTGCGTTGCGCGTTATGGGTGGCAACAGGGAGAATGGGAAGAGCTCTCTTTATTTAGTGGGGAAAAATTAGAAGGCGTGTTGTTAAAACATCCTTTTTATGAGCGACAAGTTCCCATCGTTTTAGGAAAGCATGTCACCATGGATAGCGGCACAGGCTGTGTACACACTGCTCCAGCGCATGGGCCAGATGATTTTAACGTAGGTGTTGAGTACCAATTGGATGCTACGTGTCCTGTTGATGAAAATGGCGTTTTCTATAAGCATGTGGAATTGGTTGGTGGGCAATTTATACATAAGGCAGAAACGTTCATCATTGATTTACTCCGTGAGCATGGTCGATTATTGGCAAGTGCCAAAATCACGCACAGCTATCCACATTGTTGGCGAACAAAAACGCCTCTTTTGTTTAGGGCAACGTCGCAGTGGTTCATCAGTATGGACAAATTACGACCTTTGGCTGTGAAAGCGCTTGATAGCATAAAGTTTGTTCCCGATTGGGGCAAGGGACGGCTGTTGGGAATGATTGAAAACAGACCTGATTGGTGTATTTCTAGGCAACGATACTGGGGTGTGCCTATTCCATTATTTACGCATAAGGAAAGCGGTGAGCTGCATCCTAATACTAAAAAATTACTTGAAAAGATCGCCGATCGAATTGGTGAGGAGGGTGTTGATGTTTGGTTCGATAGCAGCCCCGAAGATTGGCTTGAAGATGATGCTAATGACTACGAACAAACAAAAGATATCTTAGATGTTTGGTATGATTCAGGAACAAGCCACTACGCTGTAGGTACTGTACGTGAAGATGTCACAATCCCAGCAGATTTATATTTAGAAGGTTCAGATCAACATCGAGGTTGGTTTCAATCATCATTGTTAACATCGTTAGGTATGTATGGAAGACCGGCATATAAATGCTTATTAACGCATGGTTTTACGGTGGATGAGAATGGTCGGAAAATGTCTAAATCGCTTGGAAATGTTATTGCTCCGCAAAAAATTTGTGACACGTACGGTGCAGATGTTTTAAGATTGTGGGTTGCTTCTTCTGACTATCGAAATGAGATGTCTGTCTCTGATGGAATCGTTAAGCATACAGCAGAAGCATATAGGCGTATTCGAAATACCGCACGGTTTATGCTTAGTAATTTGTATGACTTTGATCCTGAGAAGAATATTGTTGAGACGCAGAACATGGTGTGGCTCGATCGATGGGCACTTGATCGAGCCTTTCAAGTACAAGAGACAATTCAAGAGGCGTTTTCAGAGTATCGCTTTCATTTGGTTTATCAGGAAATCCATCATTTTTGTTCTATCGATATGGGTTCTTTTTATTTGGATATCATTAAAGATCGTTTATATACAGTAAAGGCTGATGGCGTTGCAAGGCGTTCGGCTCAGACGGCTCTGTATCACATTATTGAAGCGCTAAGCCGCTGGATTGCTCCTATTTTAAGTTTCACAGCGGATGAGTTATGGCACTACATACCAGGTGATCGTTCTCAGTCAGTATTATTGGCAGAATGGTATCAAAAATTGGAAAAGATTCCAGAGAATGTTTTCTATAATCGTGACTATTGGAATCAGGTTAGTAATGTTAGAGATGAAGTGAGTAAGCACCTCGAAATAGCACGCAAGAATGCTGAAATTGGCAGTTCTTTAGATGCAGAGGTCGATTTGTATGTTGATCACACTCTGATGCAGTTGCTATCGGCATTGGAAGATGAATTGCGGTTTGTTCTTATAACGTCGTACGCTCGAATTTATCCCATTGATCAAGCGCCCGAGCAAGCTTTAGAAAGTAATCTGGATGGATTGAAAATTCATTGTTATGCGTGCAAGCATGAGAAGTGTGCTCGGTCTTGGCATCGCCGAGAAGATGTTGGCAGTCATCCAGAATATCCAGATTTAGATGCACGCTCAATTATTAATATTAACGGTGAAGGTGAAAAACGCATATATGCTTGAAAAAAAATCGAATATGAGTTTCACCCAAAGAGGTATTATTTTTCTTCCTTTGGTTCTTTTTATCTTTACTCTTGATCAGGTAAGTAAGGCGTGTATTTCCTTTCTTTTTTCATACGCTCAACAATATCCAGTACTGAGCTTTTTTAATATTTATCTAATACATAATGAAGGCGCTGCGTTTAGTTTTTTGAGTGATGCGGGGGGGTGGCAGCGGTGGTTCTTTTCAATTTTAGCGGCGGGCGTATCGCTCGTTTTGTTGGTATGGCTTTGGCGTAGACCTTGGCATAAAAATCTGTTTTTTTGCTACGGCGTGGCGTTTGTTTTAGCTGGTGCATTGGGTAACATGACTGATCGATTGATATTGGGCTATGTTGTGGACTTTCTTGATTTCCATCTTTTAGGGTACCACTGGCCAGCTTTTAATATAGCGGATGCATCAATTTTGATTGGTGTCATGTTGCTAATTATTGACAGCTTCGTTAAGAAAGACCAACAATATGATGGTTCTTCTCGGGTGAAGAGTTTTAAATAGCTTGATTAGCTAGTGTGATTTTTAAATCAGAACCTAGTATTTGGCTGTCCGTTATAGAAAATTGCCATCGGCGCTCAATATTTTCTATGATAGGAAGTTTGAGTAACGGCATTGCAAGGTGTCCAATAAAAGAAGGGGCGATGTATAGGATTATTTCATCGACTTGATTTTGTTCAATAAAAGAACCACTTAATGTTGCTCCCGCTTCGACAAGCACCTCATTGCAGCACTTTGTTGCTATATGCTCTAACAATTTTTGAATATCTACTTTCTGATCATTATTTCCCCCAATAAATTGCTCGACATCCATATTTTGCTTCTGAGTAGTTGCAATGAGGGTTGGTTGGTTGTCATTTAGAATACGAGCGCTTTTCGGGGTTCTTCCATTTGAATCCATTACAATGCGAAGAGGCTGTAAATGGCTAGGTATTGACTTAAAACCGATGCTTTCTAATTGTTTTCTTTCCAAGCGGACGTTCAATTGAGGATCGTCCTTGATGATCGTATTTACTCCAGTAATGACAGCATCTGATCGCAAACGAAGCAGGTGCCCGTTTTGTCTTGATTCGGTGCAAGTTATCCATTTGCTATTCCCATTAAGGCAGGCAATTCTTCCATCCATGCTGGTGGCTAACTTTAGCCTCACCCATGGTTTTCCAATGCGGTGTCTTTTGAAATATCCGGGATTTATATGAACAGCAGAACATTCATTGGAATGGATAACGTTTATAGAGGCATCTTTTAACTTTTCTACACCATTCCCCTTTACCGCTGGATTTGGATCGATGTCAGCAATAACGACTTCCTTAATTTGTGCTTTAATCAGAGAATCTACGCAGGGTAGGGTTTTGCCAGTGTGCGAACAAGGTTCAAGTGATATGTATGCAGTGGATCCTGCAGGCGATTCGTTATTCTCATGTGCATTATTTAGTGCATTGATTTCTGCATGATTTTCCCCAGCACGAATATGCCAGCCCTGACCAATGAGTCTGCCGTCTTTCACAAGAATACAGCCTACCCTTGGATTTGGCGTTGTTGTGTAAATTCCTTTCTCGGCTACTTTAATGGCCTTTTTAAGCCAATAATTATGCAAGGAGTTTATTTGTAATTTGTCCAAAATTCATCCAAGGCTATTCAAGATCGTTCAATGCTTTTTGAAAGTCTTCAATGGATTGGAAACGCTTATAAACGGAAGCAAATCGCACATAGGCTACAGTATCAATTTGACGTAATTCTTCCATTACTATTTCACCAATTACCCTAGAAGGAAATTCGGACTCTCCAGATTGAATAATTTTTTGAACTACGCGTGTAATTATTTTATTGAGATCGTCTGTGCTTACTGGACGTTTTTCTAGCGCAAGCCCTAAACCACGTTGCAGTTTTTCTTGATTAAATGATTCGCGTTCGTCATTCTTTTTGATGATGCGTGGTAGAACCCTTTCAATTCGCTCACGCGTGGTGAAACGATGGCTGCATAGAGTACAAATACGTCTGCGCCGTGTTTCGTGTTCGTCTTCCAGCGCTCGTGTATCTATAACCTTTGAGTCGCTAGAGTGGCAATTAGGACAACGCATTGTGAGATAACGGGTGAGATACTATTATTTAATAATATGTTTTTGTCCAGTCGCTTTAGGATATAAAGACATATTATTCAACTCAATCATACCGGATCTATTTGTACACGGGTAATCGAGCGCATGTCTCTTCGATTGCTTGGTGAACAGATTCCAAATCCGAACGGGAGCCTTTACATTCAATCACAGCATGTATCCAATCTGCAAGATTAGAACAGTCGTCTTCATTAAACCCACGAGTAGTGATAGCAGGAGTCCCAATTCGGATTCCACTGGTTACAAAAGGTGATTGAGGGTCGTTCGGGACACTATTTTTATTAACTGTAATTCGATTGTCTCCCAGCCAACGATCAACCTCTACTCCTGTTAATTGTTTTTTCGTGAGGTCCATGAGGAAAAGATGATTATCCGTTCCACCTGAAACGATGTCGTACCCTTTTCCTATAAGGTTTTCTGATAAAACTTTAGCGTTTTTGAGCACTTGCTTTTGGTATGATTTGAAGGAATCAGACATGGCTTCTTTGAAACAAATTGCTTTTCCAGCAATGGCTTGTAGAAGAGGTCCTCCTTGGGTTCCGGGGAAAATTTTCGAATTAATCTTTTTCTCGATGAGTTCATTGCTTCGTGCAAGTATCAATCCGCCACGAGCGCCTCGCAGAGTTTTATGCGTAGTCGTAGTGACCACATCAGCAATTTGCACAGGCGACGGATACAGTCCAGTAGCGACTAATCCTGCTACGTGAGCCATGTCAACAAATAAAACTGCGTTAATTGAGTCTGCAATGTCGCGAAATTTTTGCCAGTCCATAATGCGAGAATAGGCGGAAAATCCAGCGATAATCATTTTGGGTTTGTGTTTTTTAGCCAAATGCTCTATTTCATTATAATCCAGCAAGCCGTTTTCATCGGTTTTGTATGAAACTGCGTTGTATATATAGCCTGAGAAGTTGACCGAGGCACCGTGTGTTAAATGCCCTCCGTGGGCTAAACTCATTCCAAGCACGGTATCTCCAGGATTAAGGATTGCATGATATACAGCAGCATTTGCTGAAGAACCAGAGTGCGGTTGTACATTAGCAAAATCAGCACCAAACAGTTTTTTGGCACGATCAATGGCGAGCGTCTCTACTTCATCAGCGTGCTTACAGCCACCGTAGTATCTTTTCTGTGGATATCCTTCAGCGTATTTGTTTGTAAATATGGAGCCTTGCGCCTCCAAAACAAGGGGCGATGTGTAGTTTTCAGATGCAATAAGTTCAATATGTTGCTCTTGACGCATCGCTTCAGCAGCAATTGCATTGGCAACTTCTGAATCAAAATCTGCTATTTTGTGTGATTTGTAAAACATCTTTTATCCTCAATGAGCTAATTTGGATGCGCCATTCTACAACACTGACTTACGATGTAAGGCTAAACATTGAGGTATTATTTTATTATAGATATTGATGTATCAGTCAAAATATCTAACGAAATGAGATGCCAAGTGGCATAATCCCTCTTGGTTGGGAGTCGCATTATGTTGGTGCGTGTATTTTTAAAAATTTAACTTTATTTGAGGATGATCTTATGAAAAAGGCTGCGTTAATTTTTATTTCTTTGGTATTTGTGGCGGGTTGCTCAAGCATAGGGAAAACCCCAGAGTCTGAGTATTCTGTTAATACAGCTGAAATAGCTTCTAAACTAAAGATTTTGAAAAAGAATAACTTTGTTTGGAAGACAAATAAGATGGCAAAAGGTGTGAATTTTGTGTCTGAGCATGTGAAAAAAGCTGAAGAAAATAAACTTAAAGGAGACTATCTATCAGCCAATAAGGAACTTTCAATAGCAAATGCTTTTGCAGATGCTGCCTTAGAGCAGATGCATGCACAAATAAACGCCGTTCCTGAATGGGAACAATAGACGCTTTTACTTTAATAGACTTTTGTTAGATTTACCAAGCCTCATTTAAGGTGGACTTTTGATTATAATTAAACACATACATATGACACTGGCTGTTCTAACAGTGTTGCTATTCACCGTGCGCATTTTTTTGCGATTTAGGCAGTCGCCAAAATTGCAAAGTAAGTTGATGCGGATATCACCTCATATTATTCACACGATGTTGTTGGTATTAGGGGTTTGGTTGGCTTTTTATTCGGGAGTTCTATCGGAAAATCCATGGATAATTGCAAAAATCATTGCCCTTGTGCTCTACATGGCTTTAAGTTTCTACATATTTAAATGGGCTAAGAGCAATTCTCAAGTACTGATTGGTGCACTCGCTGGATGGTTGATGCTGATATATATATTCTCAGTGGCATTTACCAAAAGTGCATTTCCGTTTTAATCAGATATGGAAGAATTGAAGAAAGTACTCATTCTGGGAGGAACGAGCTATTTAGGTCAAGCTTTAGTCCACGCCTTAGCGGCAAAAGGATTTCAGGTAAATGTTTTGAGTCGTCACCCTGAGCGCGCGCGCGGGCTTAAGGTGAGTGGTAATACCTATGTCCAACACTGTGATATACAGAAGCAGCCTGAGAAGCTTGAATCATCCATAATAGGAATGGATGTGGTCATTAATTTGATAGACCACCACTCTGGTCACTATGAAGAGATAAATCGAAATATTGCAAGCAAAGTCGGGAAGTTGTGCGAAAAGAATAAAATAGCTCGGTTGATTCATTTATCCGCAGTAGGCGCAATGTCATCGTTGTTTCACAACCAGTATCTTCATGCGCATGCAATGGCTGAAAAAAGTTTGATGGCATTGTTCTACACTAAAGTAACCATTCTTAGACCATCATGGATCATTGGCAGATCTTCCTTTGGTGCTCCCGCAGGACAATTTGAAAAACTTCTTATGGGCATGAGAAAACATAAAAATATCCGTGTTTTTGGAGCAAACACTATGATTGCACCAGTGCATATTCAAGATGTGGTCAATTGTGTTTTGTCGGATTTAGAATGCATGGATAATAATAAACGTCTTATTCTTACAGGGCCTGAAGTGATGAGTATCATGCAGTATATAAGAAGGATAAAGTCTGAGGCATTTCTCGGCATCAGTATTCATAAAGTACATAATTTTTGGGGCAGTACTTTTGTACCTTTTTCGTACAGCAATCATTTCTTATTCCCTGAAAAGATCACTGATTTTTCGACTCCTTTGGATGGCTCTGAAAAAATAGTGGGTCAGCGTGTTCAAGGGAAGCGTCATTTAAGTAAGGCATTGCAAGAATTATTGCAGGAATCAGAGAGCGAACATTATTGTAGGCTACGTAAATAAACGCTATGCTAATCTATGAAGTGGGTGGTTCAATTCGAGATGAACGGCTCGGTTTAGCTGCATACGATCGTGATTGGGTTGTTGTAGGTTCAAGTGCTGAAGAATTGATCGCTAAAGGGTTCAAACAAGTAGGAAGTTCTTTCCCAGTCTTTTTACATCCTGAAAGTAAAGAAGAATATGCGCTAGCTCGATCCGAGAGGAAAGTAAGTGCAGGCTATTCTGGATTTGAAGTGCAGGCTGATAAAAGCATCACTCTCGAAGAAGATCTTTTTCGTCGTGATCTTACTGTAAATGCAATTGCACGCGAAAAAAACGGAAGTTTAATAGATGTTTTCAACGGTTTAAAGGATATTGAAAATAGAGTTTTGAGGCATATTTCAGATGCTTTTGTCGAAGACCCTCTAAGAGTATTGCGGGTGGCGCGATTGCAAGCAAGGCTATCTGATTTGGGGTTTTACATTTCTGCTGAAACGCTCGAACTAATGCGTGTGATATCAAAGAGTGGAGAGCTTGAAGCATTGAGTGCTGAGCGCGTATGGTTAGAAACAATGCGTGCTTTGCAAGAGCCGCATCCTGAAGCATATTTTAGAGTTCTTGGTCAGGTTGGGGCGCTTGATTTTTGGTTTGAAGAGTTAGCAGCGGTACAAAATAAACCGCAGGTCGTACGTTGGCATCCTGAATGTTGTGCTGGGGTGCATAATTTGATGGTTCTAGAGGAAGTGAGCAAGTTAAGTCGTGACCCATTGGTAAGGTTTTGTGCATTAGTACACGACCTTGGAAAGGGGAATACCCCACAGTCTATGTTACCAAGGCATATTGGACATGAAAAAAGAGGGGCTAAATTAGTTGAAAGAATGGGTAAGCGGTTAAAAATTCCAAAAGTCTTTATAAAGCTTGGGAAAATAATTGCTCGTTTGCATGGAAATATGCACAAGTTGGCACTTTTGCGTGACAGCACATGTTTGAAAATTATGGAGCAGGGCGATGCTTTTCGTAATCCTAACTATTTTGAAACATTAATTGTTTGTAGTGAAGCTGATAGTAAAGGAAGAAAATGGAAATCACGCGAGGATTATCCTCAGGCAGCTCATTGGAGGGTACTTTTCCAAGCATTACGATCATTGAGTTTTGATGAGGAAGTAGCAAATAATCAAGGGATAAAGATTGCTGAAAGTATCGCAAAAAAACGTTTGGCTGTTATCGCGCAAGTACGTTCTAAAGAAACTTGTCAATGAGATTAGATTAGCCTACTGCGATGCGTTGAGATAAGCGCATTTGCTATTTATTACGTAGTAATTGGTATATCATGATTGGAACGTAAATAAATCACATAGCAAATTTGAAGGAAAAAACAATTTTATTGATAACGCAACTGCTTATTATGTTTGAGTAGGTGAGGTGATACGCGCATTAAAAAAATGAAAGTTCTTCGTCGCATTAAAAAGTGGCGCGATAAGAATATAATATTGACAATATATGATTAAAAAAATACTATTTGGGACGTTGTTTGTCATGCTGACAGTATTTGTGCTTTTTTTAGGCGGCATCTATTGGATATATGAAGAAGAAATCAAGCCTAATATCCCTGATGTATCAGCAATTAAATCGGTTGATTTGAAGCAGCCTTTACGCATATATTCAAGCGATGGCAAATTGATGAGTGAGATTGGGGCAACAAGGCGATATAAATTAGACTATGAGCAAATTCCCGATTATTTGAAAGAAGCCTTGATTACTGCTGAGGATAGAAGGTTTTATGGCCATTTTGGGGTGGATTTCAAAGGCATTTTACGTGCGATTGTTGAATTGATTAGAACAGGAGAAAAGTCTCAAGGAGCAAGCACTTTAACTATGCAGTTAGCGCGGAATTATTATCTGTCGCGCAAGAAAAGTTACAGTAGAAAAATCATAGAGATTATTCTTGCTCTACGCCTTGAGCAACTTCTAAGTAAAGACGAAATTTTGACTTTGTATATGAATAAGGTTTTCCTTGGTTATCGATCATATGGATTTGAAACAGCAGCGCAAACTTATTACGGTAAGAGTGTGAATGAATTGACATTGGATGAAGCTGCTATGCTGTCAGGCTTGCCCAAAGCACCATCCGCTTATAACCCTGTTATCAATCCACAGCGCGCTAAGCAACGGCGAGACTATATTTTAAGAGGAATGCATAACAAGGGAATTATTTCAGAGGAGGAATTAGAGGAAGCATTGAATACACCCGTGCATGCGCGACTTCATGGTGTTGATGTGGAATTAGATGCTGGTCATGCTTCGGAAATGGTACGTGTTCAAGTTAAAAAGCTTTTAGGAAACAAGGCGTATACGGGTGGTTATCAAGTATACACAACCATTAATTCAAAATACCAGCAGGCGGCTATAGACGCAGTGCAAAAAGGATTGATAGACTATAACCGAAGACAGCCTTACACTGGTCCAGAAAAAATATTAGAAGCAAGTTTTGATGAAATATTAGAACCAAAAAATTTGAACAATGCACTCAAATCTATTACTAATATTGAAGGGTTAACGCGTGGTGTAGTAGTTCAAAGTGAGAACAGTACTATAGAAGTATACGTTTCTCAACCCAATGACGATTGGCAAAGTTTTGTTTTAAGCAAACAAGATATGAAGTGGGTGGAGACGTTCGATGTCAACAAACCATTAACTTATTTTACTCTGGATGATGATTCAGCTAGTACTCAAACAGACCAGAAACGCTTCATTTTTGAGGAAAATGACAGAGATAGAGCACATTCTGTTTTGCCAATAGGTGCGCTGGTGTATGTCCAAAAAATAAATGGCAAATACAGACTTGCTTCATCTCCAATTGCCCAAGTCGCTCTTATTAGTATCAGCCCAAAAAATGGACAGGTGTATGCTTTGGTGGGAGGATTTAATTTTCGAAATTATAAATATAATAGAGTCGTTCAAGCAAACCGCCAACCTGGGTCAAACTTTAAACCGTTTGTCTATACTGCTGCTTTAAATAAAGGGTACACTGCTGCCAGTATAATTAATGATACGCCCGTTACATTTGAGAATAGTTTTACAGGGAACTTATGGCAACCGTCAAACTATTCTGGTAAATACTTTGGACCGACGCGATTGCGTGAAGCTTTAGTAAAGTCGAGAAACTTAGTAAGTGTTCGCTTGATGCATCAATTGGGTGTTGACTATACACTCAATTTTTTGAGGCGATTTGGGTTTTCTGACAAGACATTTTCAGGGTTTCGCGACCTATCAGCATCGCTTGGTAGCATACCTGTTTCGCCGTGGGAAATTGTTCGTGGATATGCGGTTATTGCTAATACGGGGTATTTAGTAGAACCTTATCTTATAGATCATATTAAAGACTCTGAAGGAAATATTATTTACCAACATCAGGGTGTAGAGGTTTGTTCTTTTTGTGTGGAGGGAACGCAAGGATTGGCAAAGAGAGTTATAGATCCGAGTGTTAGTTACATAATGAGTGATATATTAAGGGACGCTGTCACAAGAGGAACGGGCAGAAGAGCAAAGGTTTTAAAGCGTAGAGACATAGCTGGAAAGACAGGGACAACAAACAAACAGTTCGATGCTTGGTTCTCAGGATTTAATCATGAGTTTGCAACGACTGTTTGGGTTGGGCGAGATCAACCTCAATCGCTTGGTGAAAAAGAGACGGGAGGCAGGACAGCTTTACCAATATGGATAAACTATATGCGAGTGGCTTTGGAGGATAGTAAGGAAATATTACCTGATAAATTATCAGATATAGTAACGGTAAGAATTAATCCAGAAAATGGTTTACTTGCCAACTCTGATGATGAAAAAACTATTTTAGAAATATTTCGCAGTGCGAGCCTACCCAACAAGGATGTTGTTGAGTCTAATGAACCTTATCATGGAAAAGGACAGAAAGATAAAAGCTTAAGAAGCAAACTATTCTAGCATCAAGCATTTTCTAAATGATCTTGTGATCTTTCCAATCCGAGATCTTGCGCTAACAATTCAAAATCTGCTCTTTTACCAAACTCTTGAAGAAAACTGATATAGAGTAGCCTGACTTGTCCTTGAAATATTTGGGCGTTGCCTGGCAATAGATCGCTGGTTACGGGCAAAGTTTTGAAAACCAAAATGCCTGTTTTCTTTGCAAGTTCACCTACTTTCTTTTTCTCTTGGCTCATCAAACGTTGCGCTAAAGCAGGCTCAACATCATAACCTTTGGGGGCACTTTCAACATAGGTGTTATGCACTCGATGCATTATCTCGACCAATTGAGGTGCTTGTTCTGAATCCACTGTCTTTAATAACTGGCAAATCATTACCATGACGTCCGACAACATTTGGGCATGAATTTTAATCTGACAATTGACGAGGTCTTTGGTGTAGTTCGTGTCAGTTTTTGCCAAACTGTAATGCAACTTGCCCAGTCGTTTTTGCGCATATTTAATAACAATTTCCCCACTCATTCGTGCTACTTTCTCCTGTAGAAAAATTCGCAAACCATCCGTCGTAGTTATTGGAAGAGGCGGCTTTATAGCATTACGCAATTTTGTAAGGAGGTGCATCATTTAATTGTGGGTGTCTTTTTGAGACTATATGTTAGGCAATGAAAGACATTCTACCTCATCTTTTCTATTCTTTTTTTTTGTTATATAAAAAAAGTGTTTATCTAATTTATATTAGAATGAATGCTGCTAATAGGAATTAAATTGATTAAGTGCGAAGTAAATGACGGATTATGGTTTGAAAGTATACGTCACTATTGACAATTAGTGATAAATGCTTATAATGTTCGACATCATATGTTCCGTTCATGCGGATTATGTATAATTTACCATCAGATTAAGAATAATAAATGATGGCGTTCGGGAAATTTTTTCGGATAACTTTAAATTTTATTTAACTAAAAAGGAGGCTAGGATGATTGATAAATCCACTTTAGAGGCTCATTGGAAAAAAACACGTGGCTTGCTAGTAATCGTACTTGCTATATGGTTTTTCTTTGCATATTTTCTACATTTCTTTGTAACTTCATTGAACGAATTGTCATTCCTTGATTTTCCATTGGGATATTACATGGCGGCGCAAGGTTCTTTGTTCGCGTTCGTACTGTTGATTTTTTGGTTCGCCAAAAAGCAGAACTCAATTGATGAAGAATTCGGTTTAGCCGAAGACACTGACTAAAAATAAGGAGATTACGAAATGAATCAAGCTTCTGCTTTTCACCAAAATTTAAATAAAATCTACAGTATTTATGCTGGCGGTTTTCTTCTTTTTGTGGCTTTAATGGCTATACTCGATGGATTAGGTTTTTCGGAAGATGTCATCAGTTATGGTTTCGTAGGTTTTACTATTTTAATCTATGCAACTATTGGGGTGATTTCTCGTACAACTCAAGTATCTGAGTATTACGTGGCTGGGCGCTCTGTTCCAGCGATTTACAATGGTATGGCGACGGGTGCTGACTGGATGAGTGGCGCATCTTTTGTTGCTATGGCAGGTGGCATCTTCTTTACAGGGTACGGTTACACTGCACTGTTGATTGGATGGACAGGTGGCTATGTGTTAGTTGCTGCACTACTCGCACCATATTTGCGTAAATTCGGAGCATATACAGTTCCTGATTTCTTAGGAGCGCGCTATGGAGGCAGTTTGGCCCGTTTTGTAGGTGTTCTTGTTTTGGTTGTATGCTCACTTGCTTATGTGACATCCCAAATCAATGCTACAGGAACAATTGCATCGCGTGCTTTTGGAGTGCCATTTGAATACGCTGTTTTCCTTGGCTTAGCTGGAATACTCGTTTGTTCTATGCTTGGCGGTATGCGTGCGGTAACTTGGACACAGGTTGCACAATATATCGTTCTTATTTTTGCGTATATTATGCCTGTTGTCTGGCTTTCAATCATTTGGGGGCATGGTCCATTCCCTCAATTGAGTTATGGTTCCTTATTGCCTCAAATCGCTGAACTTGAAGCATCATATGGATTAGGAACAGCTTCTTATGAAAAAGCAACCTCTGCATTTAAAGGCGTAAAAGCCATATCAAATCCACATTGGATTGCTGCTGAAGGTGGCGTGGCAATATGGAAGTATATCACTTTGATTTTCTGTTTGATGGCGGGTACTGCTTCGCTTCCACACGTATTAATGCGCTTCTTTACAACACCATCTGTAAGACAGGCACGTATATCAGTAGCATGGTCTTTATTGTTTATTTTCTTGTTGTACTTTACTGCTCCTGCATTGGCTACTTTCGCAAAATTCAACTTTTTACAAAACTTAGTTGGAATGGATGCGGCAGCGCTTGAGGCGGCCAACTGGTTTGCTCGTTGGAAAGAAGTTCAATTTGTTGATTTCAAAGATATCAATGGCAATGGATTAGTGAACATGGGTGAGCTAATGATTCGTGCTGATGTGGTTGTTTTAGCTACTCCTGAGATGGCTGGCTTGCCTTATTGGGTTTCAGGATTAGTTGCTGCAGGTGGTTTGGCAGCGGCTCTATCTACAGCGGATGGTTTACTATTGGCTATTGCTAATGCGTTATCGCATGATGTTTATGGAAAGATAATCAATCCTGAAGCTTCTACTGAGAAGCGCTTGGCTGTGGCGCGAGTCCTGCTTGTTATTGTTGGAATTATCGCCGCATACATTGCAGCTGAGCGTCTGACGGGAATACTTGGTGGTGTAATATGGGCATTCTCATTTGCAGCATCTGGATTATTTATTCCGTTAGTACTTGGAGTATGGTGGAAACGTGCTAACAAAGCCGGTGCTGTGGCAGGAATTCTCTCAGGATTCTTCTCAGGATCTGCTTACTTGTACTACCTTAAAGGTATGGGTGGCGATCCTATCCTTCATCTTGACCATTTGCGGTTTGGTATAGTAGGTATGGTTGTCTGCTTAGTAGTGATGGTTGTTGTATCACTTGCAACAGAGGAGCCTTCCCAAGAAATTCAAGATATGATTGATGAAATTCGCTATCCAGCTGGTGAAACAATCGTAGATCAAATGAATGCTAAGAAAGCTTAGCATCAGAAAAATAAGAGAATACGCCCGCTTATGCGGGCGTATTTGTTTTCAAGGTGTGCAATAAAAATGACCGCATTAGAAATTTATCCTTTACCAGTGTTGATCATTGATTATGTTTTTGGCATGATTATGTGGACTTTAATTGGGCGCGCAGTCCTTGATTTGTTTATTGCTTCTGATAGTAATATGGTTATTGCTAAGGTTTTTCGTCAAATAACCAATCCAGTGATACGATTATTCAATCGCATAACGCCTGCATTTTTAGCTCCTGTATTGATTCCAATATATGTGGCATGGTGGTTTTATATGGTGCGCTTCTACATCATTCCACTCATTTTTGTCGGTGAGCTCGGTCTGCTGTCATTTCCTCTCGAAAGTGAGATTGCGCGTATTTTCAAGTTCTGAGATAATATATTTATGGCACTGTTAAGCGCTGTTAAAAGATTCTCTTCTCTTACGTTTGTTTCCAGAATTCTTGGTTTTGTTCGTGATATGGTCATTGCTCGCAACTTCGGTTCAGGTGATGTTGCTGATGCGTTCTTTGTTGCATTTAAAATACCTAATCTATTTAGACGTTTATTTGCTGAAGGTGCTTTTTCACAAGCGTTCATTCCTGTTCTGTCTGAAGTACAAAAAAACAGTAAACAAGAAGAAAATGGCTATGTTAATTCCGTTTTTACTACGCTAACGGCTTCCTTATTCCTTTTTTGCTCATTGGGCATGCTGTTTGCCCCTTTTGTAGTTGGTATTTTTGCACCTGGGTTCATAGGGCAAGAAGCAAAGTTTGACTTGGCGGTAAAACTCTTAGTATTGACTTTTCCGTATTTATTTTTTATATCTTTGAGTGCCTTGTTGGCGGCATTACTTAATACATGGGGACAATTTAGCGCAGCCGCCTTTGCTCCAGTTTATCTAAACATTAGTTTGATAGTGGCGGCATTGTATGCATCAACGTGGTTTGATGAACCTGTTATTGCATTGGGGTGGGGCGTTAGTGTGGCTGGGATTATACAATTTTTTTGGCTGTGGTTTTTTGTGCAAAGAGGGGGTTTACGGTTGCGCTTTGGTCATTGGAAAAACCCAGAAGTTTTAAAAACCATGAGGTTAATGGTTCCAGCACTTTTTGGAGTTTCAGTTGCTCAAATTAACCTCCTAATTGACACTTTGCTGGCATCATTCTTGGTTAGTGGTAGCGTATCGTGGCTTTATTATTCAGATAGGTTGATGGAACTTCCTTTGGGAATGATCGGTGTAGCTTTAAGTACCGTAGCTTTACCAGCATTGGCTAAGTTAACTGCTATCAATGATAGGGAAAAATTCCAAGGAACATTAGAATGGGCATTGCGAATAGCTTTATTTGCCAGTGTACCAGCAGCATTTGGGTTGATTATTTTAAGTTATCCAATTCTGATTACACTGTTTACTTACGGGGCATTTAAAGTAAGCGATGCACAAATGGCCTCACTGTCTTTGATGGCGTATGCGGCTGGTTTGCCAGCATTCGTTTTGATAAAAGTTATGGCGTCTGTATTCTATGCACGTCAAGAAATGAAGACGCCCGTGAAAATAGCCGCATTTTCAATGCTCGTTAACATTGTTTTAAATCTTATACTAATGCAGTATATTGAACACGTGGGACTTGCACTGGCAACTTCCATTTCTGGATGGATTAATGCAGGGCTGTTGATGTTTGTATTTAAGCGTAAAAATGATTGGCGCATCTCTTCAGAGTTGTCTAAAGATATTTTTCGTATAGCACTTAGTAGTGTTTTAATGAGCGTTTTTCTTTACTACATAAGTTCTGTGTTCACACAGTGGGAAATGCACTCATGGTTATTTAGAGCAGGACAGCTTAGTGTGGTAGTTCTTTTAGGAGGCGGGGTTTATTTTATAGTTGTTGCAATGTTGGGTCTAAGATATAAACGGTTTAATATGTGAAGTGATATGGAGATATTTTCTAATTTAAAGGATATTCCTAAAACACTGCAAAGTGGGGTCGTTAGTATTGGTAACTTCGATGGGGTTCATCGTGGACATCAAAACTTTATAGAGCAGATGAAAAAAAACAAGGTACATGCTCAGCCAACCATTATTGTTATATTTGAACCTCAACCCATTGAGTTTTTCTTAGGCTCCAAAGCACCAAAACGCCTGACGAGGTTGCCTGAAAAAATACAGCTGATTGAGTCTCAAGATATAGATGCAATTGTAGTATTACCGTTTGATGAAGTATTAGCACAAACGAAGGCTTCTGATTTTATCAATCAGCTTGTTCCCGCACTATTGCCAAAGCAAGTATGGGTTGGGCATGACTTTCGTTTTGGAAAGGACAGGTGTGGTGATTTTGACCTTATTAAGCAAATCAGTAAAGAAATGCAATTTGATGCATATCAAGGTGGAATATTCTTATTAGAAGAGCGGCGTGTGTCCAGTACAATTATCCGAAATTTACTTGAAAAAGGACAACTTGAGGAATCAATTACTCTTCTTGGGAGACCTTATTTTTTAAAAGGAACGGTTGTAGAAGGAGACCGTATAGGGAGGACTTTAGGTTATCCTACTGCCAATATTGAAATAGAATACCCTACTCCTATATGCGGTGCATACGTGGTTAAGGTCGTCATTAATAATTCGGTGCATTTTGGAATGGCAAATGTTGGATATAGACCCAGCATTGGTGGTAATTTACAAAGAATTGAAGCGCATATTTTTGAATTTAATGAAGACATATATGATCAACAACTTGATTTGTATTTCATGCATCATTTGCGTCAGGAAATTAAATTTGGCTCATTGGACGAGCTGAAAAGACAATTAAGTCGTGACAAAAAAAATGCAAGCGATTGGCTTGCAAAAAAACTGAGCGACAAACATAGGACACACAATCCACATGACTTTAAAAAAAGCCATATGCCCATCAATAGAATCTGATTTCGCAAAACTTGATGCGTTAATCAAGCAATCTCTGCAATCAGATGTGTTGCTTGTAAATCAGGTTGGGCAGTACATAATCAGTTCAGGAGGAAAGCGACTGCGCCCACAAATATGTTTACTGATTGCAAAAGCATTAAACTACGAAGGGTCTCATCATATTACTTTGGCTGCTGTCATAGAATTAATTCATACAGCAACGCTCCTGCATGATGATGTGGTTGATGAATCCTCGCTTAGACGTGGCGAACCGACTGCTAATGCTGAATGGGGCAATGCTACAAGTGTTCTTGTCGGTGATTTTCTTTATTCCAAATCATTCCAGCTCATGGTTGAAGTGCGGAACTTAAAGGTTATGGGGTTGCTGGCAAAAACCACAAACAGCATATCCGAAGGGGAAGTCATGCAGCTGATGAGCATAGGTAATGCAGATATTACGGAAGAAGAATATTTTGAACTGATTTATCGAAAAACAGCGAGTCTCTTTGAAACTTCGGCTAATTTGGCAGTTTTTTTAACGGAGGTTGATAACGAAGTCGAAAAAAAAATGGGCTTATATGGAAGGAATTTGGGAGTGGTTTTCCAGATTATAGATGACATATTAGACTTTACTGGTGATGAAAAATATTTAGGTAAATCCCTAGGTGATGATCTGGTTGAAGGTAAGGTAACTTTGCCTATGATTTATGCTTTGCAAAGTGCTGATGAAGCTGACAAGAATACACTTATAAAAATAATAGGAGCGCCCGAAAGATCTGACTTAGATAAAGTGCAGAGAATTTTTTCTAAATATCAAGCAATAGACAAAGCGCGCAATTGCGCTAAGAAAAAGGTGGAACAAGCGATTTCTACTTTAGATTGTTTGTGTGAGAGTCGTAGTAAGCAGAGTCTCATTGATTTGGCAAATAATTCGATTCATCGATTGTACTGATGCTTGCCTTTGTTAGCAGAAACCTTTCTAACAGTGTTCGTGTATTTTGGCAAGTTGCCAAAATATCTTTACCATTGCTGGTTGTAATAAAGTACTTACAGGATAACTTTGGATTTATAGACTATGTGGGTTATTGGTTGTCCCCATTAATGGGATTGCTCAATTTGCCAGGAGAGGCAGGGGTGATATGGGCGACTGCTATTTTTTTGCAAATTTACCCTGCGATTATTCTTTTGATTTCTTTATGGGATGATTTGCAACTGAATGTTGCTCAGGTAAGCACCTTGGCTTTGCTTATTCTTGTTGCACATAATTTGGTCATTGAAGGTCGTATTGTCCAAAAAGCAGGATTTCGAATCTTCACTGCAATTTTTTTTCGCATTGTTTTTGGATTGTTTTTTTCTGCTTTTTTTGCTTGGCTCTATGTTCTGTTTGATTGGTTTCAGCAGCCAGCCAATTTGATACTAATTAAAAATGGGATACCTTCACAGTGGTTTGAATGGGCAAAGTATCAAGCTTATATTTGGTTTGAAATATGGCTTATCATCTTGGTTTTGGTTTCTCTTATTGATTTTATGAAAATAACCCATTTTGAACGAGTGATGATTAAAATTCTTCACCCTATTCTTCGTATCATTGGTATTGGCGAGAAGACAATAACGATAACTATCATTGGTATGACATTAGGCATTGCCTATGGAGGGGGACTGTTAATCAATCAATCTAATGATCGGGAGATACCAAAGCGCGATTTGATTTGTGCTCTTATTTTTTTGGGATTAACGCATTCGATTGTTGAAGACACTTTGCTTATGATATTGATAGGAGCAGATATAAGTGTCGTTTTATTCGGGAGAGTATTCTTAACCTTACTAGTAATGATTTTTTTAGCAAGATTCATAAAAAGTCTTTCAGAAAACCAGTTTAGAAGATGGTTCTTAATCTCTCAATTGTTGGATTTCGATGAAAAAAAACAAACCACTCCACGGCATTAGAGTTCTCGATTTGAGTCGCGTGTTGGCAGGACCATGGTCTAGTCAACTACTTGCAGATATGGGTGCTGAAGTTATTAAGGTTGAACGTCCCTCTGTCGGTGATGATACCCGCCATTGGGGACCACCATGGATGCGAAATGACGATGGAGAAGAAACAGGAGAGTCAGCGTATTTTTTATCTGCCAATAGAGGAAAAAAATCAATTTGCGTAGATATAACCACAGAACAAGGCCAAATAGTTATTCGCGAATTAGCAGTTCAGAGCGATATTTTCATTGAAAACTTTAAGGTTGGAGGATTGGCAAAATATCAATTGGACTATTCGAGTTTAAAATTGATAAACCCACGGATTATTTATTGCTCTATAACAGGGTTTGGTCAGTCTGGTCCCATGAACCATATGGCAGGCTATGATTTCATCATCCAAGCGATGGGTGGTTTGATGAGTATAACAGGAGAGGAGGACAGTCAACTTGGAGGCGGTCCGCAAAAAGTCGGTGTTGCGGTGGCAGATGTTTTTTCTGGTTTATATGCAACGATTGGCATTCAAAGCGCATTGATTGAAAGGATGAATTCAGGTGAAGGACAGCACATTGATTTAGCTCTGCTTGATGTTCAAATAGCGGCTTTGGCAAACCAGTCAATGAATTTTTTAATAGGCGGACAGATTCCAAAACGTCTTGGTAATGCCCATCCAAATATCGTTCCATATCAGACATTTTCCACTAGTGATGGCTTTGTTGTGCTCGCTATAGGAAACGATAGACAGTTTGTTAGATTTTGTGAGTTAACTGGTCGTCCAGAATTGTCTTCAGATAAGCGGTTTATAAGCAACAGCTTACGGGTTGAAAATCGCCAAATTTTAGTGCCGATTGTTAGTGAGATAATGGAACTACATTCAAGTAAGCATTGGTTAGAAGCGTTCGCACGGCATGGCATCCCTAGCGCCCCAGTTAATGATATTCAGCAAGTGTTTTCCGATAAGCAAGTACAGGCAAGAAAGATGCAGCGCACGATGAAACACTCATTAAACGAGCAACTGCCTCAAGTTGCAAATCCTATACGTTTTTCTCAAACACCAATTGAGTACAATCTTCCCCCGCCGCTGTTAGGGGAGCACACAACAGAAGTTTTAAGGGATGTGTTGGGTTATAGTGATGAACAAATTGCAACAATTTTGAGTTTTAAAGGAAAGAGCAATGAGAAATGATTGGAAAAAGATGGATTGGAGAGACCCTTTTTTACTGGAAGAGCAGCTTAGCGAAGAGCATCGCATGGTGCGTGACAGTGCCAAGCAGTATGCCGAAGAAAGTCTACAACCAAGGGTAGTACAAGCGTATAGGGAAGAATATACTGATAAAAAAATTTTTCAGGAAATGGGAGAGCTTGGTTTGCTGGGTTCTACTTTACAAGGGTATGGATGCCCTGGTGTTGATTATGTGTCCTACGGACTTATAGCACGAGAAATAGAGCGCGTTGATTCTGGCTATCGTTCGATGTTGAGCGTCCAATCTTCATTAGTGATGTTTCCAATTTATGTATTTGGTAGTACACAGCAGAAGGATAAGTACTTACCAGATTTAGCAAGTGGTCGAAAAATTGGTTGCTTTGGTTTGACAGAGCCTGATGCGGGCTCTGATCCTGCATCTATGAGGACAAAAGCTGAAAAAGTCATAGGTGGGTGGGTGCTAAAAGGCACAAAAATGTGGATTTCAAATAGTCCCATTGCCGATATATTTATTGTTTGGGCAAAAGACGATCAAGATACTGTTAGAGGATTCATCTTAGAAAAAGGAATGGAGGGGTTATCTGCTCCATCAATCAAAGGAAAATTGGCTTTGCGAACTTCTGTAACTGGGGAGATAGTTATGGATAAAGTATTTGTTTCTGAGGATCAAATACTTGCAAATGCTGAAGGATTTAAGGCACCGTTCTCTTGTTTGAATAATGCGAGGTTTGGCATTGCTTGGGGGGCGTTAGGAGCAGCTGAAGCTTGTTGGCATGCGGCTCGCTCGTACACAATGGAGAGAAAACAGTTTGGTAAAGTTTTAGCGGCAAATCAACTCGTTCAATTTAAATTGGCAGAGATGCAAACGGAAATAAATCTTGGTCTACAAGGTTGTTTGCGCGCTAGTGAATTGATGGACTCAGGCGATATATCCCCTGAGTTAATTTCATTGCTCAAACGCAACTCATGCCGAAAGGCGCTTGCTGTTGCGCGAATGGCTCGTGATATGCATGGCGCAAATGGCATATCGGATGAATATTCAATAATGAGACATATGAACAATCTTGAGGTTGTCAATACTTATGAAGGGACAGAGGATGTTCACGCCTTGATTTTAGGAAGATCCCAGACGGGAATGTCAACCTTCTAAATTGGAAGGGGCACTTAGTCGGTGGAATAGAGCAATCGGCGCTTTTGAGAAACGATATGCAAATCAGAGGTCAAGTGCATAAGCGATTTGGCTTAAATCGCCATAATTTATCTGCCACGTTGCAATTTCTTTTACTACAGGCTTGGCATGCCAAGCGACGCTTAACCCTGCAACTTCCATCATTTTAATGTCGTTTGCGCCATCACCAACAGCAATAACTTGATGAGATTGGATGCCTTTTTTAGCACATAATTCAAGCAAATATCGCTTTTTTTCTTCGCCATCGATAATTTTTCCTAGCAAAGAACCTGTGCACCGACCATCCTTAATTTCTAAACGATTGGCGTGTGCATATTCAAAATGGTATTCTTCCTTTAGACGATTGGCAAAGTAATCAAACCCTCCTGAAGCAAGGGCAAATGCAATATTTTTTGATTTCAAATCACAAAGTAATTTTTCTGCTCCAGGGTTGAGTTTTAATTTCTGGTCATAAATGGCTTGCAAGTCTGCTTGTTTTAATCCAGCAATCATTGAAACGCGTTGGCGTAAAGAAGAAGAAAAATCTAATTCACCATGCATTCCACACCGAGTGATTTTTGCCACTTCATCATAGCACCCCAAACTGCGCGCCATTTCATCGATGCACTCGATATTAGTGAATGTTGAATCCATATCACAAACAACTAACCGAATATCACCTCCTACCCAATTTTTTGGCAAACAATGGCAGTCAACTAACCACTGCTCTCGCCATGAGGATAGCGGAGGCATTTGATTTGATTGCAACACCCAATATTGCCCTTTGTTTTCGATGGATATTGCCCAAGGTTTAATTGCTTCGAGTTGTAAGTGACTTAAAGGTTTGGATTGGTTGATTATGATTTTCAAAATAAGATTTGATGATTTGATGGCGAAAGACAGGTACGGTTAGTACAAGCTAAGTACGACAGATATATGAATTTGTCGCTTTGTCATACCAAGTTGTTTTTTTATAGGCAGCAAGTAATATTGGAAAGATAAGCAACAATGACCATGCAAAAATCCATCTTTTTAAGCATTGCAAAAATCCTAAAGGTCGATTGTCCCCATCAACGAGTTTAATTTTCCATGCTTTCATTCCAAGCGTTTGACCACCTCGTCGCCAACAATATACGAAATAAGATTCCCATACAAGCATCATAGATGCTTGGAAGAGGAATAGATAGAAGGTATTGGAGATAAGCGTATTGTCCAATAGGATAACGAAAGGTACTGCACAGGCCATAAGAATTGCAAACAACAATATGCTATCGTAAAACATTGCAGCGATTCGGCGACTAATATTACTAAAATTTTGTGTATCCATTTTTCCCTGGTTCTTCATCACGCAATTGTTTGAAAACAAATACATTTGAAAATAAAAAATTGAAACCCATTCCACACAGAACGCCAGTAATTAGTGTGATTACTGGATATTTTGTAAAGAAGGGTACGTAAGACGTAAGTACTTGGTAGCTGCCTACATTGATGGTGAACCCAAGAAGGCTGCTTGTGCAGAATTCCGCCCATTGAAGCAAAGGAGGTCGTTTATTTCGATGACTAAATGTTATGGTTCTGTTGAGAAACCAATTCCACGTTGCAGCTGGCCAAAATGAGATGGCTCGCGCTACCTGATGAGGAATAGAAAAAAGCACTTGAAGCAATAAGTAAAAACTCAAATCAATGACAAAACCTGAAGCACCTACAAGCGCAAACTGAAAAAGCTCTGCCCAAGTAGTAAATCGATATTGATAAAGACGCCGTAAGTGTCTTAAATAGCGTAGTTGCTCATTAAACGTCATTTTGCTTTCACCAAATTGTCGGTCTTGAAAGTGTATAGGGTGTTCGTATATATTTTTGTATTCACCTTTAACGAGTACTTCAAGCCCAATTTTATATCCAATTGGGGAGAGTCTGTGCAGTTCAGGAAGTGAGGATTTGCTGATGCCAAAAAATCCTGACATAGGGTCCGAAACTTTAACCAAAGGCAAGGCTAACCAAGTAGCCACATAAGAATTTAATCGGCGAAACCACCCCCAGTTTGAATCCAAGGCGCCCCCATCTACATAACGTGAACCAATGACAAAGTTGGCCTCACCATTAGCGAGTTTTTCATAAAGTTGAGGGATGGCAGTGGCGGGATGAGACAAATCTGCATCCATGACGATTAAATGTTTATACGCGGCTTCAGAGAAACCATGAATAACAGATTGCGACAAGCCTTTATCTTGGGTGCGTGTAATC
The DNA here is from genome assembly GCA_965195345.1 of uncultured Thiomicrospira sp. Classification (GTDB taxonomy): domain Bacteria; phylum Pseudomonadota; class Gammaproteobacteria; order CAKMZV01; family CAKMZV01. The sequence goes on along the minus strand of OZ239628.1, from coordinate 3,027 downwards.
AAACGTACTGGAAAGTGGTGCAACAAATCAGCAGCTATTTCAATGCTTCCATCTTCTGAATTATCATCCATAAATAATATTTCCCAAGGAAAATCAACACAAGCTAGAGCATCACTGATGGATTGAGTGATAGCGTGTAGATTGTTGGCCTCTTTATAGGTGGGGATGATGATACTTAAAGACACGATTTATTAATTGTACCTTAAGTAAAGAAATGAATATAAACTCAAACCCCAGTATGAGTCTGAAATTTTCGCCTTGAATAGTACAAATAAAATACGGTTTTTGGTTGATTTTTTTATGCTCGTCCCTATATACGTAGAAATTAAACAAAACATTTCATATAACCAGATCGATATACGCATGAATAAACAAGATAACGAAAAGCAAGAAACGGTTGAGAGGGAAAAGCAAAGCATTGAGCAGGAGGAGCATCAAGACGCAGCGAACTCGGCTGTTTCATTTGAAAAAGAAAATGCTGATGAATTCGTTCAATTGAACCGTCAAGTTGAATCTTTACAAGAAGCATTAAAGGAAGCAGAGGGTAAGGTTCTACGTGTGGCTGCAGAAATGGAGAACTTGCGTCGTCGGTCAGAGCGCGATATTGTTCATGCTCATAAATATGCGAATGAAGGCTTGTTGAAGGCTTTATTGCCAATTCTCGATAGCTTCGAGACAGGCAGACAAAGCAGCCAAAATGCTGATGTGGAGAAACTCTTAGATGGTTTAGCAATGATTGAAAAGCTTTTTCTTAAAGCATTAGACGATGCTGGTGTTGAATTAATTATGCCTAGTAGAGGAGAACCGTTTAAAGCGGATGAACATCAAGCGATGACAACGCAACCAAGTGACGAAATGGAAGCAAATTGTATTGTTGAAGTTTATCAAAGAGGTTTTCAACTGAACGGCAGGCTTGTTAGACCAGCAATGGTCGTTGTTAGCACTGCCACTTGATTTTATAAAAAGTGTTCATATAAATACATTACACGATAATTTGAGGTAAAGAAAATGGGAAGAGTAATAGGAATTGATTTAGGAACAACGAACTCCTGTGTTGCCATCCGTGATGGTGATACATACAAAATCATTGAAAATGCAGAGGGAAAAAGAACAACTCCTTCGGTTGTTGCTTTCAAAAATGATGAGGTTTTAGTTGGTGAGTCAGCCAAACGTCAAGCGGTCACTAATCCACAAAATACGCTTTATGCTATTAAGCGGTTGATCGGTCGTCGCTTTAAAGACAAAGAAGTGTCTAAAGATAAAGAGATGGTCGCTTATGAGATAGTGGAAGCTGAAAATGGTGATGCTTGGGTGAAAGTTGCTGATAAGCGCATGGCGCCACCTGAGATTTCAGCTAAAATTTTACAGAAAATGAAGCAAACGGCGGAAGATTACATTGGTTCAGAGATCACCGAAGCTGTTATAACAGTGCCTGCATACTTCAATGATTCTCAACGTCAAGCTACCAAAGATGCAGGGCGAATTGCTGGTCTTGATGTGAAGCGTATTATCAATGAGCCAACCGCTGCGGCATTAGCCTATGGTATGGATAAGGTCAAAGGCGATGCTAAAATTGTTGTATACGATCTTGGTGGAGGAACATTCGATATTTCTGTTATTGAAATTGCTGATATTGATGGTGAAAAACAATTTGAAGTACTATCAACAAACGGCGATACCTTTCTAGGAGGAGAAGACTTTGATATGTGCGTAATCAGGCATCTATCTGAAGCATTCAAAAAACAAGAAGGTGTCGATTTGAGTAAAGATCCTGTTGCAATGCAACGTTTGAAAGAAGCTTCTGAACAGGCAAAAATCGAATTGTCAACGCGCGACCAAACTGAAATAAATTTGCCCTACATCACAGCGGATCAAAATGGACCAAAACATTTGAACCTCACCTTAACGCGCGCTAATTATGAAAAATTAATTGAGGGCTTAGTTAAGAAAACAATAGGACCTTGCGAACAAGCACTCAAAGATGCTGGGTTGCGCGCCAATGAAGTGAGCGAAGTTATTTTGATAGGAGGTTCTACGCGTACACCTATGGTTCAAAAGGAAGTGGAAAAGTTTTTCGGAAAAGCACCACGCCGAGATGTTAATCCAGATGAGGCTGTCGCGATGGGCGCATCGATACAAGGAGCGGTACTTGGTGGCGATGTTAATGACGTATTATTACTGGATGTTACACCACTGTCCTTAGGGATTGAAACAATGGGTGGTGTTATGACCAAATTGATTGAGAAAAACACAACGATTCCCACCAATGCCAAGCAAGTTTTTTCAACGGCGGCAGATAATCAAACAGCTGTAACAGTGCATGTTTTACAAGGTGAGCGTGAGCAAGCAAGTGGCAATAAGTCGCTTGGTCAATTTAATTTGGAGGGTATTCGCCCAGCTGCAAGAGGAACACCACAAGTTGAAGTGTCATTTGATATTGATGCTGATGGTATACTGCATGTTTCAGCCAAAGATAAAGATACGGGTAAAGAACAATCCATTACCATAAAAGCATCTTCAGGATTGGATGAAGCTGAGATTGAGCAGATGATTAATGATGCTGAGTTGCATGCTGAAGAAGATCGCCTGTTCCAAGAATTAGTAAGTGTGCGCAATGCTGCCGAGTCTGCGATATATACTGCAAATGGTTTGTTGAGTGAGGTAGGTGATAATTTATCTGACGAAGAGAAGAATGGTTTGCAAGAAGCTGTTTCCTCCGTTGAACAGGCTGTGAAAACGGATGATAAGACGGACATCGAAGCAAAAACTCAGGCATTGATAACTAAAAGCACTGAGCTTGCTGGGAAAGCAAAGCCAGAGCAACCTTCTGAAACAGCAGAAAATGAAACGAAAGATGCAGAAGACGTTGTTGAAGCGGAGTATGAAGAAGTTGAAGGCGAAGAAGATAGCAAATAATCGGCTACCTTACCAATAAGATAGCGGATTGCATGGTTAAAACCAGCAATCCGCTTTTGTTTTAGAGAGTCATTTATGGAAAAAGATTTTTATGAAGTTCTTGGTGTTGCA